>JBJXGY010000051.1:0-50327 GCA_046160185.1 Gaiella sp. | reverse complement strand
GTTGCGCCGAAGTGGAGGCGGCGGGAATCGAACCCGCGTCCGCGGACGCACCGGCCGAATGTCTACGAGCGTAGTTCGCGCTTTGGTTTCGCCCGGCGGCCGGTTCGCGAACGACCTGCCGACGGGCTAGCCCTCCTGAAGTGTCGCGCCGCGGGCGAGTGGCTCTCCCTTGGCGCCGAGCCCGATAGTTGGCGCCCCGTTCCCCGCCTCGGGCCCAGCGGGGTGGGACGTCGCCTACCTAGTTACGAGAACTAGGCGGCGAGTGCGAGATCGCTCTTCGCACTTGTGTTGTTGCCGGTGGATTAACGAGGCCAACCGGCGACCTCGGCTCGCAACTCGACCGGAGAACCGACCACGTCGAAACCTGGTCGCCCCCGTATGTGTGTTCAAGAACAGTGTAGCCATGGCTTCTCGCGGATCCGGCGCATATGCTCTGCACAGGGGAAAGGAGCAGGGTCCTGATGTCACACATGTTGCAACCGAAGTTTCTGGATCTCGCCGGGTTGCGGGAGGACGCGAAGCGCGAGGTCGGCCGCGTCGTTGTCGGGCAGCCGCAGGCGATCGAACTGCTGCTCGTCGCCGCGATCGCGCGCGGACACGTGCTGCTCGAAGGGCCCCCCGGAAGCGCCAAGACGCTCATGGGTCGCGCCATGGCACATGTCCTCGGCGCCAACTTCCGCCGCGTCCAGTTCACCCCCGACACCACCCCCGACATGATCACCGGCACGTACATCCGGCGAGGCGGCGAGCCCGTGTTCATGCCCGGCGCCGTCTTCACCAACGTCCTCCTCGCCGACGAGATCAACCGCACGCCGCCGCGCACGCAGTCGGCGCTGCTCGAGGCGATGGCAGAGCGCACCGTGACGGTCGAGAGCGAGACGCACCGGCTGCCCGACCCGTTCCTCGTGATCGCCACCCAGAACCCGTTCGAGCACGAGGGCATCTACCCGCTCCCCGAGTCACAGCTCGACCGCTTCCTGTTCATGGTGCAGCTCGACTACGCGGACATGGAGAACGAGATCGAGATGCTCAGGCTGCCCCATACGGGCGTCACCCCGGACATGCTCGGAGAGATCAAGCCACTACTCGGCCTCGTCGGGCTCGACAAGGCCCGGCAGGAGCTCGACGCGACCGAGGTGCCCGACGGCATCGCCCGCTACGTGGTGGCGCTCGTCCGCCGCACGCGCGAGCTCGACGGGATGATCCTCGGCGCCAGCTCCCGCGGAGCGATCCACCTGATGGCCGCGTCACGGGCCATCGCACGTCTCAACGGCCGCGACACGGTCACGATCGAAGACGTCCGCGAGATCGCGCCCAACGTCCTCCGGCACCGCCTGATCTGCGAAGGCCGCACGCGCGAAGACGCGCTCGACGAAGCGCTCGCCACCACACGCATCTGAGACGTGCGAACGCCGCTGGCGAGCCCCTGAAGGGGCCCGCCAGTAGGCGTATGGACGAGGTAAGAGTCCGCCCCGCGCGACCCTCAGGCCGTGGCCGCTGCCAGCGCTCTCCTTCCCAGCACCGTCACCAGGTGACGGCGGTAGTCGGCGGAGCCGGCGTGGTCGCTCGGAGGCTCTGTGCCGTCCGCAAGGAGCTTCGCGACGTCCGCTGCCGAGGCGCCACCCGCCAGCGCATTCTCGGCCGCGCTCGCGCGCATTGGGGTGCCCCCCATGTTGGTGAGCCCGATGCCATTGCGACCACCACCGACAACCACGGCGACACCCACCGTCGCCCAGTCCTGGGCCCGGCGGTTCGCCTTCAGGTACACCGCCCCCGTCCCGGCCGCGAGCTTCGGCACACGCACCTCGACGAGCACCTCGCCGGGCGCAAGCGCCGTCTGGAAGACACCGGTGAAGAACGACGCTGCCGGGATCACCCGCTCGCCGCCCGGCCCGCGAGCCACGAGCTCGGCCTCGAGCGCCAGCATCACCGCGGGCAGGTCGGAGGCCGGGTCGCCGTGCGCCAGCGAGCCGCCGATCGTGCCGCGATGCCGCACCTGCGGGTCACCGATCATCCCCGCCGTCGTCGACACCACGGAGCAGTGCTCGCGAAGCAACGCCGCGTCCCGCACGTCCTTGTGCCGGGTCAGGGCACCGATCGCCACGTGCCCTCCCGCATCGCGGACGTAGGAGAGCTCGGCGATGCGCCCGATGTCGACCAGCTTCGACGGGCGAGCGATGCGCAGCCTGAGCGCTGGCACGAGCGAATGCCCGCCCGCCAGCAGTTTCGCGTCCGGATCACCGCCGAGCGCGGCCACCGCCTGCTCGACGCTCTCCGCCACCTCGTAGTCGAACGGTGCCGGGATCACTGCCTCGCCTCCTCGATCGCACGCCACACTCGCTCCGGCGTCGCCGGCAGCCCGACATCGCGCACCCCAAGGTGCGACAGCGCGTCCACGACCGCGTTGATCACGGCCGGTGCAGACGCGATGGTGCCCGTCTCCCCCACGCCCTTCACACCGAGCGGGTTCGTCGGGCTCTTGGTCGTGGTGTGGCCGAGCTCGAAGCTCGGGAGCTCCGCTGCGGAGGGCACCAGGTACGTGAGCATGTTCGGCGTCGTCAGGTTGCCGTCCTCGTCGTAGCGGCCCTCCTCGTAGAGCGCGGTCGCAACACCCTGCGCGACCCCCCCGTGGATCTGGCCCTCCACGATCAGCGGGTTCACGATCGTGCCGACATCGTCCACCGCGATGTGCCGCAGCAGGCGCGCATCGCCCGTCTCGGTGTCCACCTCGACCACCGAGATGTGCGTCCCGCCAGGCCACGAGAAGTTCGGCGGGTCGTACACCGCCGTCTCCTCCATCCCCGGTTCCATCCCGTCCGGCAGGTTGTGCGCCGTCCAGGCTTGCAGGCCGGCGTCGCGCACTGTCATCGTCTTGTCGGGCGAGCCCTTCACCGTGAACGTGCCGTCGGCGTAGTCGAGATCGTCGGAGGAGACCTCGAGCTGATGGGCGACGATCTGCCGCGACTTCTCCACGATCTTCTGCGCGGCGTTGTGCAAGGCGATGCCCCCGACGGGCAGCGAGCGGCTGCCGTAGGTGTCCATCCCCAGCTGCGAGACGGCGGTGTCGCCGTGCAGCACCTCGATGTCCTCCATCGGCACCCCGAGCAGGTCGCTGGCGATCTGTGACCACGCCGTCTCGTGCCCCTGACCGTGCGGCGAGGTTCCGGTGATCACCTGCACCGACCCGAGCGGCTGCATGCGGATAGTGGCGCTGTCCCAGCCACCGGCCCCGTAGCGGATCGCCCCCAGGATGCGCGACGGCGCCAGCCCGCACATCTCGTGGTAGGTGGAGAAGCCGACGCCGAGCTGCTTCACGTCGCCGGCGTCGCGCCGCTTCTTCTGCTCGGCGCGGAACGCGTCCAGGTCGAGCACGCGAAGCGCCTCGTCGAGCGAGGCCACATAGTCGCCGCAATCGACGGTAAGGCCCGAGGCGAGGGTGTACGGGAACTCGGTGATCAGGTTCTTGCGGCGCAGCTCGACCTTGTCCATGCCGAGCTCGTCGGCGAGCGCATCCATCGTTCGCTCGATGACGTACGTCGCCTCCGGCCGGCCGGCGCCGCGATAGGCGTCGGTCGGCGTCGTATTGGTGAAGACGCCGGTGATCTTCACGCCGTACGCCGTGATGTCGTACGGCCCGCCGTAGATCCAGGCGCCGAGAATCGGAATGCCCGGTGTCACCAGCTGTAGGTACGCCCCCATCGCGGCCTTCACGTCTGCGCGGCACCCCAGGATCTTCCCGTCCTTCGTCGCCGCGAGCTCGTAGGTGGTGACGAAGTCGCGCCCGTGGATCGTGGCGGTGTACGCCTCCGTTCGGTCCTCCGTCCACTTCACCGGCCGGCCGAGCCGACGCGCGACCGCGGCCGCGAGCAACTCCTCGGCGTAGACGTCCAGCTTCGAGCCGAAGCCGCCGCCGACGTCCGGAGCGACGATCCGCACCTTCGACTCGGGGATGCCGAGCACGAGCGCGACGCCGAAGCGGAGGACGTGCGGGATCTGCGTGGCCGAGTAGACGGTGAGGTCGCCGTTCGGGGCCGGGGTCACCAGCACCGCACGCGGCTCGATCGCGTTGGGGATGAGCCTCGGCTGGTAGTAACGGCGGCTGACGACGACGTCCGCCTTGGCGAAGACGTCGTCCACCTCGCCGGACTCGAGACGCCACACGTAGCACTCGTTCGTGCCGAGGGAGGAGTGGACGAGCGGGCTCCCCGCCTCCAGGGACTTCGCGACGTCGACTGTGACAGCGAGCTCGTCGTACTCCACCTCCACCAGCTCGGCGGCGTCCCGTGCAGCGGCGCGGGTCTCCGCGACGACCACGGCGACGCCATCGCCCTGGTAGCGAGCCTCGTCGACGGACAGCGGCAGGTGCTCCGGCGCCTTCATGTCCTCGGTCACCGGCCAGGCGCACGGCATCCCGTTCTTCCAGTCGCCGCGAAGATCGGCGCCGGAGAAGACCGCGACCACGCCCGGCGCCTGCTTGGCGGCAGAGGTGTCCACGCTCTTGATCGCCGCGTGCGCGTACGGACTGCGCACCACGTGCATCACAACCGTTCCGACGGCCGTCATGTTGTCGACGTAGGTGCCGCGACCAGTGAGCAGCGGCCGGTCTTCTCTGCGCAGGACACGCGATCCGATAGCGCTCATGACGTCGCCCCCGCGGCCGCTGCGACCGCCCTCACGATGTTGTGGTAGCCGGTGCAGCGGCAGAGGTTGCCCTCGAGGCCCTCGCGGATCGCCTCTTCGCTGCCGGCCTCGCCGGCTTCGATCAGCGACACGGCCGCCAGCACCATGCCCGGCGTGCAGTAGCCGCATTGCAGCGCGTGGTGCTCGTGGAAGGCCTGCTGCACCGGGTGCAGCGTCCCGTCCGCAGCCGCCAGTCCTTCGATCGTGGTGATCGCAGCCCCGTCGGCCTGGACGCCGAGCAGGGTGCAGGATTTCACCGATTCTCCATCGAGCAGCACCGTGCACGAACCACACGAGGACGTATCGCAGCCGACGACCGTCCCGGTCAGGCCCAGCCGCTCGCGCAAGACGTGGACAAGCAGATCGCGCGGCTCGAGCTCCAGGTCGTGGGTGGTGCCGTTGACGGCGAGCGTGATGCGACTCATCTGACGGCCTCCCTTGTTCGAGACTTCACGCCGCGAGCCTAACGTGTCGGCGGGCCTCTGGCTAACGTCCTCTCCGTGACCGAGATCAGGGAGATCGGCGAAGACGAGCTCGAACGGCTATGCGCCGTGCTGAACACGGTCTCGCCCGACGAGCCCGCCGCTCCCGCAGAAATGGTCGACTGGCGTTCCCAGGCCGAGGCAATGGCGTGGTGGCTGACGTCGGACGGCGAACGCGATGTGGCATGCGGCTACGCGCTGACCGGCTGGCACTCCCCGCCGCGGGTCGGACGCGCATGGGTCGGGGTGCTGCCCGGGTCCCGGGGAGCCGGGCTCGGAAGCGAACTGCTGGCGCAAGCCGGGCTCTGGCTCGCCGAGCGCGGGTGCGACGAGTTGACCGGGCCGGTTCACGAGCTCGACGACGAGAGCCGGGAATGGTTGGAGCGGCGGGGCTTCGTCGAGGACGGACGGGACTCGCGACTCGTGCTCGAACTGGCCTCGGTCGACGTTCCGGCAATCGACCCACCTGCCGGTATCGAAGTCGTGACGTGGGGCGGCCGGCCAGAGCTGATCGAAGGTCTGTACCGGGTGATGTGCGAGGCATCACCGGACGTTCCCGGCGAGGACGACACCGAGCTCCCGTCGCTCGAGTCGTGGCTGGCCAACGACCTGGGCGGCGCCAGCGACCACCCGGAGGCGGTGTTCGTGGCACTCGAGGACGGCAAGGTGGTCGGGTTCGCGAAGCTCAGCTTCATGCAGGGTGACGACATCGCCTACCACGATCTCACAGGTGTGCTGCGCTCGGAACGCGGCCGCGGGATCGCCGGCGCGCTCAAGCGCCGGCAGATCGGCTGGGCCAAGGAAGCCGGCTTCCGCGAGCTACGGACGGCAAACGAAGAGCGCAACGAGCCGATCCGGCGGTTGAACCAGCGGCACGGATACCGGGTACACCCCGGGACGATCACCATGCGCGGACCGGTCGGATAAAGCTGTGGGGAACGCCGCTGGCGAGCCCCTGAAGGGGCCCGCCGGCCGTCCGCCTGCCGTCCGCAGGTCTGTCGCCTCGTCGTCCGCCGGTCCGCCGCTACCGTGGCGGCTGACCCTAGCTTCGCCCGCGAAGCGCCCGCTCCATCTGCCGCTTGGCGTCTCGCTCGGCCAGGGCGTGGCGCTTGTCGGCGCGGTCGCGGCCACGGGCGAGGGCCAGCTCGAGCTTGACGCGGCCGTCCTTGAAGTACAGCCGGAGCGGCACGAGCGTGAGGCCTTTCTCGCGGATCCGGGCGTAGAGCCGGTCGATCTCCTGCCGGTGCATCAGCAGCTTGCGATCGCGATCCGGGCTGTGGTTGGCGATGTTGCCCTGCGCGTACTCGGCGATCGACGCGCCCACGAGCCACAGCTCACCGCCGCGAATATCGGCGTACGCCTGCCCCAGCTGCACATGTCCCTCGCGAAGCGCCTTCACCTCGGTGCCCGCCAGGACCACGCCGGCTTCGAACCGCTCCAGCAGCTCGTAGTCGTGCCGGGCGCGCCGATTGTCGGCGATCAGCTTGGTGCCACCTTCGCGGGTCATCGACCTAGTGCGCCATCTCGCAATGTTCCACCGGAAACTCGGTGAGGGAGTGCGCCCTCTTCAGGATCACGTTGTCGGCCGCATTGCGGCTGACAACGTGCAACAAGCATCTGGTGCGGCGGCTCACAACGACGATTATTCCCTGTGAATCGTTGTGAGACGCCGCACTAGTGTAGAAACGCCGCGTCTGCACGCACCGCATCACGCACTTCAGGTGGGCGGACTTTGGGTCGATGACATCGTCGTGGGCTTCGACCGGTGGATCTCCCCCCGCCTCTTCACCCCTGCGCTCGCGGGCCTCGCCGCCCTGCTCTCGCTCAGCACATGCATCCTCATGGTCGTAGCGGGGGACGGCAGCTCGCTTGCGACCGGCGCGGTTGCCCTCGCCGGGATCGGCACCGCTGTTGCCGGTACCGCCGCCGTGCTCGGCCTCGTGCAGACCCATCGCGCGCACCTGCTCAGGGCAGCGCTGACGGAACATGAGCAACGTGACGCCCTGCGGGGCGAGATCGCTGATGCGCTCGACCTGGCCGCCAACGAAGACGCCACCGCCCGCATCGTGGCCGACGCGCTCGCGCGCATCGACCCGACCACACCCGGCGAGCTGCTGCTGGTCGACGCGGGCGGGGAGAGGCTGCAGCGCGTCGCCGCCAACGCGAAGACCGGGAGCGCCGCGTGCCCGGTCACCAGCCCGCTCGACTGCGTGGCGATGAAGCGGGACAGCCTCCAGACATTTCCCTCCAGCGAATCGCTCTCGGCCTGCCCGAAGCTGAGGGGACGCGCGGAGGGTCCGATGTCCGGCGTGTGCGTACCCGTCCGCTTCATGGGCTCCGCGCTCGGCGTGCTGCACGCCACAGGTCCGGACGGCGCGCTACCCGTCCAGGTCGGGGCATTGCAGGATCTCGCGCAGCACACCGGGGCGCGCGTCGGCACGCTCCGCATGTTCGAGCCTCCCGGCGAGCGCATCGGGATCGACGCGCTCACGAATCTCTACGACCGAGCAGCTGCCGAGACGGCGATCCGCCGCCTGGGTCTGTCGGGCACGCCGTTCGCGCTCGCGCTCGCGGACATCGATCACCTCTCCAACCTCAACGAGGAGCACGGCACGGAGTCCGGCGACCGCGTGCTCCAACTCTTCGCGGACGTGATCCGCAGCTACATCCGTGGCAGCGACATCGCCGCGCGTTTCGGCGGCGAGGAGTTCGCCCTGCTCTTCCCGAACACCGCGGCGGAGGACGCAGCCCGCCTGCTCGAGCGAATCCAGTTCGCCGTGGGCGGTGCGCTCGCCACCGACGAGACACCCAGCTTCACCGTCAGCTTCGGCGTCGCCGACTCGGACGGCGACCATGGCTCAGGCGGTGTGCTGCACCTTGCGGAGACGGCTCTCCGGGAGGCCAAGGAGACCGGGCGCAACCGGATCGTCGTCTTCACCGACGCGGTCTGAGCACGGCCATGGCCCCCGGGCAAACCGCTTGGCTACCCACCTTGCGGGGACAGTCTCCCTTCTGGGCTATCCACCTTGCGGGGTCTGGGCTACCCACCTTGCGGGGACAGTCCCCCTTTCGGAGACGGGACAGTCCCCTAGCGACGCTTGGGTCCAGGCCGGCGCGTGTGCCCACAGCGGTCGCATACGGGAAACCACGGGGGGCAGGTGCGCCCGCAGGAGCGGCAACGCCCGACCGTGCCGGCCGCAACCTCGACGTGCAGCCGCTTCACCACGCGCGCGGCTGCGGCTTCTTCGAGCGCCGCGGCGCGCTCGATCGTGACGCCGCCCACACCAGGGAACTGCAGCGCGAACCAGCGCAGGATCCCGGCCACCCGCCCGGCGTTCTCGGCCTCTTCGAGGCTGGCGTCGCGCAGGCGGTCGGTGTCGAGCATGAAGGCGAGCAGCTGCCGCTGCTGCTTGTCGCCGGCCACGGCCAGCGCCAGCAGGCCGAGCAGCTCCGACTCCTCGTCGACGGGTGCGTTGACGAGGCGCCAGGTCTGATCGAGCGTCAGCCTGCGGCCACGGGTCCTGAGGTGCCGCTCGACGACGGCGAGGCGGCCACGGATCGGCTGCAACGACTCCACCGCAAGCCAACCCTCCTGCGACCACTGGCGCGTGGCCACGCGGTGCCACGCGGCCAGCGCGGCGTCGAGCTCGCGCGGATGGTCGACGTTGAGGTCGCCGAGCCGCGGGCCGATCCGCGCCTCGTCGACGATCCGGTATCCCAGATGCCCATGGGGGAGCGGCACGTGCGGCTGCAGCGCCGATTCGACGAGCGTCGGATCGGCACTCGCCCACGGCACCCCCACGAGCACGCCCACGTGACCTCGCTCGACGAGACCGAAGCGTCCGGCGCGGCCTGCGATCTGGGCGAGCTCCCACGGCAGCAGCTCACGACGATCCTGCCCGTCGAACTTCGTCGTCTCGGCGAAGAGCAGCGTCTCGCACGGCAGGTTGACACCGTGACCGAGGACATCCGTGGCGACACAGACATCAGCCTCGCCTCCCAGAAAGCGATCGATCTCCTCGCGCCGCGAGGCGAGCGGCATCGCTCCGTACAGCACGGCCACCCGGGACGGCTGCAGCCGGTTGATCTCGCCGGCCAGCGCGAGCACGGCCTTGCGACTGAAGGCGACCACGACCGTCCCCGGTGAGAGCGAGCGCAGCGAGCGCTCGCCCACGAACTCGAGCGGGAGCTTTCGCTCGAACACGCGTACGTCGATCCCGGGGAACGCCTGCTCCACCAGCGGGAGCGCATCGAGCGCGCCAAGCAGGTAGATGTGGCGGTAACTGCCGGCGAGCAACAGATGTGTCCACGCGGCACCTCGCTCCGCGTCGTCCGCCCACTGGATCTCGTCGAGCACGAGCAGTTCGCCCGAGTCGGGGGCCATCTCGACGGTGGAACAGATGATCGGCGCGTGCTCGTTGATCCGCTCCTCCCCCGTGACGAGACCGACGGCTTCAGCGCCGAGCTGTTCGGCCAGCCGGCGGTGGGCCTCCTGCGCGAGCATGCGCAGCGGGCCGGCGTAGACGCCGCGGCCGCGGGCGGCGAGTGCCTGCAGCGCCTCGTACGTCTTTCCGGAGTTCGTCGGCCCGAGGTGCGCGATCACCGATTCGGGCTCACGACGCCGCGACGGCAGCTCGATCTCGATGAACTTCTCCGCCCGCTTCACCGCCGCGCGCTCGTACGCACGGGTGGCCCGAGCGTGGCTGCCGGCGCGGCGGTCGCGGGGATTCGGGTTGCGGCGATGTCTCATCTCGTTCGGGAGATGCGGGTGGCTGGGTGCCTGGGTGCCTGGATGGCGACCCAGGTGCCTGACTGTCAGTCAGGCACCGGCGCTACCCGCCGAGCACCGCGTCGATCTGCGCCACCACCTCGGGTGTGAGCTTCGGCACGACATCGGACGCGCCGAGGTTCTCCTCGAGCTGTTCCACGCGGCTGGCGCCGAGAATGACCGTGCTCACGTTGGGATTGAGCAGACACCACGCGACGCCGAGTTGTGCGCGCGTGCAGCCGAGGCTGTCGGCGATCGGCTTCAGAGCCTTCGTCTGCTCGACGAGCTTCTGACCGTCCGCGCTCGTGATCCGCTCCTTGAACCAGCCGTAGCCGGCGATCGTCGCCCGCGCACCGTCGGGCAGGCCGTCGTCGTACTTCCCGGTGAGGAGCCCCCCGGCAAGCGGGCTCCAGATCGTCGTGCCGAGCCCCAGCGACTCGTAGAGGGGTGCGAACTCGCGCTCCACCCGCTCGCGGTGGAAGAGGTTGTACTCGGGCTGCTCCATGGTGGGCGGCACGAGGTGCTCGCGTCGCGCGATCTCATAGGCCTCCTGGATCTCTGCTGCGCTCCACTCGCTCGTGCCCCAGTAATGCGTCTTGCCCGTGTTCACGAGGTGGGACATCCCGCGCACCGTCTCCTCGATCGGAGTGTTCGGATCTGGGCGGTGGCAGAAGAGAAGGTCGACATGCTCGAGCTGGAGCCGCTCGAGCGAAGCTGCGGTGCCCTCGAGCAGGTGCTTTCTCGAGAGCCCGGAGTCGTTCGGGCCGCGACCGCCCCAGAAGATCTTGGTGGAGACCACGATGTCGGAACGCCTCCAGCCGAGTCGCTTGAAGAGCCGGCCCATCACGCGCTCCGACCCTCCCGAGGCGTACGCCTCGGCGTTGTCGAAGAAGTTGACGCCCGCGTCACGGGCGGTTTCGAGGCAGGCGAGCGCGGTGTCGTCGTCGACCTGTCCACCGAAGGTGACCCACGAGCCGAACGAGAGCTCGGAGACCTGCAGGCCCGATCGGCCTAGGCGGCGGTAGTCCACGCTCTGGAGATTACTTCCGGTGTGGGGCTCAGACGCGGAGGTAGCGGCGCATGGTGACACCGGAGCCGATCGCGCCGACGGCGAGGCCCATACCGACGAGGATCAAGCCGATGTGCAGGAACGGCATGGACGAGACGTCGGGAGTAGACGTGAAGTCGCTCGAGATCCGTTCCAGGGCAAGCTGCTTCCCGAGCACGAGGAAGATGATGGCGGCGGCCGCACCGACCGCGCCGCAAAGCAGGCCTTCGACCATGAACGGCCCGCGAACGAACCAGTTGGTGGCGCCGACCAGCTTCATCACCTCGATCTCGCGCCGTCGGGAGAAGATGGAGAGCCGGATCGTGTTGGCGATCAACACCACGCTCGCAATCAACAGGACGATCACGGCCGCCAGGAAGATCGCCTCGATCACGCGCGACACCTCGAGGATGCGTTTCGACGTCTGCTCGCCGTCTCGTACGCATTCCACCCCCGAGGGCGCTGTCGGATTACCGCCGCCGCTCCGGCAGACCCCGGCGTTGAACGTGCGGCGCAGGTTCCGCGACAGCTCCTTGACGCGAGTCGCGTCGACCGGCGTCGCGACGTAGGACGCCGGGAGGCTGTTGAACGGGAGGTTCTTCACGAGGTCGGGCGTCCTCTTCTGCTGAATCTTCAGCGCCTCGGCCTTGGAGACGTAGTGAAACTGCTTGATCTCACCGGCGGCGACGCCCTTGGCGAGATGGACGCGAACGGCGTTCACCTGCTTGGGGGTCGCGTCCTCTGTGAAGAACGCCTTGACCTCGAGCTGTTCCTTCACGTGGTCGGACCACGACACGACCCAGGTTCCGAGGGCGATCAGCAACCCGAGCAGGAACATCCCGATCAGCACCGTCATCGTGGCCGCGATGGTGGTCGAAAGGTTCGAGCCGAGCGACCGGAAGGCCTCGGAGGTCATGAGCTTGAAGCGGCTCGTCACTCGGTCTCGTACCCCCCGCGCCGCTCGTCGCGCACGACCTTGCCGAGGTCGAGTGCGATCACGCGCTTGCGCATCTTGTCGACCATCTCGCGGTCGTGGGTGACCATAAGGATCGTGGTACCCGCGGTGTTGATGCGATGAAGGAGCTGCATGATGCCGACCGAGGTGTCCGGGTCGAGGTTCCCGGTGGGCTCGTCACAGATCAGAAGCGGCGGATGGTTGACGACTGCACGCGCGATCGAGACGCGCTGCTGCTCACCGCCGGACAGCTCATCGGGGCGGGACGCGGCCTTGTGCGCGAGCCCGACCATCGAAAGTACCTCGGGCACCTTCTTGCGGATCGAGACGTTCGACTCCCCCTGCACCTTGAGCGCGTACGCGATGTTCTCGAAGGCGGTGCGTTCGCGGAGCAGCTTGAAGTCCTGGAACACGCAACCGACGTTCCGCCGCAACAGCGGCACCTTGGAGCGCTTGAGGCGGCCGAGATCCCTGCCGCCCACGAGTATCCGCCCCGACGTCGGCTCGAGCTCCTTGAGCAGCAGCCGGATGATCGTCGACTTGCCGGAGCCGGAGGGGCCGACGACGAACACGAACTCGCCCTTCTCGATCACGAAGGTCGCGCCCTGGAGCGCAACCACGTCGGGCTCGTAGACCTTCCGGACGTTCTCGAAGACGATCATCGAGCCGGCCGCGGTGCGCGCGTCGATCTCCTGCACGGACGGCTGCGGAGGATCGACGAGCGCAGTGGCGCCTCGTTCGGCTGGCGTGATGAAGTCGTCTGTGTCCGACACCGGGGTGATTCGCTCAGGCGGCGTTTCGCCGCACCGGTTTCGAGGTTCGCTGAATTCTAGCTGAGTCCTCCCCGCCCAGGCCGCGATTCGCGGTCGCACCGTGGATCAGAGCACCGAGCCCGCAGCCTTCGCCAGGAGATAGGACTGGATGAAGCCGTCGAGGTTGCCGTCGAGGACGCCCTGCGCGTTCCCGACCTCGTGATCGGTTCGGTGATCCTTGACCATCTGGTACGGGTGAAGCACGTAGGAGCGGATCTGGCTGCCGAAGCCGATGTCCTGAGCGGCGCCACGTTCCCGAGCAAGCTCGGCCTCTCGCTCCTCCACCGCCAGCTCAGCCAGGCGAGAGTGGAGGATGCGCATAGCGGTGGCCTTGTTCGAGGACTGCGATCGCTCGTTCTGGCACTGGACGACGATGCCGGTCGGCAGATGGGTGATGCGCACCGCCGAGTCCGTCTTGTTGACGTGCTGGCCACCGGCGCCGCTGGCACGGTAGGTGTCGATGCGCAGGTCGCCTTCGTCGATCTCCACATCCGCGGAATCGGGGAGAAGTGGTGCCGCGACGACCTGTGCGAACGCGGTGTGCCGTCGATGCGCGGAGTCGAAGGGGCTCTGGCGCACGAGGCGGTGGACGCCGCGCTCGGCTTTGAACAGGCCGTAGGCGTTCTCGCCTTTCACCGTGAGCGTCGCGGACTTGAGACCCGCCTCCTCTCCCGCGCTCGCCTCGATCAGCTCGGTGTGGAAGCCCCGGTCGGCGGTCCAGCGCAGGTACATCCGCAGCAGCATCTCCGCCCAGTCCTGGGCGTCGGTGCCGCCGGTTCCCGCGTTGATCGAGATGACCGCGTCACCACCGTCGTACTCGCCCTGGAACAGCGCCTCCTCGCGCAACCGGTCGAGGTCGGCACGCACCGGCGTCAGCTGTGCCGCGATCTCGCCCTCGAGATCGGGCTCCAGCCCGAACAGCTCGCGTGCGTCACCGAGCTCGCGGCTGAGTCGCTCGTACCGCTCGAGCTTCCGGGTCGCGCGCGCGTGCTCCTGCGAGATTCGTGCTGCTCGAGCCTGGTCGTCCCAGAACCCGGGCTCACCCATCGAGGCTTCGAGCTCGGTTGCCTGTGTCCTCAGCTGATCCGGGTCAAAGGTACTCACGGACCCAGGCAAGCTGGGTCCCGAGCTCCTCGAGCAGCTCGGCAAGCGTCTGTGTGGGCTGCTCGGCCATGTCGTTGAGGCTAGACGATTGATCGGTGCTCGGGGTGCGGTCGGGGGCGTGCACGACCACGCAGCGCGCGGTGACCGGCTGGGGCCAGCAGCGGAGCTGTACGGGTCACCGACGAGCGCCGCACGACGCGCCGTGCCGTGGGCGTCATCCGGACGTCCCGGAATTGCCGATCAATCATCTCGTGCGCCGTCTCACAACGTTCGCCGAAACGCCCACTGTGCGGCAGGCGCGCGAACGCGCGCCCTTCAGGATCCTTGGCAACAAACATCGGTGCGGCGGCTCACAACGATCATTTCCCGTCTACCGTTGTGAGACGCTGCACTCGGGGTCAGCACTGGCTGCGCGTCGCCGCAAATCGCGTGTGAGCAGTGTCAGCGCGGCGCAGGCGAGCCCGAGGACGATCCCGCCGGCGACATCGGTCGTCCAGTGCACACCGAGCAGCACGCGGCTGGCGCCGATCATGAGCGCGGCGAGCGCAAGAGCGACACCGGCGGCGGCAGCCCCGGCCCTGGCGGCGCCCGGGCGTGCGTAGAGCACGGCGACCACGCCGAGGACGGCCACGGCTGCAGCGGCGTGCCCGCTCGGAAAGGCCGCAGTCGACGGCAGCTCGACGAGGTTGGAAAGGGTCGGGCGCGGCCGGTCGACCGCGACCTTGACGGCATGGGTCAACCCTTGGGCGAGGAGGTAGGCCAGCGGTGGAAGCAGCGCAACGCGGCGGGAACGAGTCGACCGTAAGAAGGTGACGGCAGCCGCGAACGCGACGACGGCCATGCCGGCGCCCCCGCCCGCCCAGGTGGCTGCCCTGGCCGGCCATTCGACCCAGCCGGGAATCCCTTCCGCGAGCCGCTCGGCGACTCGGCGATCGAGGCGGACGAGGCGCGGCTGGTCGATTGCCGAGGCGATGGCGAGGAAGAGGGTCAGCCCACTCGCCGTGACGGCTCCGAGCGCAAGCGTCCTGCGAGGACTCGACGTCTCGAGCAGCCTGCGCGCGAGGATGCAACCGAGCAACCAGGCCACACCGAGCGAGGCGCCCGCGGCGATCTCGACGGCCGTGCGCCGGAGGAGGATCACCTGGCTCGCGGCGACCGCGGTCGCCAGGAGCCCCGCTGCCACGACCGGCACCAGCGTCGCGGCGCGCGGGGGTGCCGACGCTCTGCGGACGAGCAGGGCCGTCGCGACGTAGGCGGTGACGGCGGTCGTGGCGTGCCCGGCCGGAAACGCCGCCTCGGCCGGCAGCGTCACTCCCTCGCCCACACGGTCGCGGTCGAGGAGAAGCTTGAGCAGGTGGAGGATGAGATCCGAGCCGCCGACCGCGACCGCGAGGAACACCGCGTCGGCGCGGCGTCGGGCGACGAGCAGCGCGATGAAGCTGCCGCCCACGAGCACCGGAAGCACCACCCGGCCACCGAGCGCTCCGACGGCCCGTGCCACGTCGTGCGACCAGCCGGGCAGGCTGCGTGCCCAGGCTGTCGCGTCCTCGTCGAATGTGGTCAGCGCGCTCGTGGAGTAGAGGGCAGCGAGAGCGACGAAGACGAGGAGGGCGGCGAGCGCCGGCAGCAAGCCACGCAGGCCGTTGGAGGCCCCGGACCCCGGCGCGTCGTCCGCACTCCCGGACCCGCCTGCTTCACCCCCAGGCGCCGCGCGGCTCGCGCCGCACGGGTCGGCGGCCCGCGACACCCCGTCCAGGCCGGCCGTGCTCCCACGTGCCCCCAGGGGGGCAGCGGGGCCCCCTTCTGTCACGGTACCGGGCAAATCATGGCGCATCTGTGCCGGAATCGTGTCGGAAGTGCGACTACGACGGCGGGCGGGCGGAGCAGTACGCGCCGCCGTGATCGAACCCGGTGGTCAGGCGCCGTGGCAGCGCTTGAACTTCTTGCCACTGCCACACCAGCACGGGTCGTTGCGACCGACGTCCCGGTGTTCGTTGACCACCTGCTGCGGCGCAGCACCGCGCTGCTCTCCCCCGAACGCCTCGAGTGCGGCGGCCTCAGGGTCGACGAGCCCGGCCTGCGCGATCACGTCAGCGCCGTGGGCCGTCTCGTGCTCGTACGTGAGACCCTGCGGACCTCGCGGCTCAGGTGCGAGCGGAGCCCCGGCCGCAGCGCCGTTGCCGCTCTCCTCGATCTGGATCTCGGCGTGGTACAGCGTGAGCACGACCTCCTCGCGGATCGCGCGACCAAGATCCTCGAACATGGCATGACCCTCCCCGCGGTACTCGACGAGCGGATCCTTCTGCGCCATCGCCCGGAGGTGCACACCCTCGCGCAGATAGTCCATCGACTCCAGGTGCTCCCGCCAGCGGGTATCGACCACCTGCAGGGTCACGTACCGCTCGAGCTCGCGCATCAGCTCGGGCCCGAACCGCTCTTCCCGCTCGGCGTAGACGTCGAGCGCGTCGTCGACGAACTCGTCCACGAGACCCTGTTTCGAGCGATGGTCGACCTCGGCTTCGGCTCGAAGCTCGTCGCCGTTCGCGTACGTCGACCCGTAGAGCGCGCTCATCTGCACGACCAGACTGTCCAGATCCCAGTCCTCCGGGTCACCCTCCGTGAAGTGCGACACGACCGCCTCGATCACGGTCGGGATCCATACCTCGCGGATCTCCGTGGAGAGATCCTCTCCTTCGAGCACCTGGTCGCGCTGCCCGTAGATGACGACGCGCTGCGTGTTCATCACGTCGTCGTACTTGAGGACGTTCTTACGCATCACGAAGTTCTGCTCCTCGACCTTCTTCTGCGCGTTCTCGATCTGCTTGGACAGCATCCCGTGCTCCATGGGCTGGTCTTCCGGCAGCTTGAAGCGCTCCATGATCCCGTGGATGCGGTCTCCCGCGAACAGGCGAACCAGGTCGTCCTGCGCCGAAAGGTAGAAACGCGTCTCGCCGGCGTCGCCCTGGCGGCCGGATCTGCCGCGGAGCTGGTTGTCGATGCGCCGCGACTCGTGACGCTCCGTGCCGAGCACGTACAGCCCACCCACGTCGCGCACGCCGTCCGCGAGCTTGATGTCGACACCGCGACCGGCCATGTTCGTGGCGATCGTGACCGCTCCCAGCTCGCCCGCGAACTGGATGATCTCCGCCTCGCGCTCGTGCTCCTTGGCGTTGAGCACGTTGTGTGGGATCCCGCGGCGCTTGAGCAGCTCCGAAAGGTACTCGGAGGTCTCGACCGCGATCGTGCCCACCAGCATCGGCTGCCCGCGCTCGTGGCGATCGGCGATGTCCTCGAGCAGCGCCGCCCACTTCCCTTCCCGCGTCTTGAAGATGTAGTCGTTGTTGTCGATACGGACTACAGGGACGTTGGTGGGGATCTCGACGACGTGCAGGTTGTAGATCTCGACGAACTCCTTCTCCTCCGTCTTCGCCGTGCCGGTCATCCCGGCCAGCTTCTCGTACAGGCGGAAGTAGTTCTGCAGGGTGATCGTGGCGAGGGTGACGTTCTCCTCGCGAATCGACACGCCCTCCTTCGCCTCGATCGCCTGATGCAGGCCCTCACTCCAGCGGCGACCCTCCATGATGCGGCCGGTGAACTCGTCGACGATCTTCACCTCACCGTCCTGCACCACGTAGTCGACGTCCCGCTTGTACAGCGACTCGGCCTTGAGCGCCTGGCTCAGATGATTGACGAGCTGGACGTTCCGCGGGTCGTAGAGGTTGTCGATGCGGAGCGCGCGCTCGACCTTGTCGATCGCGACCTGGCTCGGCGACACGGTCTTGAACTTCTCGTCGTACAGGAAGTCGGCGCCTGACTCCTCGGTTTCGTCGACACCTTTGGCCGCCTTGCGCGTCATCGGTTCGCCGCGAAGCTCCTTCACGACCCTGGCAAAGTCGTAGTACGTCTTGGCAGCGGTCTCCGGCTGACCGGAGATGATGAGCGGTGTGCGCGCTTCGTCGATGAGGATCGAGTCGACCTCGTCCACGATCGCGAAGGCATGTCCGCGCTGCACCTTCTCCGCGAGCGACACGGCCATGTTGTCGCGCAGGTAGTCGAAGCCGAACTCGGAGTTGGTGCCGTAGGTGACGTCTGCGCCGTAGGCGTCGCGACGGAGCGTGGGATGCATCATCGCCTGGATGTAGGAGACCGAGACCCCGAGGCGCTCGTAGACCCCTCGGTTCCATTCGGCATCGCGCTTGGCCAGATAGTCGTTCACGGTGACCAGGTGCACGTTGCGGCCGGACAGCGCGTTGAGCGTAAGCGGCAGGCTTGCGACGAAGGTCTTGCCTTCGCCCGTACGCATCTCGGCGATGTCCCCCTCGTGGAGCACGATGCCGCCCATCATCTGGACGTCGAAAAGCCGCTGACCCGATTCACGCTTCCGCGCCTCGCGCACGAGCGCGAATGCCTCGTAGAGCACGTCGTCGAGGGACTCGCCGTTCGCCACCCGTTCCCGCAGCCCATCGGCGCGCAGCCTCAGCTCGGCGTCGGAGATCGATTCGAAGTCGGGCTCGAGCGTGGCGATGTACGCCGCCTGTTCGTGCAGACGCTTGACGCGCCGGCCTTCGCCGAGCCGCAGGACCTTTTCGAAGCTGCCGAAACTGGTTGTGGGCATGAGGAGAGGGTATCGGCAGCGATCGGAGTGAGGATTACTTGCGAAACGTCAACAGGTTCTTGACAGTCCGCTGCGAAGATCGGTCGATGACACCTTCCCGGTCGACCTCAACCGTCCTTGTCACCCTTCTTGTCGCGGCGCTGGGCGCGGCCGTGGTGGGCGTAGCGCCGGCGGCCGTCACGCCGGGGCGCACGCTGACCGAGGCGGCTCCGGTTGTGGCGCTCGGCGCGACCCACAGACACGTCGCGTGGGCCACCCAGGCCGACGCCGGCCGGTGCACCGTCCGCATGTGGATCCCCTGGCGCAAGGATCTCTACACCTACAAGCCCGGGCTCGACTGCCGCGAAGAGACCAGCACCGGCACCGGGATCGCGGCGGTGGCCCTCGCCTCCAAGCGGGTGCTCTGGCTCGCCTACACCGGCGGCAACACGCGTGAGTGGCTTCTGTTCACGGCCACACCCACGAAGCGACAGCCGAAGCAGCTGCGTTTCGAATCGGCTGACGTCGACGGCCCCGCACCCATCGCGCTCGGTCAGGGCACCTCTGCCGGTGTCCCCTACGCCGTCGGCCGCGAGCTCGTCTATCTGGGCGAGAACGGCAGCGCCATCTTCAAGAAGACGCTTGCCGCGCCGGTCCGCTCGGTCACCGCAGGCGACGGCCCGGGTAACGTCGTCGTCGCGGCCCTGCTGGCAGACGGCCAGGTTGTCGCCCTGACCGCGAGCGGGACCCAGGTCTTCGCGGCACCGGTGGCCGCCGACGTCACGAGCGTCGCACTCCTCGTCCGCGGGGTCGTCGTGCAGAGCGGAACCACCGTGCGGATGCTGAGAGCAGCCGCCGAGGAGACCCTTGTCCTGCCCGCCGGGGCGAAGGTCGTCGACACCGGCAAGGGCAGGCTGATCACGTCCACCGGGGGCACGCTGTCCGCCGTCCACCCCGTGACGGGCGCGTCGCTCGTGATCGGCGAGGGAACCGCGGATTCACCGGTGCTCGGCAATGTCGAGGCGTTCGGCACCGCCTGGGCCCGGGGCAACACGCTCAACTGGCGTTCCGGCCCGCTCCCCTCGTCGTAGCCGGACGCAGCGCGAAACAGCACGGGCACAGGCGCCAAGCGGCCGGGGCGCCGTGCGTCAACCCTGGGATCTAGAGGCCCGCAGCTACGCGGCGTCCTCCTCGGTCTCGAGCGGCCCAAGGGGCGTGCCCTCGGGGACGTACGCCGCTCCGGGCGACCGGCGGCGACGCTCGTGGACGCGCTTGTCGCGATGCCGCTCGATCTGCCGCTCGAGCTTGTCGACGAGCAGATCGGACGCTGCCTCGTAGGAGCCCGCAGCTTCTCGCCCATGAAGCCGGTTGCCCTCGAGGTGGAGCTCGGCCTCGACGAGGTGATCGGCGTTGATCTTGGGGTTGCGCTCGCGGTCGAGCACGACGTAAACGAGCGTCGCCTCGGGAAGCCGGCGACGGAGCTTTCCGAACTTTGCCTCCACATAGCGCCGGATCGAGTCGTTCACGTTGCCGTGCCGAACAGTGACCTGCAGTCGCATGCGCACCTCCTTTGATCGCTCACATGGACGATAGAACACCCGGATCGTCGGCGCACGCGGGCACATCCGTATGCGGACCGCGGGGCAACCCGTATCGCTCACCGCAGCCGCCGGGCAAAGGTCACGACCTCGACGCGCGATGCCCCCGCCCGTCGCAGGACACGCGCGCACGCACCGGTCGTCTCTCCGGTCGTGAACACATCGTCGACGACCACGACCGGACCCGATACAGCTGCTCGTGCCACATAGACATCGCGCACGTTGCGACGCCGCTCGTCACGGGACAGCCCGCGCTGACGCTGCCCCGAGCCGGCACGGTCGAGCGCATCGACCACGGGCAGGTTCCATCTCTCGCCCAGCGCCGCCGCCAGCTGTCGCGGAGGCGCATGGCCACGCACGAGTCTCCGCTCGGCGTCAGCCGGGACGGAGACAAGGGCGAGGCCCGCCGGTCGCGGGACGATCTCGGCAATCAGGCGAGCGGCTACCTCGGCGATCCCCCGCCGGCCCTCTTCCTTCCAGCCGCGGACGAGCCGGGCCGCGGCATCGTCGTAGACCACGGCCGAGCGAGCGTTCGCGAACGCGAGCCTGCGCCCGGAACAGTCCACACAGCGTGCAAGCGGCCACGGCCCCGGTGCGCCACACCGCTCGCACCACGGGGGAGACACCACCCGCAGCAGCCCAAGGCACCGTGCGCACACCACCGAACCCTCTGCGCCGCACGACACGCAGCGTTCGGGAACCAGGATGCGGCGGACGGTACGAGCAAACGACCCCACACGGCCGGCCTCTGTGTTGTCCATAGAGTCAACGTAGGGTACAAAGCGTGGCGGAACCGTGCCGATGTCGTGCCGGAAATGCGACAGGATCCCGCGTTGCGCGGAACGCCGGCGAGCGACCGCCCGGCCGACCGGCGCGTGTCCCGGCTCAGCCGAGAACCGAGGCGGCCAGCATCTCTCGCAGCAGATCCCGCGAGAGAACGAGATCGTCCGGGGTCTTGATCGGGAAGAAGCGCCCCCGCGGCCCGTGGCGAGGAACCTCCAGATACCGCGTGGGGACGAAGGCCGAAAGCTCGTGGTAGAGGCGCTCGAGCTGCACCGCCGGCCGGCCTTCGACAAGCTTTTCCGCGACCAGCCACGACAGCTCCCAAGTACGGCTGAACACGTCGAGCCGGAAGGTCGCGGTGTTCGTGTTGAAGACGGTGACGGTGTCTTGGTCGAAACCGAGCGGGAAGCGCGGGCCTTCGAGGAGCTGCAGCTTGCCGTCCACGCGCACCGGGGCGCCGCCCGTGTCACCGTCCTTGCGGGCGACCTCGGTCGTCATCTCGGCGCCGCCGAGGAGATGGGCGCCGATCAGCACGGGATCGAGCCTCGCCCCGAGGTTGTCGACGTTCGAGACGACAACCGTGTCCACCCCCTTCAGCGCCAGCTCGTCGACCACCCCTGACAACCGCATCGCGTCCACCAGATCACCGTGGCCCGGGCCGTAGAGCGACACTCGGCCCTCGTCGTCGCGGAACAGCCCGCCCGTCGGGGTCAGGCGCAGGGAGACGAACTGCGAGAACCAGAGTGGCTCGTCCAGCCCCCGGGCCGCCACGTGCTCCCGCGTGGCCGCGTCGGTCTGGAAGCTGGTCATCACGACGGTGGGCACGGAGCTGCCGAGCGCACGCGACAGCTCGGCCGTCTGGCCGAGCTTCCATTCGAGGAAGCTTCGTCCATCGAGGGCCTCCACCGTTCCCTTCACGACCCCGCCGAACCGGGTGGCCATGCCGCCCGCGAGGACCACGGAGGCCACCTTGCCGGCTCGCAGCGCGGCCGACCCTGCTTCCCGTGCCTCGGTGTATCCTGCTGCACCCGGCGCCGGCAGCTGTTCTATGTCTCCCGGTCGAGGTGGCTCGACCCGGCCGCGGACGCGACTCCTCTCGACGGAGAGTGCGCCCGAGACCAGCCGTTCGCGCAACTCCTCGAAGGGGATCCGGTCAAAGCCGAAGTCCTCGAGGGTGGCCCGCGTGGCGTCGTCGATGTCCTCGCGCATCAGCGCCGACCGTCCGCGTCGAAACGGTACGGAGGGCGCCAGGCGCGGTCTTCGGTCACGATCGACGCGATCAATGCGGCCGGCGTCACGTCGAACGCGGGGTTGCGCGCCGCGAACCGCGCGGTGACCTCCGCCCCTGGCCGCTCCTCGATGGCGATGGCAGCTCCGTTCGGAGTCTCCGGGTCAACGGTGGACGTCGGCGCGGCGATCACCAGGGGCAGCTCGTGATGACGGGCCGCGACGGCGAGGCCATAGGTACCGATCTTGTTCGCCGCGTCCCCGTTTGCGGCGATGCGGTCGGCCCCGGTGACGATCAGGTCGACCTCCCCGCGCGCCATGAACGCCGCAGCAGCGCCGTCGGTGATCACTGCATGCGGGATTCCGAGTGCTTCGAGCTCCCAGGCCGTCAGCCGAGCTCCCTGTAGCAAGGGCCGCGTCTCGCCGACCCACACGAATCCCACCAAGCCCGCTTCGAAAGCCGCGCGGACGGCTCCCAGCGCGGTGCCGTAGCCGCCCGTCGCCAGAGCGCCCGCGTTGCAGTGGGTGAGGACGCGGGCACCCGCGGGGAACAGCTCGATCGCATTTCGCCCGATCGCCTGGCACCGCTCGACCTCGATCCGGTGGAGATCGCGTGCCCGCTCGGGCGTCGGATCGCCACGCATCTCGTCGAGCGCCCACCGCAGGTTGACGGCGGTCGGTCGCGTGGAGACCAGCGTTCGGTAGGCCTGTTCCAGGTCATCGCCCCGAAGGGCCGCTGCAGCAAGCCCGTACGCGGCCGCGATCCCGATCGCCGGTGCCCCTCGCACGGCGAGGCTGACGATGGCCTCGGCCAACTCGGCAACCGTGCTGCAGCGCAGCTCGACCTCCTGCAGCGGCAGCAGACGCTGGTCGAGCAGGACGACCGTTTCGCCCTCGAGACGGACGATGCGTTCCGGGCTGAGCTCGGCCACGGCTCAATCAAACACGACGGCGCTGCGCGCACGCGCCGTCGAGCCGACCCGGGAAGAAGCTCGCACTTCGGTGCCCATCCGACGGCCCCGGCACGACGGTTACGCGGTGCCCGCGCTACGCCGCGTCGACGATGACCGCACGCAGCAGGTTCGGCACCTCCGCCGCCGGCACCGGCCGGGAGAAGAGGTACCCCTGCCCGATCGTGCAGCCGAGCGCGAGCAGGCGGTCGCGTTGCGCCGGCTCCTCGATCCCCTCGGCGATCGTGTTCAGGTCGAGCGAGCGCGCGAGCGCGATGATGGCCTCCACCAGACGCGCCCGTCGCGGGTCACGGACGACTTCGTCGACGAACTCTCTGGCGATCTTCAGCTCGTCCACCGGGAACCGCTGCAGGTAGCCGAGGGAGGAGAAGCCGGTACCGAAATCGTCGATAGCGATGCGCACACCCATCGCGCGGAGCTCCGCCAGCCTGAGGGAGACGCCCTCGACGTCCTCCATCAGGGTGCTCTCGGTGATCTCCAGCACGAGATCGGTGGGTGCGAGGCCGGCACTCGAGAGCGCCGATGCGACGTCCTCCTTGAAGTACGGCTGGAGGATCTGTTTCGCCGAAAGGTTGACGTTTGCGGACAGCGTCGGGTAGCCGGGGACCGTGAGCTGCCAGGCACGGGTCTGCTGGCAGGCCCGCCGGATCACCCAGCGCCCGATGTCGTTGATCAGACCCGTCTCCTCGGCCAGCGGGACGAACTCGCTCGGAGGCACGTAGCCACGAACCGGGTGCTGCCAGCGGAGGAGCGCCTCGAAACCCGTCGTCTGACCGTCCTGGAGTTGCACGAGCGGCTGGTAGTGCAGATCGAGCTCGTTTCCGTGGAAGGCCCGCTCGAGGTCTGCTTTGAGCTCGAGACGCGTGAGCGCTGCCTCGTGCATCTCGGGCTGGAACAGCTCGTAGCGGTGGCCGCCGCTCTGCTTGGCCTGGTACATGGCGACGTCGGCGTTTCGCAGCAGCTCACCCGCCGTCTGGCCCGGCGCCGCGAAGACGATGCCGACGCTCGCGCGCGGCAGGACCTCGGAGCTGCCGAGCAGCATCGGTTGGGCGATGGCCTCGAGCACGCGGTCGGCGACCACCGTCGCGCCGTCCACCCCGAGCGAATCCTCCAGCAGCAGGGCGAACTCGTCTCCGCCGAGTCGGGCTGCCGTGTCGGCGGAGCGCAGGCACCCCTGAAGACGCGTGGCCAGCTCGACCAGGAGCTCGTCGCCCGCCGCATGGCCCAGCGAGTCGTTGATCGTCTTGAAGTCGTCGACGTCGAGGAAGAGCACGGCCACGTCCGCCCCTGTCCGTTTCGCCCGCTCGATGGCATGTGCCAGGCGATCCGCGAGCAGGGCCCGGTTGGGCAGTCCCGTGAGTGCGTCGTGAAACGCCTGGTGGGTGAGCCGCTCCTCGAGACGTCGGCGGTCCGTGATGTCGTGCGCGGTGAGCACGATGCCGAGCACCGAGGGATCGTCGGTCAGGTCGCTCATCACGCCCTCGACGGCCCGCCACGTGTGGTCGGCATGCCGGAGGCGGAACTCGGCGCCGACGCTTCCGATCTGTCGCACCTCGTCCCTGAAGCGCTGGATGAGGGCGGGTGCCTCGTCGACGTGGAGGAGCTCCGCGAGCGACGTGCCGATCAGATCGTCGGGCGCGTAGCCGAGCATCGCCTCCACCGAGGGCGTCACGTACCGGATCTCGAGATCGGCCTCGATCACGGCGATCAGGTCTTTCGAGTTCTGCACGAGCGTACGGAACCGCTCGTCGGAGCGGCGCTCCACGAGGTCTTGCTCACGCTCGGCCGCCTCGAGCGCCAGGGAGACCTGTGAGGCGAGCGTGTCGAGACCTTGATGCAGATGCCAGGCCACGGGACGGAGCCCCGTCACACGGAGCAGTCCATGCAGCGTCGAGCGCACCACGATGGGCACCAGGAACGTGCGGGCCGTCCCCATCCTGCCAAGGCCACCGGCCTTGCGAAGGTCGCCGCGAACCGCAGACGCGATCTCGCCGTCCCCGACGACGACGGCGTTCTCCGCCGTGATCTCCGGTCGCTGTGCCATCTCGAGCTCCACAAAGGCCTGGCGCGACCCACCTGCCAGCTCGAGCGCGGTCTCGGCGGCGACCGCACCGATCTCCTGGCGGGTGCGGGCCGAGACGAGGGCCGCGGCACCCGCTTGCAGCACATGCTCCCTGTTGACCGACCGCTCGAAAGCCACGACGAGTGTGGCAAGACGAGCGCTGACGAGGAGCAAGAGAGCCACGGCGACCGCGACTGTCCCACGCGAGAGTCCCGTCTCGTCGCGCAAGGACTGCAGAACGACCATCGTGGCCGTGAGCAGCACCGCGGCCCCGAGCAGGACGATCCGGCGTCTGATCGGCCACGAGTCCGGACGTTCCACGAACTGCGAGAGATCGCGCATCGAGGGACTGAGCGCCGCCGCGCCCCAGAGCAGGATCGCAACGGCCCGGAGCAGGTCGACGCCCTGCGCAGGCAGCACGAAGCCGCCGACGGCCGCGGTGGCCGCGAACGAGTCCGCCACCATCTGCGTGATCGTGGCCACCGAGATGAACGTGATCGCCGTCAGATCGAGCTCGGAGACGACCGCCAGCCTGAGCACGAGCCCGAAGACGGCGACTCCCACGAGTGGCAACGCGCCGGCGGCAATGCGTGTCGACGCCTCGAGCTTCACGTCACCGGCAAAGGGCTGCACGACGAGCACCCAGGTGGCCGAAGCCGCACCGGTGGCGACAATGGCTGCGTCGAGGATCGCACCCCAGTCGCGGGCCGGTGTGCGATGCCTGACGAACGCGAACAGGGCGTACCCGAAGCACGGGACCGCCAGGAAACGCAGATACTCGGGAACGCCGGGATAGGTGGCGCCGAGCCCGTTGACGACGGCGACCGCGTCGTAACCATGCGCAGCAGCCAGCAGGCAGAGCGCGGCTGCGATCGCCTGCCACGAGCGCTGCCCGGCCTGGCGATTGAGGCGCAGACCTGCGACGACGGCCCCTGCGGCGAGCACACCGACCAGCGCCAGCCAACCGTGATACCGCGCGCTACCCGGCTCCGCCCGCAGGACAACGTAGGGAGCCAGCCCGGCAAGCGCGCAGGCGAGGAAGAGCACGAGGCGACGCACGTGCTCCCTATCGGCGGTTTCAGCCCTGGGATTTAGCGCCCGGAGACGACCTGCCGACCGTCACACGTCGCTGCGCGGCCGGCCGTAGCGATCCTCGAGCCGGATCACGTCGTCGAGATCCGGCGTCGAGACCTCGAGGATCAGGGTGTCCTCGATCGCGGTGATGCGGTGCACGGTGCCAGGGCGGTAGCGATAGGCGTCCCCTGGGTGCAGTTCCAGCTCTTCAAGCTGCTCACCGAGCACTCCGAGCTCGAGCCTGGCCCGTCCCTCCTGTACGAGCCACGATTCGTCCTTGCGCTCGTGATATTGCAGGCTAAGCGCGTGCCCGGCCTTGACGAAGAGCTGCTTGCCGACATAGCGGTCGGTCTCGGCCCAGATCAACTCCCAGCCCCACGGCTTCTCGACCTTCCGGGGTTCGAATCTGAACCGGCTCATCCGGCTCGGAGCGCCCGCTCGGGGATGACGCCGCCGGCAGCCACCCGGACGCCGCGGTCGATGTCGTTTCCGCTGCCGAGCGTCGCCTCCGGGCCGACCACGCACAGACCCGCGATCGTGCAGCCGGCGCCGATACGGGCGCCCTCGCCGACGATCGAACCGGTCACGGTGGTGTCCTGCCCGACCACCGCCCCGTTGCCGATGACAGCGTTCTCGACGACGACGCCGCTCGCGAGGTGTGCGTTGGCGCCGATCGATGCCAGGCTACCGACGCGGACGCCGGCATCCAGGCGCGCCCCCGCTCCGACGTAGACGGGCGGCACCAGGCGTGCCGCCGGGTCGATCAGCGCCGTCTCGTGGGCGTACACGAAGTCGGGGCCTAGAGCGTCTCCGACCGCGGAGCGGAAGGTGCGCTCCAGCACGTCACGGTGAGCCTCCAGGTACGAGTCGGGAGTGCCGACGTCGAGCCAGTACCCCGGCAGCGCCAGTCCCACGACGCTGCCCTCGGCGCACAGACGCGGGAACACGTCGTGCTCGATCGAGACCGGCTGGTCGGGTGGGATGAGGTCGAGCACGCTCGGCTCGAGCACGTACAGACCTGCATTGATGAGGTCGGTGTCCACCTGGTCCGGCCGTGGCTTTTCGAGGAATTGCAGCACGCGACCGTCCGGAGCGAGGCGCACGAGGCCGTAGCGGCTGGGGTCGGCTACCGGAGTCAGGAGGATCGTGGCCCGCGCTCCGGTGGCGCGATGGAAGCGCACGAGCGCGTCCAGATCGGCCTCGCGCAACGAATCGCCGTTCAACGCGAAGAAGGTCTGGCCGAGCTCACGCGCGGCGAAGCCGATGCCGCCTCCGGTACCGAGCGGCTCCGGCTCCACCGTGTACTCGAGGCTCATCCCGTCGTACGACGTCCCGAAGAAGTCCTGGATCTGCGTGGGCATGTAGCCGCAGGAGACCATCGCGCTCTCGACTCCGTGTCGCCGGAGATGGTCGAACGTATACGCCAGGAGCGGCCGGTCGACCACAGGAAGCATGTCCTTCCGGGTGCGGTCGGTGAGCGGCCGCAATCGGGTGCCCTGGCCACCGACGAGCACGACTGCGGGCAGGCTCATCCTCGCGTCAGCCCGACTCGCGCCCGATGCCCTCGTACGAGAATCCGGCTGCAGCCATCTCCTCCGGGTCGAGCTGATTGCGACCGTCGACGAAGACGCCCTGTTTCATCAGCCGGCGCAGCGCGGCCCAATCCTGTCCGCCGAGCTCCGGCCATTCGGTCACGAGCACCGCGGCGTCTGCATCCCGGAGCGCTGCCTCGATCGAGTCGACCTGTTCGACACCGAAACCGGCCGCGACCCGGGCGATCGGATCCCAGCCGCGTACGTGCGCGCCTTCCGCAACGAGCCGCCCGGCGAGCACGAGGCTCGGTGCCTCGCGCATGTCGTCGGTGTTCGGCTTGAAGGCGAGCCCGAGCAACGCGACCGTGGTTCCTCGTAGGCTGCCCAGTTGCCGCTTCAGCTTCCCGATCACGCGGCGCTTCTGCAACTCGTTGACCTCGATCACCGCGTTCAGGATGTGGAAGTGGTAGCCGCTCGACGCGGCCAGCTGCTTCAGCGCGAGGGAGTCCTTCGGAAAGCAGCTCCCGCCGAAGCCGATTCCCGCGCGCAGGAAGCCGCGGCCGATACGGCGATCGAGGCCGATGCCCTCGGCGACCTTCACGACGTCCGCTCCCGTTGCCTCGCACACGTTCGCGATCTCGTTGATGAACGAGATGCGGGTCATCAGGGCCGCATTTGCGGCCAGCTTGACCATCTCCGCCGAGGCGACGTCGCAGCGGACGACCGGGGCGTCGATGCCGGCGTGGAGCGCGGCCACGACGTCGGCATCCGCCTCCTCGAACGCGCCGATCACCACCCGATCCGGCTCCATGAAGTCGCGTACCGCGGTTCCTTCGGCAGTGAACTCAGGGTTCGACGCGTAGCCGACGTGCCGGAGACCGCGCGCATCGAGACGCTGCCTGACGCGCATGCCGGTACCGACCGGCACCGTGCTCTTCATGACCACGGTGATGCGGTGGCCCACGTCGGGCAGCTCGTCCACGACGGTCCAGACCGCGCTCAGGTCGGCATCACCCGAGTAGGTGGGAGGTGTGCCGACGGCGATGTACACGACCTCGGCGCCGTCGATCGCCTCACCCACGTCGAGCGTGAAGCTCAGCCGCTCGCGGTTTCGCTCGAGCAGCTCGGCCAGCCCCGGCTCGTAGATCGGCACCTCGCCACGATCAAGGGCTGCGATGCGGCTCTCGACGACATCGCGAATCACCACGCGATGCCCGAGCTCGGCGAGACACGCTCCCGTGACGAGGCCGACGTATCCCGCTCCGAAGACGCTGACGTTGGCCACGAAGGGCGAGACTAGATGATTGATCGGTAGCTGGGGTGCGGTCGGGGGCGTCCACGACCAAGCAGCGTGCGGTGATCGGCTGGGGCCAGTACCGGAGCTGAACGGGTCACAGACGAGTGCCGCACGATGCGCCCTGTCGTGGGCGTCATCCGGACGTGCCGGAATCGCCGATCAATCATCTCGTGCGCCGTCTCACAACGTTTCGCTCGAAACGCCTACTGTGCGATAGGCGCGCGGACGCGCGCCCTTCAGGATCAGAGGCCGGCTGCGCCAGCAGCCGGCCTCTGCAACAACCATCGGTGCGGCGGGCTCACAACGATCATTTCCTGCCTATCGTTGTGAGACGCCGCACTAGCGTTTGATCTTGCCCAGAGGCCGCAGTCCCTTGGCGATCGCGAGCATCGTCTCGTTGGACAGCTGGTCGAGCAGCGTGTTCACGACCCAATAGGTTCCCTTGGGCGTCCGCAATGCGACCATGTGCAGGCGCGGGCCGTCATAGAAGAGCTCGTAGCGACGGCCGCCCAGGTTGCGCACGAAGCTCCGCGAGCCCAGCACCGGGGCGTCGTCCCAGTCGGTCATCTGGATGCCGTAGTACTCGGGCCTGCCGCTCAGCTTGTACGTGAGCCGGATCGCCTTGTGCTTGCCCGCAGGATCGATCCGGTAGAGACGGATCGGCCGTTCGGTGTCGATCCACGACCCGTCTGCGACAACTGTGGGCACCATCATCGGGAAGCCGAGACGGCCGCCCCGGTCGCGCAGCAGCTGGTACGCCGAGTCGGTGCCGGGCACCACGTCCGCCTCCCGCTTCGTCGGCGTCTGGTCGATGGGCGCGGCGGCGAGCCGGTTCTTGAAGGTCTGCCCGACCACGGCCACGAGCATCGCGCCGTTCCCCAGGTCGCTGATCGCCGGCGTCATCTTGCGAAGGTCGGCGGCGCCGAACAGCCCGACCACCCTCTGGCCTGCCTGCTTCGCCCCCGGCTGCGCGGCGTCGAAGTAGACGGCCGTGCGGAAGAAGTCGTAGGTGGGCGCGTTGGCGGGGCGCCCGCCGGGCGGAAACAGCATCTGGTACCCGCGCTGGCCGAGCAGGTAGCTCGCATTCGACGCGGAGCCGGCGACGCCGTTGCCGTTGAGTACGGTGAGCGTCGTCGCCGAGGGGAGCGGCGCCCTGACCTTGGGCTTCTCGTTGAGCGCGACCTGCGTCGCCTTCCTCGGAGCGTCGACATCGGGATGCGTGAACTCCGCGACCGCCTTCCGGATGTTCTCGGTGCTGGCCGACAGGTCGCTGAACCCCTCGATGCCCTGGATGCGCGACTGGAACACGTGCCCGCGTGGGAGGTCGTAGGCGAGGGCCGCGTACGAGAGCAAGGTGCTCGCGCTCACGTTCTTGCCGCCACCCTGGCCGACCTCGACGTTCTTCGTGATCACTTTCACGACTTTCAGGAGGTCGCGAGGGCCGCTGTTCGCCTTCACCTGGTCGCGAAACGCCCGTACGAACAGCTGCTGGCGAGCGTTGCGATAGAGGTCGGAATCGGTGTGGCGATAGCGCACGAAGTCGAGCGCCCGGTAGCCGGAGAGCCGCTGGTAGCCGGGCTGCAGGTTGATCTTCGCGTAGCACGTGGAGCACGTCCCGCCGTTGGCGTTGAAGTACCGCCGGTCGACGTCCATCCACACGCCGCCGAACGCATCCACCATCTCACGGAACCCGCGGAAGTTGACGGTGATCAGATAGTTGATCGGCACCCCGGTGAGCGAGCGGACGGTCTCCAGGGCACCCTGCGCGCCGCACTCCGCGTAGGCGCCGTTGATCTTCCCGACGAAGCGAGGTCCCTCGGGGCAGACAACCTCCACCCTGAGGTCGCGGGGGAAGGAGAGCATCGAGATCGTCTTGCCGGAAGGGTCGGCACGGACGAGCATCAGGGTGTCGGAGCGCGCGGGTACTCCCTTCTCGTCGTCCTTACGTCGGTCGTAGCCGATCACGAGGGCGTTTGCGGGCTGCCCGGGGAGCGCCACGTCAAGGGTCTTGGTGGCTTTGACCGTGTCCGCGCTCTCGGGTGCGATGTCGGCGGCCGTCTGATGGAGATAGAGGTATGCGCCCCCACCTACGCCTGCGGCGCACATCGTCAGCACCCAGAACATCCAGCCGAGCACCAGCAGGGCGAGGCGCTTGCGGCTCCGCACCGGCGGCTCGGGTTGCTTGTAGAGGACGAACGGCTCGATCGGCCCCGGCGGGACGACACCTGTCCCGTTGCCGGTGCCGTTCCCGTTTGCGTGGGTCTCGAACCCAACGCCTCGTTTCAAGGTCGTCCGCATAACGAAATCGGGCGCCACGCGCCCCTGACGAGGATAGCGAAGGGGCTACCGGTCGCCCGCGAGCGCGGCCTCGAGCGCCGCGTCGAGCACACCGATCTCCTCGAGCGTGCCGGCGCTGATTCGCAGTCCGCGCGGCGCACCGAATGGCCCCGCAGGCCGGACGATCACGCCGAGGCGGAGCAGGCGGTCGGCCAGCGCCGGCGCGTCGTCGACCTCGACGAAGGCGAAGTTCGCGGCGGCCGGTTCCACGGGCTCGAGCCCGTGCCGGCGCAACACGGCCAGGAGTGCCGTCATCGCCTCGCGGTTGCACGTTCGTCTCCGCTCGAGCTCGCCTGTGTCGTCCAGACTGGCCAGCGCCGCTTCCTGGGCCACCGTCGACACGTCGAACGGCCTGCGGACCTTGAGCATCGCCTCGGCGAGATCGGGTGGAGCGACGCCGTAGCCGACCCGCAGCGACGCCAGCCCGTAGATCTTCGAGAACGTGCGGACGATCACCACCCGCCCACCCGTTCTCAGGTACTCGGCGATTCCGTCCGGGTTCTGCTCGTCGTCGACGTATTCGAAATAGGCCTGGTCGAGGATGGTCGTGACGTGCGGCGGAACGGCGGCGAAGTAGCCGTCCAGCTCGGCGCGCGTGCTGAGCGTTCCCGTCGGGTTGTTGGGCGAGGCGATGCACACGAGCTTGGTCTTCTTCGTGATCGCCGCAAGCAGGGCGTCGAGGTCATACCGATGTGCGCGCAGCGGCACCTGTACCGGTGTCGCGCCGGCCTTCCAGGCCTCCAGCAGGTAGGTGACGAACGACGGCCAGCCCATCACCATCTCGTCGCCCGGCTCGAGCAGCGCCTGCGCGAGGTTGCCGATCACCGCGTCCCCTCCGGCGCAGACGACGACCTGCGAGTACTCCACGGCGTGGCGCTCGGCAAGCGCCACGCGCAGACGGTGACAGCCGGCATCCGGATACCGGTTCGACTCGGCGAGCGCTCGCTGCACTGCTTGTGCCGCCCCGGGGAAGAGGCCGAAGGGCCCCTCGTTGGAGGCGAGCTTGACGACGCGCTCGAGCCCGAGCTCGCGCTGCACCTCCTCGACCGGCTTCCCGGGCTGGTACGGGACGATGCGCTCGACCGCCGCCCGGATGCCCCCGCGCGGGGCCGGGTCGGTCACCGCAGGGAGGAAGACCGCTTGCGCGCGGCCGCCACAACCACTGCGAGCAGCCCGGCAGCGATCGCCACGAGCCGGCCGAAGCGGCCCCGCGAGGGAGCGCCACTCGCCGCTTGCCCCACCTTCTTGCGGAGCCGCCGCTTCGCGAACGTCCAGACGAGCCAGCCGAGAAACGCGTTGCGCCGCGAGAACATGCTCGCAGCCTAGACGATCAGCCCGGCAGGCCCGGCAGGCCCGGCAGGACCCCGCGGGCCCCGCAGGCCCCGCAGGACCCCGCGGGCCCCGCAGGCCCCGCGGGCCCCTTCAGGGCTCGCAAGCGACGTTCGGCCGAAACGCCGCTGGCGAGCCTCTAAAGAGGCCCGCCGGACATCCGGCCGGTCCTGCAAGGCTGTGCCGATGGGCCGCCCGATCCCGGACGTCATCTGGCAGCCGTCAACCGAAGCTATCGAACGGGCGGCGATCACCGGGTTCGCCCGCCGTCACGGGCTGCCCGAGGGGTATCACGCGCTCTGGCGGTGGTCGGTCGACCACCTGGACGAATTCTGGGCGCTGATCTGGGACGACTTCGGCGTGGAAGGCACCCGCGGCAAGACGCTGGGCAGCCGGTCGCTCCCGGGTGCGGAGTGGTTCCCGGGCGCGACGACAAGCTACGCGCGCCAGTTCTTCACGGGCAAGCCTGACGAGCGAGTGGCGATCCGCTTCGCCTCCGAACTCGCGCCGCTCACGGAGTGGACATGGAGCCGGCTGTCTGCGGAGACGGCCCGGATCGCGAGCGGGTTGCGGGAGCTCGGCGTCGGCCCCGGAGACCGGGTTTGCGGCGTCCTCCCGAACATCCCGGAGGCGATCGCTGCGCTCCTCGCCACGTCGAGCGTGGGCGCGATCTGGTCGTGTGCAGCCCCCGAGTTCGGGGCGAAGGCGATCATCGACCGCTTCCAGCAGATCGAGCCGGCGGTGCTGCTCACCGTCGACGGATATCGCTACGGCGGACGCGACCACGATTGCGCAGAGAAGGGCACCGAGGTTGCCGGGGCTGTGCCCGAGGCGGCTGTCGTGCCGTTCGGGCACCTGTCGCAGAAGGGCTGGCCCGCGACGTTCGGCTCGCCCGGCGCCTCGCTTTCGTTTCTCGAGCTTCCCTTCGGGCACCCGCTCTGGGTGCTGTACAGCTCGGGCACGACCGGCCTGCCGAAGGGCATCGTGCACTCGCAGGGTGGCATCCTGCTCGAGCATCTGAAGAAGGCGCACCTCCATCTCGACTGCACCGAGGACGACCGTGTCTTCTGGTTTACCACCACGGGCTGGATGATGTGGAACTTCCTCGTCGGCGTCCTGCTCACCGACGCCTCGATCGTGCTGTACGACGGCAGCCCGGCCGGGGAGGCGCTGTGGGAACTGGCAGAACAGGCGGGAATCACGGTTTTCGGTGTGAGTGCGGCATACATCGGCGCCTGCCGGAAGGCCGGGATCGAGCCGCGCCGCGGCCGCGCGCTCACCGGCCTGCGCGCGGTGGGCTCGACCGGCTCGCCGCTGCCGCCGGAGGGCTTCTCCTGGGTGGGTGACGCGCTCGGCACGGAGACGTGGCTTTTCTCGACGAGCGGAGGCACCGATCTCTGCACGGCTTTCGTGGGCGGCGTCCCGACGCTGCCGGTCTATCGCGGCGAGCTGCAGGCCCGCTCGCTCGGTGCCAGCGTCGAGGCGTGGGACGAAGACGGGAACGCCGTCGTCGACCAGGTCGGCGAGCTCGTGCTCACCAAGCCGATGCCGTCGATGCCGATCCGCCTGTGGGGTGACGACGACGGCTCCCGCCTCCGGGAGAGCTACTTCTCCACCTATCCCGGCGTGTGGCGCCACGGCGACTGGATCGAGATCACGAACCGCGGCACGGCCATCATCACCGGGCGCAGCGACTCCACGATCAACCGCGGCGGCGTCCGTATGGGCACGAGCGAGCTCTACCGCGTGGTGCTCGACGAGCCGGAGATCGCCGATGCGCTCGCGGTCGACCTCGCGCAGCCCGGCGGAGAGAGCCGGCTGCTGCTCTTCGTCGCGCTCGCGAGCGGTGCCGTGCTCGGCGACGAGCTGACCGCTCGCCTCCGCACCCGCATCCGCACCGACTGCTCACCCCGCCACGTCCCCGACGAGATCACGCAGGTGCCCGAGGTGCCGCGCACGCTCTCCGGCAAGACGCTGGAGATCCCGGTCAAGCGCATCCTGGAAGGTGTGCCGCCAGAGCTGGCGGCCAGCCGGGAGAGCCTCGCCAACCCGGCCGCGCTCGACTGGTTCGTGGCCAGGACAACCGGTGCCCCTGGCGCCTCTGGTTCCTCTGGTGTCTGACTCAGTCAGAGATGGGTTTACATCACAGGCAACACCGGTGTCTGACGTAAGTCAGACACCAAGGCACCAAGGCACCCACCTAGCGCCGGCGCGGCGGCAGGTGGATCGCGCGGCCGAGCGCGGCGAGGCCCGCTTCCTTGATCGCCTCCGCGAGCGTCGGGTGCGGCGCGATGCCGTCGGCCACGACCTCCACGGTCGACTCGGCGTCGAGCGCGACGACACCGGCCTCGATCAGGTCGGTCGCGTGCGGGCCGACGATCACGAGGCCGAGCAGCTCGCCGTAGGTTGTCTCGTGGATGGACTTCACCCAACCCGTCGTGTCACCCGACATCACGGCGCGGGCGTTCGCCCCCCACGGGCACACGCCCACAGCCACGGCGTCGCCGTACAGCTCGCGTGCCTGCGCCTCGGTCAGCCCGACCCCGGCGATCTCCGGATCGGTGTAGATCGGCCTCGGCACCGACGGCTCGCCGAGCCGTGTCTCGTGACCCATCGCGTTCTCTGCAGCGATCTCGCCCTCGCGGAAGCTGGTGTGGGCCAACTGCCAGCGGCCGGCGACGTCACCTGCCGCGTAGATGTGCGGCACCTCCGTGCGCATGCGGTCGTCGGTGGCGATCCCCGTGCGCCGATCGGCCCCGATCCCCAGCGCCTCGAGACCCAACCCCTCCACGACCGGCGCGCGTCCCACGGAGACGAGCATCAGGTCGCAGGCCACCGACTCGCCCTCGCCGAAGGAGACTGAGAGCTCGGTGCCACTGTCCTCGATGCCGGTGCACTGCTTGCCGAGGTGCAGGGTGATCCCGCGCTTGCCGAAGGCCTTGGCCAGCTCCTTGGCGGCATCCGCGTCCTCCTGCGGGATCAGCGTGTCCAGCATCTCGATGATCGTGACCTGCGAGCCGAAGCGCTCGAAGATCGACGCGAACTCGCAGCCGATGATGCCGCCGCCGAGGATCACGAGCCTCGCGGGCACCGAGGTCTGGGCCAGCAGGCCGGTCGAGTCCACACAGCGGGGCGACTCGAGGCCGGGGATCGGCGGCCGCGTCGGATATGCGCCCGTGGCGATGATCGCCGAGCGAAAGGTGACCGTGTCCCCGCCCTCCACCTGCAGCGTATTCGGCCCAGTGAAACGTCCTGCGCCCTCGACTCGCGTGACGCCGTTCGCCTTCAGCAGCCCGGCGACGCCGCCCGTCATCTGCTTGACGACGCCGTCCTTCCACGCGACCGCCTGGGCGAAATCGAGCTGCGGCGTGGAGACCGTGACGCCGAGCTTGGCGAACGTGGAGCCCGCGTCGTGCAGCGCATGCGCGGTCTGTACCCAGGCTTTCGTGGGGATGCACCCGACGCGCAGGCACGTACCCCCGAGCTCGGGCTCCTTCTCGACGCAGACGACGTTGCCGCCGAGCTGCGCCGCGCGGATGGCGGCCGTATAACCGGCGGGGCCACCGCCGAGGACGAGGACGTCACACTCCATGGTTCAAGGTTTCCTTTCTCACGGCGCCAACTGTGCGACCATCGTGTACGAATCCGTGCTCTCGCCCGCGCGGGCAAAGCCGTGCCGTTCGTATACGTGGATCGCGTTCTCGTTCTTCCTGTCCACACATAGCGAGACCGCGCGGTGGCCGCTCTCGCGTGCCTGCTCGAGCAGCCGGACGAGGAGCGAATCGCCGATGCCTCGCCCGCGCCGCGCGGGCACGACGGCGATCGCGAGCTCAGGCGTGTGCTCGTCGACGAAGCCGTACCCCGGTCGCTCCCGGGAGAAGAGCCGGTACCACGCGGCCCCGACCGGGAAGAATTCGTTGACGGCCACGAACGCGGTGTCACCCGGCCTGCCCCACCCCTTCAGGTAGAGCTGCACCGGCCCGGCATCACCGACGCGGGGAGCACGCTCCCGCCAGTAGTACGCATGGTGGAGCATGTCACGGAGGAAACGGAGGTCGTGCGCGCCGCCACGCCGGACGACGACGGTCACAAGGCAAGGCTGGGCAGCTCGACGAACGACCGGAGCGTCCGCAGGAATCCGGCGCCGTCAGCCCCGTCGATCGCACGGTGATCGCACGTGAGCGTCAGCTCCAGCGTCTCCACCGCGGCGAGCTGGTCGTCCACCACGAACGGCCGTTTGGCTACCGACCCGGCGGCGAGAATTGCCGCCTGCGGCGGGTTGATCACGGCCGTGAAGCGATCGATCTCGAACATGCCAAGATTGGAGATGGTGAACGTGCCGCCCTGCATCTCGTCGAGCGTGAGCTTGCCGTCGCGCGCGCGGGACACGAGGTCTGCGCGGACCTCCGCGATCTCCCTCACCGTGAGTCGTTCGGCGTAACGAATCACGGGCACCACGAGCCCGGCGGGAGCCGCCACCGCGATGCCCACGTGCGCCGAGCCGAACCGCGTGATGGCGTCTTCCGCGTAGGTCGCGTTGAGCTCTGGATGCCGTAGCAGGGCCACAGCGGCGAGCTTCACGAGCACGTCGTTGACGCTCGGTTTCGCCTCACCTTCTCGCAGCTGCGCCACGAACGCCTCCCGTGTCGCCACGAGCTGCCGTGCGTCGGCGGTCACCGACAGTTGGAAGACAGGCGCCGTCCAGGCCTCGGTGAGCCTGCGCGCGATCGTGCGGCGAATCGACGTCAGCGCAACGACTTCCGCCTCGCCGGGAGCGGGAGCGACGGGAGCGGGAGCGGGAGCCGACGGCGGCGTCGCCGTCTCCGGTGCGGTAGCGGTCACGGCGACCTGGGCGACCTCGACGTCACGCGCGACGATGCGCCCGTCGGGGCCGGAGCCGGCAACCGCGCCCAGGTCGATGCCGCGCTCGCGCGCGATGCGCCGCGCAAGCGGCGACGCCTTGATCTTCGCATGCTCACCCTGGGTGGACGCGGAGACCGCAGGACGGGCGGCGGAGGGCTCTGCGGGCTGGGGCGCGGAAGGCGCGGGCGTTCCATCCCCGGCAGCTCCTGTCGGCGCGGCCTCACCTCCGCTCGGGGCGGCCTCACCTCCGCTCGGGGCGGCCTCGCCTCCGCTCGGAACAGCCTCGCCGGCGGTGCCGACCCACGCCACCGTCGTCCCCACGCCGGCCTCACCGGACTCCACCAGGATCTCCAGGAGGACGCCGTCCTCTTCTGCCTCGACTTCCTGCGTCACCTTGTCCGTGTCGAGCTCGTACAGCGGCTCGCGCTTGTGAACCGGCTCGCCGACGTTCTTCAGCCAGCGCACGATCGTCCCGGATTCCATGCCCTGTCCGAGCCGGGGGATCTTGACCGCGTTGGCCATCAACTGCCGTCCGCAGGTCGTACGTACCTTTCGGCCTCACCCATCGGCGGTCATTATGCTCATCGCGGATGAAGCTGGCTGACCAATGGCGTGGACTCGAGGGCGGTCTCCCGGACACTTGGGAGAGCCTCCGCCTCACCCTCACCACCGAGTCTGCGTCCGACCTCGATCGCGCGGCGCAAGTGCTCGGGTCGCTGGGCGCGGGTCGGGTCGGCGACGCGCTGGTCGTCACCGTCAGCCGAAGCGGACAGGGCGGGGCAGGACCGGAGGCGGTACGGCGGCTCTTCTCACGGCTGGACGATGACCGTGTCTGGGCGACGATCACGCCCGCTGCACCTCCGAGCGAACAGGAGCCTGCGGAGCCCGCCCGCAGGTCGGTGGCGGCAGCCGCCTCGTGGGACACCGCGCTCTCCACACTCCCCTCGGATTGGAGCGACGCGCTCTTCGAGCTGCGCATCGGCTCGTCCGCCCTCCTGCCGAGGGCGGCACTCCTCTGCGCCCCGCTCAACCCGACGCGTGATCGGGATCTCTCGGGTTTCGTATTCCGCGGCAGCGGCGGCGCAGGCTACGGCGCCTCGACCGGGATGGTCCGCCGCTGCCTGGAGCGGCTGGACGAGGAAGACATCGAGGCGTCAGTCACGGTGCGGAGGGCGCTGTCCGGCTCCGCCCTCGTCGGCACGCAAGGTCCGAGCTGGCTGGTCGACGGCCGGGTGCTCTGACCCGCTGCCGGCGGAAGACGGAGCACAGGCCGCACATCAGAGCAGGCGCCGGCGCGCCGCCCAGCTCGCCAGCTCGTTACGGCTCGAGAGCTGAAGCTTCCGCAGCACGGCCGAGGCGTGGGTCTCCACCGTCTTGATCGAGATCCCCAGGCGCCGCGCGATCTCCTTGTAGGCATAGCCGCGGGCAAGCAGCCGCATCACCTCGCGCTCACGCTGGGTGAGCCGGTCGAGATCCGGATCGCCGGTGGAGACAGGATCGGAGGAGAAGGCGTCGAGCACGAACCCCGCGAGGCGAGGCGAGAAGACTGCATCGCCCGCGGCGATGCGCTCGATGGCATGCACCAGCTCGTCGCCCGAGATCGCCTTCGTCACGTAGCCGCGGGCCCCGGCTCGGATCACGCCGATCACGTCTTCGGCCGCGTCCGAGACCGAAAGCGCAAGGAACCGCGTCTCGACGTGCTGCGCCTGGACGCCGGAGATCACCGACGCGCCACCCCCGCCAGGAAGGTGTACGTCGAGCAGCACGACGTCCGGCCGGCTCGCCGCGACGGCCGTAATCGCGTCCGAGACGTCGCCTGCCTCACCGACGATCTCGACCCGCCCCTCGAGCTCTGCCCTGACCCCGGCCCGCACGAGCTCGTGATCGTCCACCACGACGACCCGCAGCATCAGCTTGCGCCGCCGGTCAGTGGCAGGTGGAGCTCGATCTCGGTGCCCTCACCGGGCGCGGAGTGGACGCGACCTGTGCCGCCGATCCGCTCCATCCGGCCGAGCACCGACTCGCGGATGCCGAGCCGGTCACCGGGGATCCCATCGGGGTCGAAGCCGTCGCCCGTGTCACGGACGAACACGTCGAGGGATCCCGGCGTGGTCTCCGCGTACACGTCGACCTGGTGCGCGCCCGAGTGCTTGGCCGCGTTGATCACGGCCTCGCGCGCCGCAGCCACGAGCTCGACGACCGCCTCGCTCGCCGGTTGCTCGCCTCCGACCACGACGAGCTCGACCGGGATTCCGTGCAGCCGCTCGACCCCGTCGCACGCGCGTTCCAGCAGGCCGCGGATCGTGCCCGCGCGCCGGTCCTCCTCCGTCCCGTAGAGCCAGGAGCGAAGCTCGCGCTCTTGCGTTCGGGCCAGAGCGGCCATCCGCGTGGGGTCGCCGGCGCTCCGCTGGATCAGCGCCAGCGTCTGCAGGACGGAGTCGTGCAGGTGCGCGGCGACGCGCGCCCGCTCCTCGGACCGGATGCGCTGCCGCCGCTCGGCGCCGAGATCGCGTACGAGCCCGGCGATGGACGGGGCAGCAACGAGTGCGAGCCCGGCGACGACCGCGATGGAGAGGAAGAGGGTGTCCCGCGCTTGGGCAAGATCGAGATTGAGGGCGATGAACCCCACGATTCCGGTACCCACGAGCACCAGCCCGCCGACGATGCGGATCAGCGTCGAGCGTTCGTCGTCGAGCACCGCACCAAGCCGTCCGCGATGCCACGCGATCAGCAGGCCGAGACCGACGAGTCCGACGGGGCGAGCCACCGAGCTGTCGAAACCGAGATCGAGGCTCTGCACCAGGAGCGCCAATCCCACGACGACGAGCGCGACGCCGAGGATCCGCTCGCGCCGGCCGAGCCCTTCGAGGTGGCCTGACCGCGCGGGAGCCGGCGGGGCAAGCGCCATCACCGCCCACGCCACCGCATAGAGCACGAGGCCGACGCCACCGGCGGCGGTCAGCGCGACGAAGCCCGCACGCACGACGAGCGGATCGACGCGAAGCGCATCGGCCAGACCGGAGGCAACCCCGGCGACCAGGCGCCCCTCCTGGCGAAGCGGCGGGATCGGGAGGCGCGCCGGGCGGGTGCGGATCGACATCTCCACCATCTGATCATTCCAGCAACGCGGTGCGCAGTCGCTGGGTATTCCCCCTGAGCGATCCCTGAGCCTCTCGGGGGACGGCCCGGGGTTTCGCGGATTGCCCATGGGGCGTCGGTCATGGACGATGCAGCCATGCAGAACACCACCACCGACAGCACGCTCCCACCCTCGACCCCCCGTCGTCTGGTCCGCACCTCGGACCGCAAGCTCGCCGGCGTCGCCGCGGGGATCGGCCATTACCTGGGCATCGACCCGACCATCGTGCGCATCGCCTTCCTCGTGCTCACCGCCGCCGGCGGCATCGGCGTCCTGCTCTACCTGATCTGCTGGCTTGTGATGCCTCGTGGCGAAGCGCCGAGCGTCACTCCCGCCACACCGCTCGACACCTGGGCGATCGTCGGTGTCGCGGGCCTGGTGGTCGGAGTCGCCCTCCTCTTCGGCTGGCACGGGCTCGGCGGTGGGACGCGCGCTGTCGCCGCCGCGGCTCTGGTCGTCGGTGGGATCTTGCTCCTCGGACGTTTTCGCAACGACGCACCGCCCGGCGCGTCGACTCCCGGCGACAGCTCATGGCCGGTAACGCCGCCGCCGTCCCCACCACCGGCCGCCCCGCTGCTCCGCGCGCCGGACACGCCAACCGCCGAGATCGACGAGACCGCGGACACCGCCGTGACACCGCAGATCGCAGCGGACGGGGCCGAACCGGCCCCGTCTGCTTCGTCCGTCGCCCGACACTCTGCGCCAGCGCGCAGGGGGGTCACGGCCGGTGTGCTGAGCCTCGTCGCGATCACGCTCGGGGCAGGAGTCGCCGCGGTGCTGGCCGAGATCGGGGAAGGTCTCGACGCGGCAGACGTGATCGCCGCCTCCGTCGTGATCGTCGGTCTCGGGCTCGTCGTATCCGCGTTCGTCGCGCGTGCGGTGGGCCTGGTCGTCGTCGGGTTGGTGCTCACACTCGCGCTGCTCACGGTGCGTGCCGCCCAGCCGATCATCGACGACGGCACCGGAGTCCGTTCGTACACGCCACTGTCGGCCGGCGATCTGCGCACGGAGTATCACCTCGGCGCGGGGGAGTTGACGCTCAACCTGTCGCTGCTCGAGCTCGCGGACGGCGAGACGCGCAAGGTCAAGGTGAAGGTCGGTTTCGGCGCGGTGACCATCATCGCACCCGACGAGCCGGAAGTGCTGGTGCGGAGCTCGGTCGACGGCGGAGAGATCGTCGCGTTCGGACGACGCATCGAAGGTTTGTTCCAGGACGGTGAGACAACCGTCCCCGGGAACGGGGATTCGTCTGCCGGCCGCCTCGTGATCGACCTCGACCTCGGTTTCGGAGAAGGGACGGTGCGCCGTGGTTAGACTGGGCCAGCTCGCTTTCGGTCTCGCGTTCCTCGTGATCGGAGGGGCACAACTGCTCGGGCACGCCTGGGGAGGAACCGAGGCGGCCTGGCTCCCGGTGGTGGCGCTGCTCGCGCTCGGCGTCGCCGGCGTCGTGGCGGCCGTGTCTGCACTGATGCGCTGACAGCGCACGCCCCGTGTGCGCGAACCCCGCACGTAGAGTCAGGTGCGTGTCGGCGTCCCCTGACGAGGAGTTTCGCGCGACCGTCCGCGCCTGGATCTCCGAGCACCTCCCGCCCGATCTCGCGGGCTACGGCTTCGGTCTGCGCACCCAGGATCTGGAACCGCTTCGTGCCTGGAGCGCGGCGCTGCACGCGGCGGGGTACGCCGGGCTGACGTGGCCCCAGGAGTACGGTGGCGCGGGCGGGTCCGCCTCCCGGCAGGCAATCGTGCTCGAGGAACTGGCAGCTGCGGGCGCCCCCGACCACGTCAACGTGATCGGGCTCAACATGGTCGGGCCGACGATCATCGCCTGCGGAACCGACGCCCAGAAACGACGGTTCTTGTCCCCGCTGCTCGACGCGCGCGAGATCTGGTGCCAGGGTTTTTCGGAGCCCGACGCAGGCAGCGATCTCTCGGCTCTGCGCACCGCGGCACGCCGGGACGGCGACCGCTTCAGGCTGGACGGGCAGAAGGTGTGGTCGTCGTATGCCCACGTCGCCGATCGCTGTCTGCTGCTGGCGCGCACGGATCCGGAATCCCAGGGGCACGCCGGGCTGACGATGTTTCTGCTCGACATGCGCTCGGCGGGCGTGGAGGTGCGCCCGCTCCGCCAACTCACCGGCGACGAGGAGTTCAACGAGATCTTCTTGAGCGGCGTCGAGGTCACGGAGTCCGATGTCCTCGGCGAGGTCGGGGACGGCTGGCGCGTCGCCGTGACCACGCTACTCCATGAGAGAGGCACGTTCGGAGTGGCGCTCGTTGCACGACTGGACGTCGCTGTGAGAAGACTGCTCGAGCTGGCGCGCGACCGGGGCGCCTCGCCGTCTCAGCGCGAGGCGATCGCCTCCGAATGGGTGACCTTGCAGGCGCTGCGCCACACAGCCCATCGCGCCCTCGAAGGCGCCGCCGGCGGGAGCCCCGGGCCAGAGGGGTCGATCCTGAAGCTGATGTGGTCGGAGGCGAGCCAGCGCGTTGCCGCGCTCGGCCAGGAATTGCTCGGCGTGGACGGCCTCCTCGTCGGCGAGAGCGCGCCGTACGGCGGCTGGTGGCAGCGGCAGCAGGTGCGGAGCCGGGGCAACACGATCGAGGCCGGCACCTCGGAGATCCTCCGCTCCATCGTCGCCGAGCGCGTGCTCGGGTTGCCCAGGAGCCGGTGAACGGCGTGCTCTCCCCCACCCAGATCGAGCTGGCGCACTCGGCCCGAGCGTTCCTGGCCTCGACCCCGGCTCCCTCGTGGGCCGAGCTGGCCGGTCTCGGCTGGCTCGGGGTGTCGCTGCCGGAGGAAAGCGGAGGCGCCGGCCTCGGGTTCGTGGAGGAGGTATTGCTCCACGAGGAGCTCGGCCGGATCGCCGCACCGGGGCCCTTTCTGGCCTCGATGCTTGCGCTGCCGGCGCTGCCGCTGGACGAGCAGCAAGCGGTCGCCGCAGGGAAGGCGAGCTGGACGCTCGCGCTCGGCCCGCTCGTCCTCGGGCTCGACTGCGCCGACCGGGTCGCGATCGTCGGCGGCGACGGCATCTACGAGCTCGTCGGCGCCGACCGCGCGCTGTTCGACTCGCAGGACGAGACGCGGCCGCTCGGCATCCTGCAGGGCGGCGAGAGCGGCCGGCGGCTGTCGGGCGCGGAGATCTTGCCGGCACTTCGCACGCGAGCCCTGGTGGTGCTCGCCGCCGAGGCCGTGGGTGCGGGGTCGCGGGCGCTCGAGCTGGGGGTCTCGTACGCTCGAGCGCGCGAGCAGTTCGGCCGTCCAATCGGGAGCTATCAGGCGATCGCCCATCCCCTGGCCACGTCGTTCGCCGAGCTCGAGCTCGCACGCTCACTCACCCTGCACGCCGCATCGTGCGTGGCGGCCGGCTCGGAGGACGCGCCGCTCATGGCCGCGGCGGCAAAGGCCCAGGCCACCGAGGCCGGCGTGACCGCCTGCGAGCGGTCGATCCAGGTGCACGGCGGCATCGGCTTCACGTGGGAGCACCCGCTGAACCGCCTCTACAAGCGTGCCCTCGGTCTCCGGACCTGGGAAGCGTCGCCGCGCAGGCTGCTGGCGGAGATCGCAGACGCACTCATCTAACGAAGAGCCCAAGGAGCGCAGATGACGTACATCTCGACATCGCTGGACGGCGCAGTCGCCGTCGTGACCATCGACAATCCACCGCTGAACGCGCTCGCGAACGACCTGCTGGTCGAGCTGGAAGCAGAGATCGACCGGCTCGACGAGAGCGACGAGGTCCGCGCGATCGTGCTCACCGGCGCAGGTGAGCGGGCGTTCGTGGCCGGAGCCGACATCAAGGAGTTCCCGGCGCTACGCGACGTGGAGGCGCCCGAGGGTGGCTCGGCCCGCGCCCTGCAACGTCTGGGCAACCGCATGGATTCCGCCCGCACCCCGGTCGTGGCGGCGATCGCCGGCTATTGCCTCGGCGGCGGTCTCGAGCTCGCGATGTGCTGCGACATCCGCGTCTGCTCGGATGACGCCCAACTCGGCCTGCCCGAGATCAAGCTCGGATTGATCCCCGGCGGCGGCGGCACGCAGCGGTTGCCGCGGCTCGTCGGGCGCGGCCGCGCGATGCTGCTCAGCATGACCGGCGACTTCGTCGACGCCGCCACCGCCTACGACTGGGGTCTGGTGGAGAAGGTCGTGCCCCGCGCCGATGTGCTCGAGGCGGCGACGGCGATCGCGCAGACCATCGCTTCTCGTTCCCCCGTCGCGCTCGGCGTCCTGCGGGAGCTCGGACGGGCCACCCGCGACCTGCCGATCGAGGACGGGTTGCGCCGCGAGGCCGACGGGTTCATGCGCTGTCTGCGCAGCGAGGACGGCCTCGAGGGCGTGACGGCGTTCATCGAGAAGCGGGAGCCCCGCTTCACGGGCAAGTGATCCTCCGAACGTAGGCTGTGGGGCGTGCGGCGCGACCGGCTTCCCGCTCTGTTCGTTCTGCTCGGACTGCTCGTCGCGGGGATCACGCTCGGGCTGTGGCTCGGCTCGGGGGGGTCCAATCGGGCATCCTCGGTTCCCTCCGAACCGCCCACGCCCCCGACCGCCGCGCTGCCGCCCACGGTCACCACACCTGCTCCCCCACCTCCCGCCCCGACGCCGCCCACGCCCGCTTCTCCAGCCGTCGTCGGGTTGACGCCGTTCGCGGGCATGCTCACCTGGTCGACCGCCGTCCCGTCGACACTTCGCGTGGCCGTGGGAACGACCTCGCTCGGGCCGACCCGCTGGCTTCCCGCTTCAGGCCCGTCCACGAGCCACGCCGTGCCCATCGGCTCGCTGACCCCGGGCCGGACTTATGCCGCCTGGCTGGAGCTGTCCGAGGGCGGCGTGTCGAGAACGGAGCAGCTCGGGTTCACGACACCAGCGGTGACGACCCGCCCGGTGGCGACCACCGACGGTGGCGTGCTGCGCCTGGACGGCGAGCCCTGGGTGCCGCTCATGAGCTGGGGCCTCTGCTCGGATCTGATCCAGACCGCGCTCGTCCCGGGCGTGAACCTGCTGGCCGCGAACCCGTGCGGCGGCCTGGAGGCCCAGGTGTCGGCGGCCGCCGGCCGGGCGCTGTCGGCCGGCACCGGGGCGGACGCGGCGGGCGGGCCGGGCGAGGCGATCGGCTGGTTTCATCCCGACGAGGCGGACGCACACGGCTACCGAGGCGAGAACCTCCCCCCTGTTCCGATGCGACCGGTGTTCCTCACCTTGACCAACCACTTCTACAGCGGTGCTGCGCCGCTGCCCGAGGGTCGCGGCATGGTGCCCGGCCTGATTGCCGCGTCCGACGTCGTCGGCTTCGACCTCTACCCGCTGCAGGAGTGGTGCCGCCCGGAGCGGATCGGCGAGGTGTTCGAGTCGCAGCAGGAGCTCGTCGCGCTCGCACCAGGGAAGCCCACGTTCCAGTGGATCGAGGCGGCGGCGATGAAGTGCGGCACGGACGGTGAGGTGGCGATCACCCCGCAGACGGTGCGCCTCGAGTCGTGGCTCGCGTTCGCGGGCGGCGCGCAGGGTCTCGGGTTCTTCCCCACCGGGTGGACGGCCGAGGTGGAGAAGGCGATCGCGAGGGTGGCGGAAGAGTCGGCGGCGCTGACGCCGGCGCTGACGGGCGAGCGGCTCTCTGCCGAGGTGAAGTCGCCGCTGCGCGCGGGCGCCCGGCGCGGAGGCGGTGCGCTGCTCGTGGCGGTCGCCAACCCGACCCGAGCGGGGCGGCCGCTGCGCGTAACGGTTCCCGGTCTCGGGGGCCGGGAGCTTCGGGAGCTGGAGAGTGGGCGCACGGTGCGAGCGGACGGGGACACGATCTCGGACACGATCGGCCCGCTCGCCGTGCGCCTGTACGTGGCCCGAGCGTAGGATCCGCGCGTGCGCCTCGGCCTGCACCTCGGCTACGACGACCCGCTCCGTGACGTCGCACTGGCCGTCGAGGCCGACCGGCTCGGCTTCCACTCGGTCTGGACGTCGGAGGCCTACGGCGCAGATGCGTTCACACCGCTCGCCTGGATCGCCGCCCGCACCGAGCACGTGCTGCTGGGAACGGGGATCGCCCAGATGCCCGCGCGCTCTCCGGCGGCGACGGCGGCGACGGCCGCCACGCTGGACGTGCTCTCGGGCGGCCGCGCCCTCGTCGGTCTCGGTACCTCCGGCCCCCAGGTGGCGGAGGGCTGGCACGGTCAGCGCTGGGGCAAGCCTCTGGTGCGCACCCGCGAGTACGTCGAGATCGTGCGTACCGTGCTTCGCCGCGAAACGCCGCTGGAGCACCACGGCGAGCACTACGACATCCCCTACACCGGCGAGGGCGCGAGGGGTCTCGGCAAGCCGCTCAAGCTGATCCTGCGGCCGCGACCCGACATCCCCCTCTACCTGGCCGCGATCGGCCCGAAGAACGTCGCGCTCGCCGCCGAGATCGCCGACGGCTGGCTGCCCATCTTCTTCTCGCCGGAGCGCTTCCACGAGACGCACCTGCCGGCGTTGGAGGAGGGGTGGACGGTGCGGGGCGGGCGCCCGGAAGGCTTCGACGTGGCCGCCATGGTCCCGGTGGTCGTGGGCGACGACATCGGGCTCGCTCGGGATTTCGTGCGCCCGCTGCTGGCCCTCTACGTGGGCGGCATGGGCGCCCGCGGCCAGAATTTCTACAACCGTCTCGCGTGCCGCTACGGCTTCGAGGCAGACGCTGTCGTGATCCAGGACCTCTTCCTCGACGGGAAGCGCGAAGAGGCGGCCGCCGCGGTGCCGGACGCGCTGGTGGACGAGGTCGCCCTCGTGGGCGACAAGGCTCGGATCGCCGACCGGCTGGCCGCCTGGCGCGAGAGCGGAGTCACGTCACTGCTTCTCCAGGCGCGACAGCCTGAAGCGCTCCGGCTGCTGGCGGAACTGGTGCTCTGACCCTGGCCACTCGGGGGGTTGTCGCGGGTCGGGCGCGGTGCTACGGTCCCCGGGTCTCAAACGGGACAACGCGGGTAAGGGGAGAGATGCAGGCAATCCGGCGGCGAGTCGTGCTTGGCGTTGCGTTGACGTTGCTGGCGGTGTGCGGCGCGGCTGCGGCGGCCGTGACCGGTGCGGAGCGGGCGGCGGTGAAGCTCCGCCACGCGCAGTCGGGCTTCACGGTCGAGGCGCCTCCGGGGTTCTCCCTCGGGCTGCGGAACGGGGTGTACCTGCTGCGTAAGGGGAACGTCACGATCAGCGTCGCGTGGCTCGTCACGAACGCGACACCGGGCCAGGTGGGGTCGGCCCTGATGCAGGCTCTGCGCGGCCGCGTGCTGGTGCGGGCCGGCGACGCGCGGCACTTCGTGGGCGCCGTCGCGGGCGGCGGCAGGAACGACCACTTCGTCGTCGAGCGGGTCGGCAAGCGGCTGGCCGTGACGGCCAACACGTCCCGCGGCGTGCCTGTCGCGCTGGAGGCGCTGCGCGCGATCGGTCTCTCCGCCCGTGGCGGTGTCGGGCTGCGGGCACCCAAGGCGCAGACCCAGCAGTCGATCCCGCTGCGTCCGTATCGCGCGCCCGACGGTGGGGCGACCGCGCTCGTCCCTGCCGGGAACGACTGGATCATCCAGAGCGGCCAGGGCAGGATCGACGGCTCGAGCCCGCGCGGTGCCTTCGTCTTCGGCCTGTCGGTCAACATCCCCCTCTCCGCACCCGGGGCGGTGCCGTCGACCGTCATCGTCGGGCCCTATCTCTCAGCCGTCCAGGCGCTGACGCAGATCATCCCCAGGCTCGTCCCGGGCATCACCAACATGCGCGTGCGGCGAGTGCTGGTGGACGGCGCCCTCCCATCGTTCACGTCGTCCGGGATGTTGCAGTACGACTACCGCGTCGGCGGCCGGCGTTGGACGGGCCTCGCGACCGTGGGGACGGACAGCCCCGAGAAGTACAGCAATTTCCTCTGGAACTTCTACTTCAGCGGTATCGGCGTTCCGGTCGGCTCCGATCCTGCTGTCGGCGTCGGGCTCCTCCGCTCCTGGCGGAGCTGGGATCCGAGCGGAGCGATCGCGCAGCGCACGCGCGCCGCCATCCAGCTGCTCAACGAGACGAACGCGATCTTTCAGGAGACGAGCGAGTTCCGCTCCCGCATCGCCGATCAGCAGTCCCGCGACGTCGGGTGCCTCCTCTCCGGCTACTACATCATCGAGGACAACGCTCGCCGCTACGGCCTGCCGCCGCTCCCCTGCGGGCAGATCTACACCGAGCGCAACTGAGCCTCGGCCTACTGCAGCCTCCCGACCCGAGGGTGGGGGGCCGAGCCTCTCTTCAGAGGGGGCTTTCTCTCCGCGGGCTAGGAAGCGTCTCTGAAGAGACGCTCTAGACGCTCGGGCCGAGGTGTTGCTTCTTTCCTCAAGCGAACGCAGGCTGCGTTCATGAGCAACGAGCTGTCTCGTGGGATCAAGGCTGTCGTCCTGGGCGCGGCGGGACTATGCGTGGTTGGCGGCGCCCTGCTCGTTTTCGGTCCCGATCACGAGAACCAACGGACGGGCGGCCGCTGCCCGAATACTGACGCGTGGTTATGGGATCTCGCGGTCGTCGTCGGCATCGCATCTGGTCTGACGGCTCTGATCGCTATCGTGCCGACCGTCAAGCGCGTCAGGCGCGGCGCGCTTCACGACGGTTGGCTGTTGGTCCCGCCGTCCACCATCGTCGGGGCCGGGGCGGTGCTCTTCGGCTGGATAGTGGGGGGTTTATGCGGGTTGAGCTGATCTGCATTCGCCCGTTTTTCTATCGGTGGCAGTGCTGCGTGTGGCACGATCCCGAGGTGCAGATCGCGAAGCCGAGCGAGGCGGACAAGGAGCGCTTTCGGTCGCTCGTCCCCGACGCGCCCGGGGTCGAGGTGAAGCCGATGTTCGGAAACCTCGGTGCGTTCGTGAACGGGAACATGTTCATGGGCCTGTTCGGCGCCGACGTCGGCGTCAAGCTCGGCGAGAGCGACCTCGTGGCACTGAAGGCTGCGGGGGGCGCCGGATTCGGGCCGGCGGAGCGGCCGATGGGCGGTTACCTCACCCTCCCCGCCGGCCTCGACGACAGTTCGGCCCGGGGCTGGGCGGAGAAGGCCCTCGCCAACAGTGCGGCCCTCCCTCCCAAGGCGCCAAAGCCCAAGAAGAAGTGACCGCAGGCTTCGCGTTCCCGAAGGACACCGTCGCGTTTCTCCGGGAGCTCGGCCAGAACAACGCGAAAACCTGGTTCGACGCCAACCGCGCGCGCTACGACGCCGCGTACGTCGAGGCGGGCAAGGGCTTCGTCGAGGCCGCGGCGCCGCTGCTCGAGACCATCGCGCCAGGCATCAGCGCTGAACCGCGGATCAACGGCTCCATCTTCCGCATCAACCGCGACATCCGGTTCTCCAAGGACAAGACGCCGTACAAGGATCATCTCGACTTCTGGTTCTGGCACGGCGAGCGCAAGACTGCGGTGTCGGGCTTGTTCGCCCGCGTGGCGCCGGGCGGGCTCACCGTGGGCGCGGGCTGCCATGGCTTCTCGCGAGAGGCGCTTCCGGTCTACCGGGCTGCGATCGAGCGGTCAGAGGCCGAGCTTCGGACGGCCGTCGACGGGCTCGAGCGTGCCGGCTACGTCGTCTCCGGATCACCGGGCACGCCGGAGGACGACCACGTGCCGGTCGGTCCGCGGTTGGCGAAATGCCGTGCCCTGTTCACCGTGGCCGAGGAGCCGGTGGCCGTCGCCCACGATCCGAAGCGGCTGCT
>JBJXGY010000050.1:0-15958 GCA_046160185.1 Gaiella sp. | reverse complement strand
CCCGCCGGGAAGGAGGCAGGGCCTGTGCAGGTCACGAGAGCCGTCGTGACCGAGCAGGTGACACCCGCCGGAGGCGTCGCACTCTGGTACTCGATGCCTCCGGTCGCCGGTGCCGGATCACCGATCTGGACGTTCGTCGCCGTCGTCGTCCCCACGTTCCGCACCGTCAGGGTGTACGTGACCGTCCCGTTGAGCGGGGTCGGCGTCGTCGCATCCTTCTGGATCGCCACATCGATCGGCGGGGGAGGTGGAGGTGGAGGTGGTGGAGGTGGCGGAGGTGGCGGAGGCGGCGGAGGCGGAGGTGGCGGAGGCGGAGGCGGAGGCGGCGGAGGCGGCGGAGGCGGCGGAGGCGGCGGAGGCGGAGGCGGAGGCGGCGGAGGCGGCGGAGGCGGAGGCGGAGGCGGAGGCGTCTTTGTGTTCGTGATCACACACAACGGCGCCTGGTTCTGATTTGCCTGCACTGCCACCTGCGAGCAGCCGTCATAGGTCGTGACGTACCCGTTCGCGTTCGCCTCGACCTCGACGACGTCGTACGTACCCGCAGGGACGGAGACGAGGTTCTCGCCGTCGCTCTCGAAGCGGTACGTCGTCCCGTTGACCGTGAAGGTGAAGCCGGTGGGACTGTCGTTGCTGCCGGAAACGACCTTGCGCACACGGATGGTCGGAGGTGGTTCGTGGCCTTCCTTCTGGTTGAGACAGAACTGGACACGGGTGATGGCGACACCGTCGGGCGCCGTCAGCCCTGCGTCGGAGTCGTCCAGGCCGCCGGCCGTGTAGTCGTAGGTGTAGATGACCGACGAGCCACTGCCCGTGACGATGACGACCGCGGGATCCGTACTGTCGGCGCCGAGCGTCGTCAGGGCCCAGTCGAACGACGTGGTCGAGGCGTTCGAGATCGTCATCCAGCCGTTGTAGACGGTCCCGTTCGGGGCGTTCCACGGATCGATCGCCAACGAGCCGGCGCCTGTCGTGCCGTTCGGGCAGGACGGGGAGCCCTGCACGACCAGCGTGGAGTCGGCAGTGCCATCATAGGCAACGGCAACCGAGGCGCTGACCCCGCCGACCAAGGCCGTGACGACGGCGAGACCGAGCAGGGCTCTCGCCCGCCTCCGCCTCCATCGTGCTTTCAATCCGGACATGTTCCCTCTCCCTCTCTCGACTTCACAGACGGGCGCCTCAGTGAACGGCGCCCATGTTAGATACAGGGCAGGTCGGATTGGGGTCTCCGACGCAGTTTTTTTACGCTCGTTCTGACTCTATGACCCGTTAGGGGGCCGGGCCATCCCTCGATCGAGGCACCCTACAAGCGTTTTACCCCCCAATTGGGAGGGTCTTACCTGGCCGTCCGGCCGACCGCGATGGCGCGTGACAGACGACGTGACCTGGCTATGGTGAGAGCATGAACGTCTTCGTCACGGGGACCGAGGGATACGTCGGCGCCGTCGTGCCCGGCGCACTGATCGAGCGTGGCCACGAGGTGATCGGCTGCGACACGGGCTTTCACAAAGCCGGGTATCTCTACCGCAACGGGGCAGCGCAGACCCCACGGACGCTCGCGAAGGACATCCGGGACGTCACGGCGGAGGATCTCGCGGGCGTGGACGTGATCGTGCACATGGCCGAGCTCTCGAACGACCCGGTGGGACAGCTCAACCCCCAGATCACCTACGACATCAACCACCTCGGCTCGCTGCACCTGGCGCGGCTGGCCAGACAGATCGGGATCGAGCGGTTCGTGTACATGTCCTCCTGCAGCGTGTACGGGATCGCGGAGCAGGAGCTGGTGGACGAGACGTCGCCGACCAACCCGCAGACCGCGTACGCCGTCTGCAAGACGCTCGTCGAGCGTGACCTCTCCGAGATGGCGGGCGACGACTTCTCGCCTGTTTCTCTCCGGAACGCGACCGCGTACGGGGCTTCGCCACGGATGCGCTTCGACATCGTCCTCAACAACCTCTCGGCCCTCGCCTGGACGGTGAAGGAGATTCGCATGGAGAGCGACGGCACTCCATGGCGGCCCTTCGTGCACATCCGCGACATGGCCCGCGCCATCGCCTGCGCGGTCGAGGCGCCGCGCGAGCTCATCCACAACGAGATCTACAACGTCGGCTCCTCCACCGCCAACTACCAGGTGCGGGAGATCGCGCAAATCGTGGCGGACGAGTTTCCCGGCTGCGAGCTGACGTTCGCGCCCGGTGGCGGTCCGGATACGAGGAGCTATCGCGTCTCGTTCGACAAGATCAACAGCCGGCTCCCCGGATTCACGTGCGAGTGGGACGCCGTCAAGGGCGCGGCCGAGCTCCATGAGGTGTTCGAGCGCATCGCCATGTCGGCCGACGACTTCGGCTGGCGCGGGTACACCAGGCTCAAGCAGATCAAGTACCTGCTCGACACGGGTCAGATCGACGCGGACTTTCGCTGGCTCGGCTGATGCGGTTCGAGCAGACGCCGGTCACAGGCGCGTTCGTCGTCGAGCTCGAGCCGCGAGGAGACGAGCGGGGCTTCTTCGCACGCGCCTTCTGCGCCCGTGAGTTCGCCGAACACGGCCTCGAGCCGCACGTCGTCAACGCCAACCTGGCGCATAGCGTGGCCGCGGGCACGACACGCGGTCTGCACTTTCAGGACGTCGCGGCCCCGGAAGCGAAGTTCTTCCGGACGGTGCGCGGTGCGACGTTCAACGTTGTCGTCGACATGCGATCGACATCGCCGACGTACCGGCAGTGGTTCGGCGTCGAACTGACGGCCGACAACCGGCGAGGCCTGTACATCCCGCCGGTCTGCGCGGCGGGATACCAGACACTCGTGGACGACACCGAGATCATGTACCTGGCCTCCGGCTTCTACTCCCCTGCGGCCGAGCGGGGCGTGCGTCAGGACGATCCAGCGATCGGCGTCGCCTGGCCGCGCGAGCGCGCCGTCGTGTCCGACAAGGATCGGGCCTGGCCCCTGCTCGACGCCTGACGGAGACGCGGCCTACAACGCCACCACGTCGGCGTCGAGACCGAGCTCGGCCACGTTGGCGCTGATCTCGGCGAGGTAGGCCGGGTTCATCACCACGACCACGTCGGGGCGAAGCTCGAGCAGCCGCTCGGGCGGCACGATCTCGTGGCCCGTCCCGGGCAGGTACATGCCGTGCTTGGACGGATTGAGATCGACGGCGCAGGCGACTTCGGGCCCGAGGCCGAGGGCGGCCAGGAAGCCGACGCCCTTCGAGCCTGCACCCCAGATCGCACTCGTCTTGCCCGCCGCGTGCAGCGACCCCAGCCTCTCCACCCAGTAGGCGCGCTGCTCGTCGAGCTTGCCGGCGAAGAGCGAGGCCTCGCGATCCATCGCGGACGCAGGCTCCTCGAGCGCGAGCGGCTTGTCCCCCTCCCCGGCAACGGCGGTGACGAGCGCGTACTGGTCGTCGAAGCCGAGCTCGAGCGCGGTCGGCCTGAAGCCGGCGTGCCGGAAAGCGCGTGCCAGCGAGCCGGGGGTGAAGTACGAGCAGTGCTCGTAGTAGACGTCCCAGAAGGCGACGGCCCGCAGGATGCGCGCGGTCTCCGGGATCTCGAACACGACCGGAGTCTCGGGCCAGGGCGCGAGCGCTTCACGCAGCTCCCCGAGAAACCATCTGACGTCGTGCACATGCTCGAGCGTGTGCCGGCAGACGACGAGATCGGGCCGGGTGCCGATCGCCGCGCGGTCGAAGAACGAACGCTCCACGGAGATGCGACCTCGCCACTCCTGCGGCAGGTCGGACGGGCGCCAGCTCGGATCGACGGCCTCGGCCGTGGCACCGGCCACGTCGCAGAGGATGCGCAGGAAGTCGGTCTGCCCACAGCCGATCTCGAACACGTGACCGCCGCGCAGCCCATGACGCTCGGTAAGCCGCTCCGCAAGGTCGGTGGCGTAGGCGACGAAGCGCGGCGAGAACGCCTGCACCTCCTCGTAGCTGGCCGTGTAGTCGTGATGTGGTGCGTCGAAGGTCGTGTTCGTGAGCAGCCCGCACTCTTCGCAGCCGGAGATCGCGATCTCGCCCGTCGGGTAGGCAACCGCGGACGCGCGGTCGGCGAGCAGCTTCGACGTGTGCACCGGCCCGCGCATGCGCGTGACCGGATACAGGCGCGGCGAGCGGCACGAGGGGCAGAGCCCAGGCGGCGGCGAGGCCGGGAGAGGCCCTCCGATCGACTCGGCGTTCACGGCGCGACCCCGAAGTCCACACGCAGCTTGCGCCCGTGGAAGCCTTCGGCGAATCCAGTCTCGGAGCGGGCTTCGACCCCGCGTACCCGCATCAGGCCGAGGAAGAGCTCCTCGGTGAACCAGTACTTGCTGCGCTGCGAGGCGAAGTGCTCGATCAACAGCGCGGCCTTGCGGCGCGCCGCGTCCTCCGACACCGGCACGAGCACGTTCGGTGCGCCGAGATCGCCGTCGTACTTCGGGATCTCGTACTCGAGCACGAGATGGTCTCGAAAGGTGTTGCCGACCAGCTCGGACACGACCCGGTGGTCCTGGTGGAGGTCGTGACGCGCGTGACAGAGCACGAGATCCGGCTCGACCTCCTTGAGCGTCTCGAAGTACTCCTTCACGCCCGGATCGTGGGGGAAGAACGCGTCACGGAAGGCGGTGAGGCGGATGTCGGACGCGACTCCGGTCAGATACGCCTCGGCGCTCGCACGCGCCTCCTCCGCCCGCTCCCGGCCGCCGCTGAGCACCACCCACGTCACGTGGGCGCCCGGCAGAGCGCGCGCCAGGTCGAGCATGGTCGCTCCGCAGCCGATCTCGATGTCGTCCGAGTGCGCGCCGATCGCGAGCACGCGGAGGTTGGGGCGGCCGATCGCGAGGTCGAGCACGGCGTCAGCTGCCCGTGCCGGGCTCGCGCTCCCAGACCGTCCACGGCGCGTTGCCGCTCGAGGCGAGATCCTCCAGCGTCTGGCGGTCTTTGAGCGTGTCCATCGGCGCCCAGAACCCGTCGTGGCGGTACGTCATCAGGAGATCGTTCTCGATCAGCCGCTGAAACGGCTCGTGGACGAGCTCCTCGCCCGGGTTCATGTACTCGAAGATGTCCGAGCGCAGGACGAAGAACCCCCCGTTGACCCAGATGTCGGCCGTGGTGATGTCCTTGATCGAAGAGACGCGACCCTCGTCCGTCGAGGCGACGGTGTGGAACGAGTAGTTGGTGGGGCGGATGCTGAGGAACGTCGCGACCTTCCCTGCCTCCTTGACCGACGCGATCATCGCCGGGATCGGCGCGTCGGTGAGCGTGTCGGCGTAGTGGGCAAGGAAGTAGTCGTCACCGGCGACGTGCGCGCGCACGCGGCGCAGCCGCTCCCCGACGTTGGACTGCAACCCGGTGTTCACGAACGTGATGCGCCAGTTCGTGAGATCGCTGCTCGCGAGCTCGATCGTCGCGCCGCCGTCCGACAGCGTGAAATCGTTGGTCAGCGCCTCGTTGTACGTGAGGAAGTACTGCTTGATGACCTCCGCCTGATGCCCGAGGCAGACCACGAACTCGCGATGCCCGAAGTGCGCGTAGTACTTCATGATGTGCCAGAGGATCGGCCGGTTGGCGATCCGCACCATCGGCTTCGGCAGGCGCTCCGTCATTTCGCCCATGCGCAGGCCGAGCCCGCCGCAGAAAAGCACGACCTTCATACCCCGCAGTGTACGAAGCGCCGGGGCCGACGCCACCTCTATGGTGCGCAGGTGCGCCGTTGGTGGTCGCGTCGGGGTCTCCTGGCTGCCGTTGCGGCCGCGGTTCCGCTGCTCGCCATCGGCCTCTTCCTGGTGCTGGACGACGACGAGCCGTCGCCGCTCCTCCTCCTCCAGGCTCCACGTGACCCGGTGCTGCCCGATCTGCGCATGCCACGGCTGACCGAGCTGATCGTCGGCAAGAGCCAGTCGGGCACGAATTTCGGCCTCCTGTTCACGGCGTCGATCGCCAACGCCGGGCCGGGCGCCTTCGTGCTACGGGCGGTCGCCGCCGACTCCGACCACTGGCGGGTGACGCAGCGCTTCCGCGAGCGGAACGGCAGGCTCTCCGAGATCCCGATCCCCGGCCGGCTCGTCTTCGGGGGACACGGCCACGACCATTGGCACATCCAGCTGGGGGCGACGTACGAGCTGCGAAGGCTGCCAGGCGGCAGAGTCGTGCGTCGCTACGCGAAGGTCGGCTACTGCTTCTTCGACCAGCTGCAGATCCGCAAGCGCGCCGCGAAGCCCCGCTTCGCGCGCACGACCTGCGGCACGAGGGGGATGCGCGTCGTGACGATGGGTCTCTCGCCCGGCTGGTCCGATCCCTACCAGTGGACGCTCCCGGATCAGCGGCTCGACATCACCGGGTTACCGGCCGGCCGTTATCGCCTGTACGCCCGCGCCGACCCCGGCGGTTGGTTCCGGGAGACCAACGAGCGCAACAACGACACCTGGGTGGACATCGTCCTCACGCTCGCCGGCCGACTGCCCAAGGTGAAAGTCGTTGCGGTGGGACCCCACCTCCGCACCGGATGACTCGGACGAGGGAGGCGCAGTCCGGCATCATGGCCGATGCCATGGTGATGCGCCGCGCATCTCTCATCGGTGTGCTCGTTGCCGCGATCGCGCTTCCAGGTGCCGCACAGGGCTCGGAGCTGATCGCCCGAGACGCCACCAAGATCCGCCTCAGGGTCGACCGCACCGGCCAGGCGCTCGTCGAGTACACGGTTGGCCGGACCCGCGTCCACCTGCTCGCGAGGGGCGCCATCAACGCCCGGCACCCGAGCCGCTCGCGTCCGCAGGTGGCGTTCAAGCTCGACTACTCGGGTGGCTGGAAGACGAAGCGGCGGGCGGTCTGGCGGGGCTTCCGCAATATCTGCGGCCGTTACCGAGGGCCGCAGCTGGCCTGGTTCGTCAGGGGCTGCACGATGCCGGACGGGAGCCACTGGGCGCTACAGCGCTGGCAGCGGATGCTTCCCAACTACGGCCTGGCGCCGACGCGCCGAAGGGCCGCGTGGGAGCTCCGGCTCTCGCACTGGATCGGTCCGACCGCGCAACTCGAGGTCTTTCCCAACTGGGCCTACGGGAGGTTCGACCACCTGTTCGGCCGCCTCACGTACCTGGGCGTGGCAGTACACGGCTTCGCCTCGACCTCGCGCGGCAACCCTCTCGACGCCTACGGCCGCAACATCTACGTGGACACCCTCGACTCTGCGTACGGGCCGGGCTGGCGGCGCGAGAACAGCTTTCTCGCACATGTGTCCTCGGGCGCGTTCTGCTACGGCCTGTTTGCGCACGGGTCGAGACCGTCCGGCAAGGGCACGCGCTACCGTGCGACGGCGATCGGCCCGGGCGTGACGCCGGACGTGATGTGGGAGGGATCGGCGCCCGGCCCGTACGACCGCGCTCGTGACGCCGAGCTCGCGAACGCTCAGCGGCAGCTGTACGGATCAGACCGGTTGTGCCGTCCCGTCTGATGTGGGCGCGGTAGCGTCGCCGGCGTGATCGAGGCGATCGTGTTCGACATGGACGGCGTGCTCGTGGAGACGGAAAGCCTCTGGGACGAGGTTCGCCACGGGCTCGTGCGTGACTGGGGCGGCGCCTATCCGCAGGGGACGGCACGCGCGATCATGGGTATGAGCTCGACCGAGTGGTCGGCGTACCTGGAGCGCGAGCTGGGTGTGCCGCGGCCGGCCCGGGAGATCAGCGCCGAAGTCGTGCGGCGGCTGCGGATCCGCTTCGCCGAGGAGCTGCCGGTGATCCCCGGCGCCGTCGAGGCGGTGCATGCGCTCTCCGAGGCCGGGTTCGCCATCGGGCTGGCCAGCTCGTCGAATCGGGAGCTGATCGACGACATGCTCGAACGCACCGGGCTCGCCGCCACCATCCGCGTCTCGGTCTCGTCCGAGGAGGTCGCGCGCGGCAAGCCGGCGCCGGATGTCTATCTCGCCGCCACCGCTGCGCTCGGATGCACGCCCCCGACGTGCGTTGCCGTGGAGGACTCGTCGAACGGCCTGCGCGCCGCGCACGCGGCCGGGTTACGGGTGATCGCAGTCCCGAACCGCGACTTCCCGCCGGCGGCCGAGGCAGTTGCACTCGCGGACGCGGTCGTGACGACAACCGCAGAGGTAACTCCGGAGCTCGTGACGTCGCTGGCGAGCCGCTGAAGCGGCCCGCCGGCCGTCATCCTGGCCGCGTTCTGCCGCGCCGCGTCAGGCGCGACCAAGCACCACGCAGCCGTTGTGGCCGCCGAGACCCATGGCGTTCGAAACCGCTACCTCGACCTGCACAGCGCGCGCCTCGTTCGGCACGTAGTCGAGATCGCATTCCGGGTCCGGCGTCGTGTAGTTGATCGTGGGCGGGAGCAGCCCGTGGTGGAGCGCGAGCGCACACATCATCGCCTCGATCGCACCGGCGGCGCCGAAGCAGTGTCCCGTCACCGACTTGGTGGAGGAGACGGCGAGACGGTCGGCGTGATCGCCGAAGACCATCCGCAGCGCCTTCGTCTCAGCCGCGTCGCCGAGCGGCGTCGACGTGCCGTGCGCGTTGACGTAACCGACATCCGACAGCTCGATGCCGGAGCGGGCGATCGCCTGGCGCAGCATCGCCGCGACTCCGAGGGACTCGGGATCCGGCTGCGCCATGTGGTGCGCGTCGTTGGAAGCGCCGTAGCCGAGCACCTCCGCGTAGATCCGCGCGCCGCGCGCGCGAGCCCGCTCGGCGTTCTCGAGCACGAGCACGCACGCGCCTTCGCCGATCACGAACCCGGCCCTGGAAGCGTCGAACGGCCTCGAGGCACGAGCGGGGTCCTCCTCCTCGGCGACAAGGCCTCGCATCGCGCAGAAGCCGCCGAGAATCACCGGATGGATACATGACTCGGTGCCGCCCGCGAGCACGAGGTCGGCGTCGCCGCGGCGGATCAGCTCGGCGGCCTCCCCGATGGCATGCGAGCCCGTGGCGCACGCCGAGACGGGCGCGTAGTTCGGCCCGCGCACTCCGAGCTCGATCGCGATCTGCCCGCTCGCCGAGTCGACGAGCACGCTCGGCAGGAAGAAGGGGGACATACGCTCCCAGCCCCGCTCCCTCAGCGTGTCGAGCTGGGCGGCGATGCCGGGGATGCCGCCGATGGCGGAGCCGAACAGCACGCCGACACGCTCGGGATCGACCGTGCCGGTATCCGCGTCGGCCCAGGCTTCGCGCGCGGCTGCCACTGCGAGGAGCACGTTCCGCTCCAGCCGGCGCGCCTCCTTGGCCGACACGGCCGTCTCAGGATCGAACCCCTTCACCTCGCCGGCGATCCGGACCGGGAACGGGGACGGGTCGAACGCCTGGATCCAGTCCACGCCGCTTCGCCCGGCGACCGCCGCGGCCCACGAGGAGGGCGCGTCGAGACCGAGCGGAGTGACCGCTCCCAGCCCGGTGATGGCAACGCCGCGACGCATGGAAGGTCGTAGGGTACTCGGCGCCGTCACCCGCGCGGACGGTACGGTCACTGGGATGGCGCGTCCTCGTAGCCGCAGCGGCGAGCCCGTCGCACGGCCCCCCGATCTCGACGGACGGATCCCGTTTCCGCCGCAGGAGGCGGAGCTCGTGCGTGACCTGCCGGAAGGCGACGGCTGGCAGTTCGAGCCGAAATGGGACGGATTCCGCGGCCTGCTCGAGAACTGCTCGGGCGAGGCGCGTCTATGGTCGCGAAACGCGCGGCCGCTGCTTCGCTACTTCCCCGAGCTCGCGCCCGTGGCAGACCTCATGCCGCCGCAGTCGGCGCTTGACGGCGAGATCGTGATCGCCCGCGACGGACAGCTCGACTTCGACGCCATGCAGACGCGACTCCACCCCGCGGAAAGCCGGGTACGCCGGCTGGCGGCGGAGATCCCTGCCGTTTTTGTGGCCTTCGACGTCCTCGTCTGGAACGGTGAGGAGCTCTGGCCGCGGCCGCTCGCCGAGCGCCGGGCTTTCCTCGTGCAGGAAGTTCAGGGTCTCCCGCTCTCCCCGGCCACGGCGGATCGCGTCGAGGCGCTCGGCTGGCTCGGGCAGTTCGAGGCGATCGGGCTCGACGGCGTGATCGCGAAGCGAGCCGCAGCGCCGTATGCAGCCGGCTCGCGCGGGGCCGTGGTCAAGGTCAAACCGGAGCGCACGGCGGACTGCATCGTGCTCGGCGTCCGCTTCAAGGCGGGCTCGGACCGGATCGCCACCCTGCTGCTCGGTCTCGTCTCGGACGACGGAGGGTACGACTACGTCGGCACGGCCGCAGTGGCGCCGGCGAAGCACGACGAGATCGCGGCACGTGTCCGCCCGCTGCTCGAGGAGGCGCCGGAGCGGCGGTTCTCGGAGCCGAGCCGCTGGGGCTCCGGTGAGCTGGAAGAGGCACCCGTGCGGGCAGAGCTCGTGGTCGAGGTGCGCTATGACAAGGTGCAGGGGCACCGGTTCCGCCACGGGACGAAGCTCGTCCGCTTCCGGCCGGACAAGGACCCGGCGCAGTGCACCTGGCGGGAACTGCGCCCTCCTGCCGACACGGCAGCGCTGGATCGGCTGCTCAGGGCGCCGCAGCAGTGATCTCGCGAAGCTCGGAGAGGTTGGCCGCCAGATAGAGCAGCGTGCCACGCGAGGACACGGCAAAGGCGACCGGCCCGCCGGCATTTTCGGCGAGCGTGGTGTACGTGCCGGCCGTCTGCAGATCAGCGATGTAGAGGCGGTTGACGCCCCAGTCTCCGAAGACGTAGCTTCCCCGGTAGCGCTCGGGAAGCGCCGTCGCCGCGCTCAACGAAACGCCACCGATCACGGAGTACCCGTCCTCGGGGACTCGCTCCACGAGCCAGGGCGCCGAAGCGTCGTCCGCGTCGAACGAGCGGCAGTGCCCTTCGCGTTCGTACCAGTCCGGACGCGACGATGCTTCAAGACAGGGCCAGCCAAGGTTCTGGCCACGCCGCACGAGGTTGACCTCGTCGAACGAGCGCCACCCGACGTCGCCCACGGCCAGCGTGACCGGCTTGGTCGAGAGCGCCGAGAGCCGGAACGGGTTGCGAAGCCCGGTAGCCCACACCTTCGAACGGTTGACGTCGGCGTCTCCATTCCAGTACGGGTTGTCCGGAAGCCCGCGCCCCTGCCTGTCGACTCGGAGGATCTTTCCGGCGAGGCTGTCGACGTCCTGGGCCAACCAGCCCTGCTGCTCGGAGTCCTCTGCACCGCCACCGTCTCCCGTCGAGACGAACAGGGAGCCGTCGGGGGCGAATGCGATGTCTGCCCCGATATGGTCGACGTCCGAGGGTAGGCAGTCCGCGGTCGCGGGCAGGTCCGAGCAGGAGAGCGATGCCACAGGACTTCCCTCGCTGCCGACGAGAACGTGCTCGGATGCCGGGTCCGCGATGTCTCCCTCAACCGAGAAGCGGCTGACACGGACTGTCGTCGGCCTGGGCGAGGTTGTTCCGTGCCCGCGCAACGTGTAGACGACGTAGACGAGATGATTGCTGCGGAAGTCGGGGTCGACCGTGACGTCGACCAGCCCGCGCGAGGCGCGGGTCGCAACCCTCTGTGTGAGGTCGAGGAAGGGCCGAGCCGAGATGCGCCCCGCCGAGACAAGCCTGACGACCCCCGTCTTCTCGGCGATGAGCAGTCTCCCGTCGGGTAGCTCGGCGAAATCCGTCGCATACGAAGGGATCCCGGCGGCGACGGCGCGAACCCGCAGATCGGGTGGGAGGGTCAGCGTGCCGCCGCCCTTCCCCAGGAGTGCGTCGGGGCCCGGTGTCCCGACCGGCCGGCACTGGAGGGATGTCAGGGTGCAGACCGCAGCGCCTCCTGCCCCGAGCGCGGCCACGACAAGCAAGACTGCCAGGACGACGCCGAGCGCCGGCCGCCCGCGCGCCGTGCGTCGCGGGCCAGGCAGCTTCATCCGGATCGCTTCTTCCGCGACGGCTGCACGCGAGGCGGCTCGCCGGGCATCTTCGGGAAGTTGGGAGGGTACGGCGCCTCGCCAAGCCCTGCGCCCTCATCCCGCTCCACCCAGGCGAGCAGCGCCCGCAGGTCGCACACATGGTCGTCGATCTCCCGCTGTACGTCGCCGAGCGCGGCGAAGCGCGCGGGCATCGTGCGCAGCGTGAAGTCCTCCGTCTCCACGTCGGGCAGCTCGTCCCAGGTCACCGGCGCCGAAACGGCTGCGTCGGGCCGCGCTCGCACCGAGTACGCGGAGGCGATCGTGCGGTCGCGGGCATTCTGGTTGTAGTCGATGAACACGCGCTCGCCGCGCTCCTCCTTCCACCACGCCGTGGTCACCAACTCCGGCGCCCGCCGTTCCACCTCGCGTGCAAACGCGAGTGCAGCACGCCGCACGACCGGAAACTCCCAGTTCGGCTCGATCCGGCACGCGATGTGGATGCCGCGGTTGCCGGAAGTCTTCGGCCAGCCGACGTACCCGATCTCCGCCAGCACCTCGCGCACGAGCGAGGCGACGCGCTTGCCGTCCCCGAAGTCCGTTCCCGGCTGCGGGTCGATGTCGATTCGCAGCTCGTCCGGATGCTCGGTGTCGCGCCGCCGCGAGGGCCAAGGGTGGAAGTCGAGCACGGCGAGGTTGGCACCCCAGATCACGTGGGCGAGCTCGGTCACGCACAGCTCGTCGGCGTGGCGGCCTGAGGGGAAGGTGACGCGCGCAACCTCGATCCAGTCCGGGCGCTTCTCGGGCACCCGCTTCTGGTAGATCTGCTCGCCCGCGATCCCGTCCGGGAAACGGCGCAGCTGTGTAGGTCGCTCGTACAGCGCTCGCACGATTCCTTCTCCGACGGAGACGTAGTACTCGGCGAGGTCGAGCTTGGTGATGCCCGCGTCGGGAAAGAGCACCTTCCCAGGGTTGGAGAGACGGACAGCACGCCCGCCGACGTCGAGCTCGAGGGCCTCGCTCGCCACGTCAGCACCGTACACCGTGGTAGCCTCGATTCCCTCTCGCGCTTCCATCGTTCTCGTCCACTGGAGGGTTGATCCACACGATGCGCAAGACACTCATCACACTCGCGTTGCTGGTCGCGGCGGTCGGCTCGATCGCCGCCGCCACCGCGTCCGCCTCGGGCTCGTCCGCGTCCGCGCTTCCCGGCTGCGCACCGGATTCGCTGGGTCTCGTCGGCGGCGACGTACTCACGATCGGCGCCGACAACCCGGCCTTCCCACCCTGGTTCGGCGGCGACGAGAAGAAGCCGTGGAAGGTCAGCGATCCATACTCCGGCCAGGGGTACGAGTCCGCCGTCGCCTACGCGGTAGCCCGCCAGCTCGGGTTCTCGCAACCGGACGTGAAGTGGATCGCCGTGCCGTTCAACAACTCGTACAAGCCCGGCAAGAAGCCCTTCGACTTCTACATCACACAGGTCTCGTACACGCCCGCGCGGGCGAAGGCGGTCGACTTCTCGAAGTCGTACTACTTCGTCAACCAGGCGGTCGTCGGCCGCAAGGGCAAGCCGATCGCCAAGGCCAAGTCGATCGCGGCACTCCGGGCGTACAAGCTCGGGGCGCAGCTCGGCACGACGAGCTACGACTACATCGTCAAGCACATCAAGCCGAGCTCGAAGCCGCTCGTCTACGACTCGAACGACGCCGCGGTGCAGGCGCTCAAGAGCGGCCAGCTCGACGGCATCGTCGTCGACCTGCCGACAGCGTTCTTCGTCACCGCCGTGCAGGTCGAGGACGGCGTGATCGTCGGGAAGCTCCCCACGAAGGGCACGAAGGAGCGCTTCGGCATGGTGCTGCAGAAGGGCTCGAAGCTGACGGCGTGCGTGAACAAGGCGCTCGACCGCCTGTGGGGGAACGGCACGATCAAGAAGCTGCAGAACACCTGGCTCGCCAAGGCGGGCGCGCCTGACTTGAAGTAACGGCGCTGAACGGCAGGCGCCGCTCACTGCTCGGCGGTGCGACCGCCCGGATGTCGAAAGACGCCCGGGCGGTCGCGATCGCCACGTTCTCGACGATCGCCTTTGTCGTCGCGGTCCTCCTGATCGTCACGAACGGGCCCGGCTGGCCGAAGTTCAAGGCGTATTTCTTCGACTGGGAGATCTACGGCGCCTCCTTCGGCGAGATCGCCCATGTCTTCGTCTTCGTCAACCTGAAGATCGCGCTCATCGCCGAGGCGATTGTCCTCGCGACCGCGCTGCTGCTGGCCGCGTTGCGCACGCTTCCCGGCCCCGTGTTCTTCCCGGTGCGCGGTCTGGCGGTCGGCTACGCCGATCTCTTCCGGGGCTTGCCGACGATTCTCGTGATCCTCATGCTCGGGCAGGGCATGCCCGCGCTCGGGATCTCGTGGATGCCGACCAGCCAGCTGCTCTGGGCCATCGTCGCGCTCGTGCTCGTCTACACGGCGTACGTATCGGAGGTGTACCGCGCGGGGATCGAGTCGGTGCATCCGAGCCAGGAGGCGGCCGCGCGCTCGCTGGGGCTGCGGCGCAGCCAGACGCTTCGCTACGTGATCGTCCCGCAGGCCGTGAGGCGCGTGATCCCGCCGCTGCTCAACGACTTCATCGGCCTGCAGAAGGACACAGCGCTGATCGGCACGCTCGGAGTCGTCGACGCCTACCGCCAGACGCTGATCGACAACGCCGCAACCTTCAACGGCACGCCGTTCCTCGTGGCGGCCACCCTCTTCGTGGCGATCACGATCCCGCAGGCGCGCTTCGTCGACTGGCTCGTCGCCCGCGACCGGGCGCGCCGGCAGGCAGGGAGACTCGCATGAGCGCGCTCGAGCTCCGGGGAGTGGAGAAGTCGTTCGGGGCGCTGGACGTTCTGCGCGGCATCGATCTCGAGGTCGCCGACCACGAGGTCGTCTGCCTGATCGGCGCCTCGGGCTCTGGCAAGTCGACGTTGCTGCGGTGCGTGAACCTGCTCGAACCGATCAAGGCGGGGCGGATCCTCGTCGCCGGCGAGGAGATCACGAGGCCGGGCATCGACGTCGACCGCATCCGCCGTACGATCGGGATCGTCTTCCAGTCCTTCAATCTGTTCCCGCACATGAGCGTCCTCGCAAACGTCACGCTCGGGCCGCGCAAGGCGCTCGGCCTGGGGCGCGCCGCCTCCGAGGAGCGCGCGACCGAGCTGCTCGACCGGTTCGGGCTCGCGGAGAAGCGGAACGAGTACCCCGACCGGCTGTCGGGAGGCCAGCAGCAGCGTGTCGCGATCGTGCGCGCGCTCGCGATGCAGCCGGAGCTGCTCCTGCTCGACGAGGTGACCAGCGCCCTCGACCCTGAGCTGGTGGCCGAAGTACTCGACGTGATTCGCGAGCTTGCGACGGCCGGGATGACGATGGTGATCGCCACGCACGAGATGGGATTCGCTCGCGACGTCGCCAACCGAGTCTGCTTCCTGCACGAGGGCCGCATCCTCGAACAGGGGCGCCCGGCCGAGATCTTCTCGTCGCCGCGCGAGGAACGGACGCAACAGTTCCTGCAACGGATCGTCGACGCGGGACGTCTGTAGCCTTTACGAGGTGGAGGACACGAAGCGCATCGATGCCAACCTCGAGCCGCTGGACGAGTACCTCGTGATCCAGCCCGTGAGCGACGAGTCCGAGACCCGCTCGGGCCTCATCCTCCCTGCCTCCGCCGCCTCCACCATCGCCTGCCGCACGGGCATCGTGACCGCCGTCGGCGCGGAGTGCGAGGGCATAGAAGTTGGCGACAAGGTGCTGTACCCCCGCGAGGAGGGGTTCGACGTGCGGCTCGGCGGCTTCGAGGTGAAGCTGCTGAAGCGCAAGGAGCTGATCGCCCGCGTGCACGACTGACGAGGCCGGGCGGGCGGCCCGTGCGCCGTCACCGCTTGATCCCCGCCGCGGATCAGCCGATATCCTGTCGGCACGGAGAAGTGGCCGAGTGGCTGAAGGCGGCGCCCTGCTAAGGCGTTAGGTGGGGTATTCCCTGCCTCGAGGGTTCGAATCCCTCCTTCTCCGCTTGGCGGGGGGGGGGGGGGGGGGGGGGGGGGGGGGGGGGGGGGGGGGGGGGGGGGGGGGGGGGGGGGGGGGGGGGGGGGGGGGGGGGGGGGGGGG
>JBJXGY010000049.1:0-2938 GCA_046160185.1 Gaiella sp. | reverse complement strand
CGCCGTGGCCAACGGGACGGCAGCCCTGCACCTCGCGCTGCTCGCCCTCGGCGTAGGTCCGGGCGACGAGGTGATCGTCCCCGCATACACCTTCCCGGCCACCGCGAACGTCGTCCGCTTCTGCGGTTCGAGCCCGGTGCTCGTCGATGTCGATCCGGACACGTTCGTCTCGCTGCCCGAGCAGATCGCCTCCGGGCTGACACCCAGGACGAAGGCGGTGCTGCCTGTCCATCTGTTCGGCCGCCCGGTGGCCTGGGACGAGATCCGCGCCGCCGTGCCCGCGCACATCCCGCTGCTCGAGGACGCGGCCGGCGCGCTCGGTGCCCGTTCGCGGGGCCGCGCTTGCGGCACGCTCGGCGCGGCGGCCTGCTTCTCCTTCCATCCCCGCAAGATCGTCACGACAGGAGAGGGTGGCGCGGTCACCACAGGGGATCCTGAGCTCGCCGAGGCCGTCCGCCGTCTCCGCCACCACGGCATCGCGCCCGGGCCACCCATGGAGATGCCCGCGCCGGGTCTCAACTACCGCCTGGCGGACATCCTCTGCGCGCTCGGGACACCGCAGATCGAGCGGTTGGAGGAGTTGCTCAGCGCCAGGGAGCGGGTGGCCGGCTGGTACACGCATGCGCTGAGCGGAATCGCCGAGACTCCCTCGGCTGCGTCCGGCGACCGGCACGGCTGGCAGGCGTACGTCGTCCGGCTCGACCGCCGAGACGATGCGTTGGCCGCCCTTCGCGCCGAGGGTATCGAGGCGCAGATCGGCACCTACGCACTCCACCGTCTCGGTGCCTATAGCGATCAGGGCGCGTTCCCCGGGGCGGACGCAGCGTTCGGACGGGCGCTCGCGCTGCCGTTCGCGACGACGACGACGGAGCTCGAGGTCGAGCGCGTGGCGGAAGCGCTGGCGCGCTTCGCCTCCTAGGGGCTTGATGTGAAGCGACTTGACAAGAGGCCTTTTGTGAGTGAATACTTACTTCCATCATGACGCCCGTCGCCGAGAGACAAACCGCGCAGGAGCGCCGCGAGGCAGTGCTCGTCGCCGCCAAGAAGGAGTTCGCTGCGCGCGGCCTGCACGGCGCGTCGACGGACGCCATCGCCAAGGGCGCCGGCATCTCCCAGCCGTACCTGTTCCGGCTCTTCGGGACGAAGAAGGAGCTCTTCATCGCAGTCAACGAGGCGTGCTTCGAGACGACGCTCGAGACATTCCGCGCGGCGGCGTCGGGAAAGTCCGGTCTGGAGGCGCTGCAGGCGATGGGCGAGGCGTACTCCGGGCTTGTCCACTCCGACCGCCATATGCTGCAGGGCGAGCTCCAGGCGTACGCGGCGTCGGTCGAGGACGCAGAGGTCCGCGAGAGCACCCAGCGCGGGTTCGGGCGCCTCGTCGACTACGTCGAGACGCTCTCCGGGTGCGACCGGGAGACGATCGCGCGCTTCTTCGCACAGGGAATGCTGTTCACGGTACTTTCGGCCATGGGCGCCTGCCCGGGCGACGAGCCTGTACTGCCGTGGGCCCGGCGGCTCGCCGAGGGCTGCGAGCCGCCGGCGTGACGTTTTTTTCACCCGCTATGGAAGTAATCACTCACTAGTCACAGAAGGGAGAACGGAATGAGTGCCCGCACGCGAACGCTCTGGACGTTCGTCATCACCTCCATCGGGCTGTTCATGGTGCAGCTCGACAGCCTCGTCGTCTCGACCGCGATCCCGGTGCTTCGCGAGGATCTGAACGCGTCGCTCGAGGAGCTCGAGTGGACCGTCAACGCCTACACGCTCACCTTCGCCGTTCTCCTCCTCACGGGCGCCGCGCTCGGTGACCTCTTCGGTCGCCGTCGCATGTTCGCGATCGGGGTCGGCATCTTCACACTCGGCTCGATCCTCGCCGCTCTCGCTCCCGACGTCGTCTTCCTCGACATCGCGCGGGCCATACAGGGCATCGGCGGTGCGATCGTCACTCCGCTCACCCTCACGATCCTGAGTGCCGCCGTCCCCGCCGAGAAGCGCGGGCTCGCGCTCGGCGCGTGGGGCGGTGTCGGCGGGCTCGCCATCGCCTTCGGGCCGCTGGTCGGTGGCGCCGTCGTGGAGGGGATCTCCTGGCAATGGATCTTCTGGCTCAACGTCCCGATCGGGCTCGTTCTCGTGCCTCTGGCGCTCAGCCGTCTGCACGAGACGCGAGGGCCGGCTCGGAGCTTGGACCTGCCCGGCGTGGCGCTCGGCAGCCTGGGCCTGCTCGGGATCGTCTGGGGCCTCGTCAGAGGCAACGGCGTCGGTTGGGGCAGCGGCGAGGTCGCCGGCACGCTCGTCGCGGGCGCGGTCCTGCTCGTGCTGTTCGTGCTCTGGGAGCTGCGGGCGGAGGAGCCGATGCTCCCCATGCGGTTCTTCAAGAATCGCACCTTCGTGCTTGCCAACGTCGCTTCGCTCTTCATGTTCTTCGGGATGTTCGGGGCGATCTTCCTGCTCGCGCAGTTCTTCCAGACCGTGCAGGGCTACTCGCCGCTCGGCGCGGGCCTACGGATCCTGCCGTGGACGATCGCGCCGATGTTCGTGGCGCCCATCGCGGGTGCGCTCTCCGACCGCATCGACCCGCGCCTGATGATCGGCGTCGGGCTGTCGATGCAGGCCGGTGCGCTCGCCTGGATCGCCGCTGTCTCCGAGCCGACCGCTTCCTATGGCGCCTTCGTGGCGCCGTTCGTGATCGCAGGCGTCGGGATGTCGCTCTTCTTCGCCCCGATGGCCAACGTCGTGCTCGGTACCGTTCGCGCCCAGGAGGAAGGCCAGGCGTCGGGCGCCAACAACGCGATCCGCGAGGTCGGCGCCGTGTTCGGGGTAGCCGTCCTCGCAGCGGTCTTCGCCCACGTCGGTGGCTACGAGACCGGTGACACGTTCACCGACGGCTCCACCCGCGCGGTCTACGTCGGGGCAGGTGCCGTCGCTCTGGGCGCGATCG
>JBJXGY010000048.1:0-4641 GCA_046160185.1 Gaiella sp. | reverse complement strand
GCGGCGATGGACGTCGCGGCCGCGGTCGCCGTGAGGGCTGCGAGAACAGTGAACGACAACAGGCGGCGCATAGCGTCCTTTCCGGGGCTCCGGCGGTCACAACCGAACGGTTCTCCTCCATCGTGAGCCGCGGCCCGGACGACGGTCATCCGCCTGGAAGAATCTCCCGCCGGTCGCCGCCGACGTGGACCGGCACCCTCACTGTTCCTGGCCTCGACTTCGACGTTACGCCGCCGACACTGGCGGGAGCGACGAACAAGACAGTGCGAGCCAAGAAGGGTGCGAAGTCGGCCCGGGTCGTCGTCGGGGTCACCGCACAGGACGACCGAGACGGCACGCTGCCGGTCTCGTGCTCGGCGAGGTCCGGAAGCCGTTTCAGGATCGGCAGGACGCCCGTGACGTGCTCGTCGACCGATGGCAGCGCGAACACTGCGAAGGCGACTTTCACCGTGACCGTCAGGCCGACGAAGTGAGACGCAAGGCCCAAGTTGCGCGACGACGAAGAAGGAACGCGACGAGCTTCGGGGTCGCGGCGTTGGCGTTTCTAAGGCGCGAGAGATCTCGAACGTCAACGACAGCCGGGCAGGCCCCCGTGTGCCTCGGAAGACTGGAAAGCTAGAGCCGTAACGCTGCGTCACGGCCTCTGCGCTTCTGGCGGTTCGGGGCTATCCGCAGCGTCTCAGGGCACGGTGATGCGCACAACCCTGTTCGCACGAATGTCGGTGCGGGTGGTCACCGTGCCGTCGGGGAAGCGGACGAGCAGCTCGGGCACGCTCGTCGCCGGCCCCAGCCCGAACTGGAGGCGCGGATCCTCCGCAGACAGATAGCTCGAGCCGGCCTGGACGGTGCGCACGAGGGTGCGGTTGCCGGGCAGCACGACCGTCACCTTCGTTCCCGGCACGAAGCGGTCGAACGAGAGGGCGAGCCAGTTCCAACTGTCCGTCACGCCCGTGTTGCGGAGCAGCAGTAGCCGGCCGCCGATCGAGTTGACCGCGAGATCGGGTCGGCCGTCGTTGTCGAAGTCGGCGGCGGCGAGACCGCGGGCGTTTCGCCGCCCCACCGACTGCTCGATCGCACTCGCCCGAGCGAATCCGAGCCCTCTGTCCGTCCGGCCCCTGAGGAGCTGCAGCCGCTGCGCCTCGCCCGCAGGTCCGCGGAGCGGGATCCGGCCTGTGGCGAAGGCGAGGTCGAGACGGCCGTCGAGGTCGAGATCGGTGGCCGTCACCCCCCAACCGGCGAGGTCGGTACCCAGCAGCGCCGTCAGCGGCGCGCGGTCGTCGCGGAAGGCGCTCGCGCCCGCGCTCGTGTACGCGGCATGCCGCTGCCCGCGGTTGTTGGTGACGAAGAGATCGGCCGCACCGTCACCCGACCAGTCCGCCGCGGCCACTCCCATCCCGGCGTTCGGGTCGTCGACCCCCAGCGCGCGGCCGCGCTCGCGCAGGCGGAAGCCGAGCCCGAGCGGGTCGGCCTCGGCACCTCCGGGCCAGGGCTCGTTGAGGTAGAGCCGGTTCGGATCGAGGTCGTTGGCCACGTAGAGGTCGGGGCGAGTGTCGTCGTCGATGTCGAGGAAGGCGGCGCCCAGGCCGTGGTCGAGGCCCGTCCGCTCGATGCCGGCCGCACGTGCCACCTCCCGGAAGCGCGGCCGTCCACCCGCCTGCGGCCCGAGATTGAGGTAGAGCGCGTCGGGCAACGGGCGGTGGTCGTCGGGGAACCCGGCCACCGATCCGGGGAGCGGCGCGTGGATGTCGGTGTACCCGGCGACGAAGAGGTCGGGCCAGCCGTTGCCGTCGACGTCGGCGACGGCGGCGCCCGCGTGCCACCCGGCGACCTCCAGCCCCGCGTCTCGTGAGCCCTCGCGGAACCGGCCGCCGCCCTCGTTCCAGAGGAGCGCGTCGAACGCCGCCCCGGTGACGAAGAGATCCGTCCTGCCGTCGAGATCGAAGTCCGCGGCCACGCAGCCGTTGCCGCGGATCGCGAGGCCGGCGCCGGAGCCCTTCGTCACGTTCTCGAATCGTCCGCGCACGTTGTGGAAGAGCGCACTCCTCGGTAGGCCGCCGCGCTCCAGATAGCCCGGCACGTCGCTCTCCGCATAGGAGTTCACGACGAACAGGTCCAGCCAGCCGTCCGCGTCGTAGTCGAGCCAGCAGACGCCGCCGCCCATCATCGCCGCGGGATCCTGGGTCACGCCGAAACGGAACGCGCCATGCCGGAAGTCCAGCCCGACGTCCTCGGCGACGTCCTCGAGTTGCAGCCCCGGCCAGGAAACCGGCTGCGGCACCGGCGGCGAGGGCCGGCCGGCGACCGGGAGCAGGCCGGTCAGAGAGGCCGGGCTCACCGCGCGGGAGCGCGCGATGCGGTAGCCGCCGGCGTCCTGAGAGAGCTCGAGCGTCTCCTCCCAGGGGAGCGGGCCGGTCCGGGTGTCGATCACGTCCGAGCCGGGGAGGTAGCGGATCAGCTCCACCGTCCCGGTGAGCGTGGCCACGACACGCGGCGGCTCCTGAAAATCCGATTCCTCGAGGGTCAGGGCCAGCGACTCCGCCTCGTACACCGGCACCTGCTGCCCGCCGGCGTTCCGAAGCGTGGAGGTTGCGGCCGTCAACGCACGTGCGAGGTCGGCTGCGATCGACCTGCCGGTCGCCCGGTCGAGCGTGGAGGCGACCTCGTTCGAGCGCGCGATCTGGATGCGCGGGAGGTCGCCCGCGTAGGCGCCTCTCGAGGCGGCCGCGACCGGGGTGGGGCGGGCGGGTGCGCCTGCGACGACGAGTAGCGCCGCCGCCGCGCCCGCGGCGAGCGCGCCGCGGGCGACACGGAAGCGGGTGCTCCTCGCGCGGCGCCACCGACGCTCGTACACCAACCCGAGCACCGGCCGCGCTGCAGACGCGATCGCCAGCGCACCGAGCACCGCGACCTTGCTCCAGAACTCGGTGTCGCTCGGTGCGATCAGGAGCGCGGCCAAGAGCCCGACTGCGATGCCGAACGCAGCCCGTCCACGGAATCCCTCCGGCACGGTCCTGGGGTCGGTGATCATGAAGAAGAGGAAGACGAGGATCTCCGGCGACGATACGAGCACCCACCAGAAATGGCCGCCCGTGATCGGGCCCAGGTGCCAGCGCGCGGTCATCTCGTGCCCGGCCAGGGCCACGATCCCGATCGCCGCCGCGAACGTCAGCCAGAAGGAGGCCGCGATCACGAACAGGCGCAACCGCAGCAGGATCGCGAAGCCGCCCGCGACGATGATCGCGAGCGCGACGGCCATCGCAGCCGACATCGGCGCCCACCAGAACTCGAGCGGATCCGAGCGCGTCGAACCGAGCGCCACGAAGCACACGACAAGCCCGATGTTGGAAGGGTTGAAGACGTGTGAGCCGCGAAAGCGGATCACGTGCTTGGAGAGCAGTGCCACGGCGGACGTCCCCGCGAAGATCCACCAGCCCCGCAGGCTCCACCAGTCACCGTGCTCGGTGCCGGGGACGCGGAGGATGAACGCCACGCCGTTCCCCGTGAGCAGCGCGCTCGCCGGCCACAGCAGCACGCGCTGCCGCCGCAACGCGATCGCCGTCTCGAGCAGCGCACAGGTCCCCAGCGAGATCGCGATCTGGGCGAGCGAGAGCCGGAACTGGAACGCCACCTGCCCCAGGATCTGCAGCGACGTGATCACGACCGCGAGGTGCAGGCGCGGGTCGCGCAGTGACGGCAGCAGCACCGGGTAGGAGGTGCTGCCGATCCGCACCGACGGCCGTCGGTCGAGGCCGATCGCCGGCGAGCTCATGACGAGACGGTAGACGAGCCAGACCTGCGGGGAAGTACTGAGAGCGGCTGCGGGCCGACACAGACGCGAGCCGCCCGTCCCGTGAACAGGGTCGTCAGCAGTGAGCGCGAGCGTGAGCACCCGGCGAGAGTTGCTCCGCCGCACCCTGCTGCTCGGCGGCGGAGCGGCACTCGTGGACGCGATCGGCCCGGCGCAGTTTCTCTCCGCCGCGTCGGCCCAGGACGGGTCCGGCGCCTACGTCCCGGGGAACCCGCTCACGCAGATGCCGCCACGAGACTGGGAGCAGATCTACCGCAACCAGTACGCCGACGACTCGAGCTTCGTGTTCACGTGCGCGCCCAACGACACGCACAACTGCCTGCTGCGCGCGCACGTCAAGAACGGCGTCGTCGTCCGCATCAGCCCCACGTACGGCTACGGCAAGGCCACCGACCTCTACGGAAACCAGGCCTCGCACCGCTGGGATCCGCGGATCTGCCAGAAGGGGCTGATCCTCAGCCGCCGCTTCTACGGCGACCGCCGCGTGAAGGCGCCGATGATCCGCAAGGGCTTCAAGAAGTGGGTGGAGGCGGGGTTCCCGCGCGAGGCGGACGGCACGCCGCAGTCGAGCCTCGAGCTCCGCGGCAGCGACGACTGGATCAAGATCTCGTGGGACGAGGCGACGTCGATCGCCGCGCGCACCCTCGAGAACGTGGCGCGGACGTGGGGCGGGGAGGACGGCGCGGCGAAGCTCCGGCAGCAGGGCTACGACGAGGAGATGGTCGAGGCTATGCACGGCGCGGGCGTGCAGGCGATCAAGATGCGCGGCGGAATGCCGCTGCTCGGCATCGGCCGGATCTTCGGCTTCTACCGCTTCGCCAACATGCTCGCCC
>JBJXGY010000047.1:0-14699 GCA_046160185.1 Gaiella sp. | reverse complement strand
GGTTGGCCGCGAGCGCTCGCTGGCGGGCGGCCGAGCCGACCAGTGCCTGCTCGAGCAGCGCGTGGGTGACGTCGAAGAGTGGCACGGGTGTCCTTTCGCTCGTGACGCCCCGTCCGTGGGCTCCTCGTCGCCCGGTCCATCGGGCAGTGGAGTAATCGTCGGGCCGCTGGGCGAGTTGAGCGGAAATGCCCTACGCGGAGACCCGCACGGATGAGGCGGCTTCGCCTCCGTACCCAGCCATGGCTCGGCGGCCCCGCGAGAGGCGGCCGATCTCCTCGCCGGCTCCTGCGCGGGACGCTTCCAGCGCGGCGGTCATTGACCGCACGAGGCGTTCGGTTTCGCGCAGAAGCTCGATCGCATCGGAGGGTGCGCCCGGAGGGAGCCCGGCAACGATCTCCTGCCACTCGCCCGCGAGTGGCTCGAGTGCATCCAGCCGGCCTTCTGCAACCAGCCTCACCTGCTCGCGCGCGATCGCGAGCAACCGCTCGTAGGCAGCTGTCACGCCTCTTGCAACGTCGGCGCGCGATCGGCGATGTGAGCCCACGCCTCGTGGAGCTCCCCGAGCAGGCGGGCCACGCCGTCGAGCGCCTCGGCGTCGCGGTGGATCTTGGCGTCCATCAGCCGGCGCTTGCTGAAGAGGTAGATCGAGCGCAGCCGGTCGGGGAGCTCTCCCTGGCTCATGTCCAGGGAGAGATTGAGCTCGTCGACGATGGCGGTGGCGCGGTTGATGGCCGTGTCGGCCGCCTTCGTGTCCCCTGCCCGCATCGCGGCGGCGCCGCGTGCGAGGAAGCGCAAGGCGCCCTCGTAGAGCATCACCACCAGGCGCTCGGGAGACGCGGTGGTCACCGCCGCCTCCGTGTAGGCCTGCTTTGCCGATGCCGCGTAGGCGCTCACTACACGAGGTAGTCGGCCAAGCGGGCCTGACGTTGAGCGGCTGTGCGACCCCGCAAGAGGGATCGCGCAGCCGCTCGGATGTGGCCGCTCTACTGGCGGACGGTCAGCGTGAGCTCGACGGAGTCGGCGACCCTGAACTTGTCCGTCGCCAGAACCTCGATCGCGTAGTCGCCTGGTCGCTTGGCGGTTCCGGCGAGGATCCCGGTCTTGCGGTCGAAGCGGATCCCGATCGGCAGCCGACCCGAGGTGATCTTCCACTTGACCGGCTGCACCCCGCCCTTGATGCGCAGCACGGCCCGGTAGAGGCGTCCCGCCTTGGCAGGGCGAAGACGTTGCGTGGTGATCTCCACGCGGCCGGCGACGCGGATCAGAACCTGCTTGGCGACCTTCTGACCGAGCGCGTCGGTGATCTCGATCGTCGCCCCGTAGGAGCCGGCAGCGGTGGGTTCCCCGGCGATCTTCGCCCTTCCGGCTAGCGCTGCCGAGCCCCCGCTCGTACGGCTGACCACAACGACGTCCTCCGGTGCCAGCGTCAGCCCAGGCGGCAGCGTGCCACCTGCGATCGCCCACTGGTACGGCTCCTTTCCGCCCGAGCCCGTCAGGCTCATCTCGAAATCGACGCCAACCTCGGCCTGCGGTGTCACCGGCTCCGCGAAGGCAAGCGGGGCGAGGATGTCGATCACCAGGTTCTTCGTGTCGGAGCGCTTCGCATCGGCCACGGACGCCGTGAAGCCGAAGGAGCCGAGTGCCGTCGGCGTCCCGGAGATCAGCCCTGAGGGACTCATGGTCAGCCCGGGCGGCAGCGAGCCGGCGCTCACGCTCCAGGCCTGCGAGCCCCCACCGGTCGCGGCGAGCTGCACCGTGTACGGCTGGCCGACCAGCCCCGCCGGCATCGGTGCGTCGGAGATGGTCAGCTTCTGGATGATCGTGACGGTGAACTCGCGCTCAGCCGTCGAGATGTCGTTGATGCACCCGGTGTCGCCAAGCTGAACCCAGAAGCGGAACTGCCCGGCCTGGGTCGGAGTCCCCGACACGGTCCCGCTCGTCTGGCCGACGCTCAAGCCCGGTGGCAGGCTCGTGCCGCTGATCAGCTTGTAGGTGTACGGCGGGCAGCCCGATCGCCCTCCGAGCTGGTGGCTGTACGGCTTGCCGACGACGCCCTCCGGCCAGAAGTAGCTGGCATCGCTGAACGCGAGCGCCCAGGCTGCGGTGGCGAAGATCCCGGCGGCAACAGCGCCGACCGCGATCAAGCGGATCAGACGAAAACGCATGCGATCACTCCCTCGAAAAATGCCCTGGAAAACCGGTGTTTCCCCTGTTCGACGGTAGCACAGTGGTTCCCTCGGGCTGAATCTCGTCTGAATTCGACCGAACGGCTGCCGATTCAAGCAGCGCCGGCGCAAATCGCCAGTTCGCGCCGCCGCGGCGCCGGCGCCGACACGATGGACACGAAGGAGCGGTCAGATGGGCAAGGTGCTACGAGAGCTCGCAAGCGGCGAGATGCCGGGGCAGACGATCTTCGACCGGCGCATGGTCGTCGAGTGCTGCGAGACCTTCCACGTGCACTGGCGGAACCTGCGCCTCGAGCTCTCGCACCCGAATTGGCTCGACTTCATGGCCACCGTGGCCCGCGCCGGGGAGGCGTGGCACGAGGCCGGCGCTCCACCGTCGGCGCCCCACCTCGAGTTGGCGCGCCACTGGATCGAGCATGAGGTCGGCGGCGGCGAGGTGGATGTCGAGCTGTGCGACAACCTCTACGTGAAGGCGCCGTCCCCCTTCGGTGAAGGAGCGCTCCTCGACGACCCCGACTTCGTGCACTTCCACATCCACGACCTGCGTGTCGAGATGAGCGTCGCCGAGTTCGTCGCCTTCTCCGGTGTCCTTGCCCGCGCGCGCCGCCCTCTGGTCGCGCGCGCCGCGACGGTGGCGCGGCTCTTCGAGGTGCTCGACGAGCACAACGTCCTCTACGTCGTCCTTCGCAACTGGGAGGGGCTTCCGGCTGCGGTGGAGCTCGGTGAGCATTCAGACCTCGACCTGCTCGTCCATCCCTCCCACGTCGCCCTGCTCGACGAGCTCTGGCAGACGGAGCGCACGTTCCCCGAGCCTTATCGTGTGCAGCGCCGCGTGGCGGTCGTGGACGAGCATGGCCGGGAGAGCTTCGTCCTCTGTGACGTGCGCTCTCCTGGAGACGGGTACATGCCGGATGGCTGGTCGCATGACCTTATCGCGCGCCGCGTCCGCGAGCAGATGTTCTGGGTGCTGGAGCCGAAGGACTACTTCCTGTCGCTGCTGTACCACGTGGTGCACCACAAAGGCGTGATGCGGGAGGACTATGCGGAGCGGCTGACCGCTCTCGCGGCGACCGCCGGCATCCCGTACGACCGCGGCTCGTCACACGACCTGGGCTCGGCGGCGCGCCTCCTCTCGGCGCACGGCATCCAGCGGTCGGAGCCGGACGACCCCACCGTTCTCCCCCACCTCCCCTACCTCTACCCGGTCGAGACGACGCTGTCGAGCCGGAAGCTCGAGCCGACTGCCTTGCTCAGCCGCGTCCAGCGCGTGCCGGACGTGACCCGCGGCACACGAATCGTGAAGCACGTTTCGGGCGACGGAGCCGAACGCGAGGCCAGACTGACCGCGCGTGTCGGCGGGGCACACACACCCGCCGTGATCTCAGCTGGACACGCGCGAGGCGGCAGCATCGCCGACTTTGCCGACGCGGGCGACGGCTCGCTGGCCGACCCCGCGCAGGTGGGCGCAGCGTTCCGCGACGTCGGTGCAGCCCGGTGCTTCCTCCGGGGCTGTGGCGAGCTGCTCGCGGATCTCCACCGCGCTGGTGTCCGCCATCGCGACATCCGGCCCGGAAACCTCCTCGTCCAGGGTGGCCAACCGATGCTCGTCGACTTCGGCTGGGCGGAGACCGACGACGACCCGCTCGACGCTCCGGAGGGACTGGGTGGCGACGGCTACGCGGCACCGGAGGGCGGTCACGACGACGCCTACGCGCTGGGTGTCGCTCTCGCCGGTCTCGCCGCACTCCATCCCGAGGTGTCTCCCGTGATCGCGGCGCTCACGGCGCCCGACCCGTCACTGAGGCCGCGGACGTCGGAGGCGATCGACGCACTTCTCGAGCAAGGGGTGACGAACGAGACCTATCGCGCCGCGCTCGCGGCCTTCGTGACCCCAACGGTGCTCGGGGGACGCGACCAGCCGCGCCGCTTTCTGCTCCGCGCCGCTCTCGAGCGCCGACCGGCAGACGACGAGCTCGTCTCCGCGCTCGCCGAGCTCGACCGTGCAACAGCGTACGAGCTGCTGCAGCAACCGGCGCACTCGCTCGACGCCGTCACGAAGGCGCTCGAGCTCCTCTCGTCGGCCGTACAGCTCCGCCCGGGCGACCCGCGGTTGCATCAACTCGTGGGTGAGGCCGGCGCAGCACTCGAAGCGATCGAGGCCGGCCACCCCGTCGCGCCCCAGCCTCCGTCTTCGCAGCGAACGGTCGCGGGTGAGCCTGTACGCGACTACGTCGCTGTCGCCCACGTCACCGAGCTCGTGGCAGATCCCGTGCTGCTCCATTGGTACGGCACCTTCTTCGGCGCGGATGACGACGTGACGCTGGTCGTCGTCGACTTCGGGACGACCGTCGGCGATGTCGTCGAGCGGTTGCTGCCGTCACTCCGGACGGCCGGACTGGCCGGAGAGGGCGGCCCCGACCTGCTGGCGATCGCGATTCCGCCTGGTGGAGAACAGCTGGTGGCAGACGAGATCGACGCCGTGTACGGAGCGGCCGCACCGCACAGCGCCTTCGCTTCGCTGCCCCGCTTCGGGGCCGAGCGCATTGCCGATCTTCGCTCTGTGGCGATGGCCGGCCGCGCTCTCGACGCCGCAGCCTGATCGTCGGCTCGCCGCAGAGGGCTGCTATGGTCGCTCCGCGGCCCTTCTTTCGGGGGAGAGAGAGGTGGCGATGAGAGGTATCGAGAACCTTGCGGCGCTCGACCAACCGGATCTCGCAGGCCGCGGTCGCTCGGCGCTGCCGATCCCTCCCGGCACGGCGCCTCTTCACAAAGTCCCTGCACCTGTGTATGCTCGCGCCAGATCTGCCCCCTGGGGAGGGAGGGTATGACGCTGAAGGAGATCACGCCCGAGCTCGTGCTCGTCGATCCCGACTTGCGTCGGCAGCTCATGCATGGAATGAGCGCGGCGTTCGAGGCCCCGAACGGCGCCACCCAGCCCGTCGTGAGGCCACCGGCCGTCCTTCGCCTCCCGGCTCGTCGCCGGCGCGCGCGCCCGGCTGGACAGCACGGCAGGCCCACCCGTGGCGGCATGATCCGGCTCGCGGCGGCCGGCTCGCTGGTCGTGCTCGGCGTGCTGGTGACGGTCGGCATCGTCTCGCTTGTGCAGAAACCGGACGGGACGTCAGTGTCATCAGCGATCGATACGCCTGCTTCCCCGCGACCCGATCCGCGCCCGGTCGCGCCGCTCAGCCGGCCGCCCTCGTCTGTCACGGATGCGGTCACCCGGCCTGCTGCCACGCCGAGACCTGCCTCGGCGGCGCGAGAGCGCCCGTCGCAGAAGCCCGAACCGGTGGCCCACCGGGTGATCGGGCGGCCGGCCACAGCACCACCCGCGGCGCCTCCATCCGTCCCCTCGCTCGTCCGGCGGTTCGCATGGGCCCCTGTCACCGGGGCGGGCGCGTACCTGATCGAGCTGCGCCGCGGGGGGGAGCTCGTGTTCAGCCGCAGAACCGCGGCGACCACGCTGACCATCCCCAAGCGGTGGCGCTTCGCAGGGAAACAGCAGAGCCTGAGACCAGGACGATACGTCTGGTACGTATGGCCGCTTCTCGACGGCAAGCGTGGCGGTCAGGCGTCGGTGCGCTCGACGCTCGCGATCGGCTGAGTCATGCTCAGCTCGGCCCAGCTCAGCGCAGGTTCGCCAGCTGCCCGGCGAGCCACTGTCCCTGCGACTGCGCGGCCTGCAGCGCCGTCTCCATGGCGGTGAACTGCGCGCGGAGCGACCTCTCGCGCAGCGCCAGCCGCTGGTCGATCTCCGTCTGACGGTCTCGCAGCGAGTCGATCGCGCTTTGCGCGGCCGAGATGCGACCGCTGATGATCGAGGCAGTCGAGCCGTCGCCCGTCAGCCAGGGGTCGAGCTGTCCCTCCAGGCGCTGGGCGATGCCCTCGGTGTCGTCGACGCCGGTCGGGTTGTTGAAGAGCAGCTTCACGTCGCCGAACGAGGACGCGAGCTTTTCACGCAGCAGCGACGCGTCGAGCGACAGCTTGCCGGCGACCGCGTCCGGATCGATCGAGCTGCTGCCCGTGGTCGCGCCCGTGGTGAGACCGACTTCGCTCAGCTGATCGAGCCCACTCGGCAAGCCGGTCACCCCGTCCATCAGGGAGGAGCGAAGGCGGCTCAGGAGGATCTGCAGCCCGGCGTCGCCGCGCAGCACGCCCTTTGCGCGATCCGCGTCCGTCGTGGCGTTCGGCACCACCTTCTCGTTGAGCTTGGCGCGGACGAACTCGATCGTCGAGTTGTACTGCTCGATGAACGCCTGCACCTTCTGCACGATCGCCTCGGAATCGGGTCCCGGCGCGCCGATCGAGACACCGACCGTCGCTCCCGAGGTCGTCGTCTTCAACGTCAGCTCGATCCCGGTCAGGACGTCCGTGACGGTGTTGGAGGAACGGTTCGTGTAGTGGACGCCGTCCACCCAGAAGTCGGCGTTCTGCGGTGCCTGGGTCTGCGCGAGCCCGAGATCGGCGGCCAGGTCGTACCCGTTGCCGGCGACACCGTCGGTGACGGAGATCGTCTCGCTCGCTCCAGTCGTCTTCCCGGAGAGCACCAGCTTCCCGCTCACGACCGATGCGTAGACCGGCGTTCCCGACGTCCCGTTGATCTTCTCGGCGATCTCGTCGATCGAGTCGCCGGCCACAACGGCGACATCGACCGCGGTTCCCGTACCCACCTGGATCCGCAGCGTGTCGTCGCTCGTCGCCGTGGTGAGCGCACTGCCCTGGGTCGTCTGTGCGGCGCGCGCCAGCGCGTCGACCTGGATGGCGTAGCCACCCGCCGCAGCGCCGCCGACGCGCCGCACACCGACCTTGGTCGCGTCAGACGACGAGGCGGTCTGCACGTCTCCCCAGGTGGAGACGTCTCGCAGACCGCTGATCGCCGTCTTCAGGTTGCGCAGCCTCGTCTCGACGTCCCGCAGTGCGGTCTGCCTGGCCAGCTCGACACGCTCTCGCTGCTCCAGCCGCACGCGCGGCCGGGCCTCGATCGCCATCAGCTGGCTGACGATGGTGTTCGTGTCGAGCCCGGAAGCGAGCCCGCCGAAGTTCAGTGTCGGAAGCAGATTCGACATCTCATCCGACAGCGTCCACGGCGAGCGTGCTCCTCTCCCCGGACAGGAGATCGAGGGCGTGCCTCGCGGGTACTTCACGTATGACCTTGCCGCTCTCGTCACGCACCGTGACCCGGATGCGGTTGGATCCCTTGTCGACCTCGAACTCCAGATTCAACTGCCTGGAGGCGAGATCGGCGATCACGCCTTGAGCGTGATCGAGATCCTTCAGCACCTCGGGAGGAGGCGACGAAGGAAACGGATCGAGCAGCCCCTCTTTCACGGCAGGGGCCTGCACGGGCTCCGGACGAGCAGCCGGCCTCCGCACGCCGACCGCGCGCTCCAACGAGCTGAGCGGTGCTATTCCGTCGAGCATTTCGATCCTTCCTTGGATCGGCCGAGTTGGTCGTAGCGGTTGATCGGCTGCTTGCATCGGTTCTTTAGCTCCTCCCTCCCCACGCGTTATCGCGGGGTGACTTACGCGGCCAGCAATGCGGTGAGGCGGCGTGCCTCGTCCGACTCGGGATCGAGCCGGAGTGCTTCGGTCGCGAGCTCGACTGCGTCCTCGCGCAGACCCTTGGCGCTTGCAACCCGGGCGAGACCGACAAGAGCACGGCTGTCGGGTTCCTGCTGCGCCACAGCCAGCCACTCCTCGCCCGCCGAGTCGACGTAGCCCCGCCCCAGGTAGATGCGCGCGAGAGCTTCCCGCCGTTCGCGCTCGGGGAGAGCCACGGCGTTCCACACGTCGACCGCCGCCTCGAACGCCTCGAACGCCTCGTGTTGCAGCAGGTGGTCGAGCAGGGCGGAAGCGGCATCCGCGCAGTCGGCCGGGAGACGGGGTGGCACGCCCCCGCCGAGTGCCGTCGCCAGGGCCCGGAAGACCGCGGTGTCGGCAGTGACCGGCAGCCCGCCGAGCGTGAGCTCGAGCGCGCCTCGCTGCCGCTCGCGGGCCGCGGCGTTGAGAGCGGTCAGCGCCGCCTTGGCCCGCACCTCGGACAGCGCGGCTTCGGCCTCTGCGTAGTCCGGTCTCTCGGCGAGGCACGCTTGCAGCAGCTCGTGAGCCTCGGCGTACCGCCCCTGTTCGGCTCGGATCGAGGCGAGCAGGGCCCGCGCCAGGTAGCTTCCGGCGCCCGCCGTGCCTGCGTATCGTGCGGGCGCGTCGCCGAGCTCGAGTGACCGCAGAACGAAGGAGGCCGCTCCCTCGAGGTCGCCGCAGGCCCGTGCACACAGAGCGGCCTCGCGGGCGACGTCGGTGAAGTCGGGCAGCAGCTCCAGCGCCTCCTCTGCCCGTTCCAGCCCGCGGGCCGGGTCACCGGCGAGCCGGTGTGCCTGAACCACGCGCAACGAGAGCGGAGCAAAGAACTGCTGGCGGGCAAAGCCGCGCCGGACGTCGCTCGATGTCTCGACCCAGGCCCGGTCGAGCACGGCAACGGCTTCCTGCGGCCGCCCGTCGGACAGCAGCTCCGTGCCGAGGTTGTAGAGCGTGAAGGCCGTTTCCTCTTCTTGCTCCAGGAGCGCGCGGTTGCGGTCGCCCTTGTTCTTCGCCGCGACGATCTCTGGCCGGTACCCATGGTGGATCACCAGCACGTCCGTCCGCTCGAAGCGCTCGGGCCGGTCGAGGGGCATGTTCTCCGTGTGCTGTTCGTGGATGCGGCCCGTAAAGCGGGTCTCGGGACGGTTGCGGAAGAGACGCAGCGCCTCGTGGTCGACGGACACCGCGTCGCTCGAGTTCGTGAGGTTGCGCACGGTCAGGTAGAACGCCTCGCGCCACGTACGGCCGAGCAGCTCGCGGATGCGGCCGGCCGACTCCTCGTCGAGGATCTCGTCGGCGTCGAGGTAGAGGATCCAGTCGCCGGTGGCCTGCTCGAGCGAGACGTTGCGGGCATCGCTGAACGACCCCGTCCAGGGGAAGTCGACCACCGTGGCTCCGTGGGCGCGAGCGATCTCGGCGGTCGCGTCTGTCGAGCCCGTGTCGACCACGATGATCTCGTCGACTGCGGGCCGCGCGGCCTCCAGGCATTGCCCGATCATGGCCTCCTCGTCCTTGACGATCATGCAGAGGGACAGGCGCAGGCCGTCCGCGGGCCGGGCGCGACGGCCCACCCTCTTGGCACGTTCGGCGATCCCGCGGAGCCGCGGATTGCGTTTGCCGACGCGGCGTGAGCGCCGCAGCTCGGCGCAGGAGGCGATGTTGTCGGCGACGGAGGGCAGGTCCGCGTCGAGACGAGCCGCGGCCTTGAACAGCGCCTCGGCACCGTCCGCCTCACCCAGGCCGTAGAGCAACACCCCCGCCTCGTTGAGCAGCACCGGTTCCGCAGGCTCCTGCTCGAGAGAGGCGAGGACGGCCTCGGCCGCCACCACCAATGCCTGCGCGTTGTGGGCATGATCGGCGAAGACCGAGGCGACGAGCCGACGGAGGGCGGAGTACCGCCTCGCGTGGTCACTCCACGACAGCACCTCGGCGAAGGCCAGTCTGAGCGAGCCGACGGTGGCTCCACCGCGAGCTGCCACGGCCCGAACCGCGTCGGGCCGCCAGACACGCTCGCCGACGGCGAGCGTGTGGGTCGCCCCCGGTGTCGGAAGAGGGACATAGCGGGGAGTGTGATCGGCCGGTTCGACGGCGTACCCCTGCTCCAGCGCGGCACCGTCGGGGAGCCCCCAGAGCTGCTTGAACACGGCCCAGTTGCGCAGCATCGCCTGCGCGTAGTCGATGCGCTGGCCGGCGAACGTCCGGCTGCCTTCGTGATGGACATAGGCGCCACGCGCGATGCGCGCGGAGTATCCGGCAGCCCGCACGCGGAGGCACAGGTCGTCATCCTCGAAGTTGCCGCTGGCGAACCGTTCCTCGTATCCGCCGATGCGATCGAGCACGTCGCGTCGCGCGAGCAGGCAGAAGCCAACCAGGCGATCGACCTCGACGGTCTCACCGTCGTGCGCGGCCGCCCAGTCGCGACCGAAGGCCGCGATGCCGCCCTCATATGCGATGTCGGGCACAAGCTGCGGTCCGGAGACGCTGTTGGAGACGGGCCCGACGAGCGCCACCCGGGCGTCGCCCTCCAGCGGCGCCCGCAGCGCGTGCAGCCAGCCCGGCGTGACCTGGGTGTCGTTGTTGAGAAACAGCACGGCATCGCCCCGTGCCAGCGCGAGCCCCTGGTTGCACCCGCCTGCGAAGCCACGGTTCTCCGTGTTGAGGACGACCACGAGGTCGTCGCGCGAGCGAGCCAGCTCCTCGAGGTAGACCGGAGTCTCGTCGGGCGAGCCGTTGTCGACGAGGATCAGCTCGTAGGGCTCAGGTGTGTGCTCGTCGATCGCCGCCAGGCACGCCTGGGTGAGCGCGAGCTCGCCGAGCGTGAGGATCACGATCGAGGTGAGCCCCGGCACGACTCGCGCTGCGGTTTCGGCCGCCACGAGCTTGCGGAGCGCATCGCCGACCGGAGCCCGTCCGAAGCGCGAACCGACCGCGGCGGGGCCGGCGGCCGACAACCGCTGCCAAAGGTCTTCGTCGCGCAGGAGCCGCACGCACTGTGCGGCCAGCTCATGGGCACCGTCCGCAACGATCACACCGGACGCCGCCGGCTCTGAGCCTGCAATGCCCTCCGCGCCTATGGGTGTGGTCACGACGGGCACGCCGGCGGCGAGGGCCTCGCCGACCTTGCCCTTCATCCCCGCTCCATAACGCAGCGGTGCGACGGCCACGCGGGTGCGCGCCAGGTACGGCTCGACGCTTTCCACCCAGCCGGTGACGACGATCTCGCGATCCATCTGGACGACCGCGGCCGGGGGATCCGGCCCGACGATCGTCAGCGTGGCCTCGGGCACCTGACGCTTCACCAGCGGCCAGACCTCTCGGCCGAGGAAGAGTGCACCATCGACGTTGGGCGGGTGATTGAAGTTTCCGACGAAGAGCAGACCCTGCCGGCCGGCCGTGGAGCGCGCAGCCAGATCCGGCTCATGGACGTTCGGTACCACGTAGACGGTGGTGCCGGGCACCTCGGCGAGGATCGCCTGGCGGTCCTCCTCGCTGACGGTGATCGTGGCGTCTGTCTCGCGGACGACGGCGAGCTCGCTGCGCTTCGTCTCCCTGGCCTTCGCCGCGAGCTCCTGATCACGGGCCAGCTCCGCCTCGCGGAGCTCACGCACGAAGTGAACGTCGACCGTGTCGAACACGACGCGCGCCCGTGGCGCGATTTCCCGGATGGCCGTCAACAGCGTCCGCGCGACGTAGTGGAAGGAAAGCACGACGACGTCGAAGTCCTGTTCGGCGAGCAGCCCGCGCAGAAGCTTGGCGACAACCTCGCTGCGGCCGGTTCGGTCGCCCGCGTGCACCTCGATTCCTGCTGCCTCGAGCGCCGGGGCGTACCGCTCGCGCTGATAGCTGTTGCACGCGACGAACGTGACGGCATGGCCCTGCCCGGCGAGCAGGAGCAGCAACTCGTGCAGGCGCCGCGAGCCCGAGGCGCGGTCGTACATGGGCATGAACGGATCGACGACCATGATGCGTGAGCCGGGTGCGCGGTTCGCGGCGCGGCGGACGAGGCTCGGGTCGGCAAGCGCCTGCGTTGCCAGCTGGGCGGTCCACTTCTCGCGAAAGCGGCCCGCGTTCACGACCTGGTGCCGCTTGAAGCCGGACTCGAGGTCGGTACCGGCCGTGGCGCCCTCGTGATGAACGACGACGGCAGCGGGCTGATAGAGCACGCGGTAGCCGAGTGCGCGGATCCCGAAACAGAGGTCGGTGTCCTCGTAGTAGGCAGGTGCGAAGCGCTCGTCGAAGCGGCCGTGCAGCTCGAAGAGCTCGCGGCGGACGAGCAGGCACGCTCCCGAGCAGTAGTCGACCTCACGCGCGAACGTGTAGCGCGGGTCGTCCGGGTTGCCTCCCTTGCCGACGTTCCAGCCGCTGCCGTCCGCGAAGACGACACCGCCGGCCTCCTGCAGGGTGCCGTTCGGGTAGACGAGCTTGGCGCCGACGGCGCCGACCGTGGCGTCGGCCTCCGCGGTCGCCACCAGCGCCTCGAGCCAGCCCGCGGCGGGCTCGGTGTCGTTGTTGAGGAACACCAGGTACTCACCCCGGGCGTGAGCAGCCGCAAGGTTGTTGCCGCCGACGAAGCCGAGGTTCTCGCCGGGAGAGATGATCCTGAGGAGTGGCTCGCGCGCTGCGAGCGTCTCGAGGTACCCGGAAGTGCCGTCGCTCGAGCCGTTGTCGACCACGACGATCTCGGCGAGCAGGGGTGATCGCTCCTCGAGGAGAACCTCGAGGCAGCGCTGGGTGAGCTTGAGCTTGTTGTGGACGCAGATGACGACGGAGGCGGTCATCTCTGCCCCCAGATCCGCTCCCAGTGCCGGTATCCGCTCTCGCGGATCCCGGCTCGGAAGAACCTTTGAAGCGGCCGGCCGCTAGCCCGGAGCACAGCGCGCAGGGTTGACACAGGTGCCCCCAGAGCCCGGGTTGACACAGGGCGTCTCATGCACCGTCCTTCTCGGGCGCGTAGGCGATGATCGGCCAGCCGCCCGGCCCTCCCATGTCCACGCCGAAATGCGCGCAGCGCGTGTCGAGCACGCGCACGTCGACGAACCCGGCCGCGTCGAGTGCGGCGAGGATGTCCGGAAGCGCGAAGATGCGCATCTCGAGCGTGGCCCCGTCCCCGCCGTGGAAGCGAAGGCCCCCGTACGCTTCGTACGCTCCGTCCGCGGCTCGGTTGACGAGCACCCGCTCGCCCGCGAGCTCGGTGACGGTGTGCGTCCCCAGCCGCGGGAAGTGCTCGACCGTCTCACCCTCCGTCCTGTAGGGCACCGTGAGGACGAACAACCCTCCGGGCGCCAGCATGCGGCAGGCGCCGTCGAATGCCCGCGAGACGGGTGGTGCGACGTGCTCGAAGACCTCGCTTGCGATCAGCAGGTCGAGGGTGCCTGTGCGCGAGCGATGGGGATCGGTGATGTCGAGGAACGGCGGACGATGGAGGTAGGTGTTCTCGTAGGTGAAGCAGCGCTCGAGAGTGCGTGCGTATCCGTCCCAGTCCGACAGCCCCGCCGCACTTACCTGCGGAAGCTCCGGAAACAACGGCAGTTCCAGGGTCTGCCCGAACAGACCGACCGAGACGGCATGCACGATCGCGCGGAATCGTGGGGTCGAGCCACAGGTCGTGCAGGAGATCGTCTCGCGGGCGAACCCCTCCTCCGGGATCAGAGAAACCGCGCCGCACACGTTGCAGCGGAACGAACGAAGTACGGCACGGATGTCGTCCAGGCCGCGGTCGGAGAACTCCAGCACCGGCACCGGGACGTCGGCGCGGTCTCTCGCTGACAGCACCCAGTCCACGCCGTCCGGGAGCGCGACCTCCCCGCTCAAGAGCAGTACGTCGGGCGCCTCGGGGGCGTCCAGGCCCGCTGCCCGTGCGAGCGCCTCGAGCCGTGGGTCGGGCCCGTCACCGCTCGCCTGTGCGTAGACGACGAGCGTCAGGTCATCGTTCGCGCTGAACGACCGGACAGCGGTCTCGAGCAGGGCGGGCTGCTCGAGGACCTCGTCCGCGTAGGCCAGCGCGACATAGCTGCGCGTTGGGGTGGCGGATGGCACGTCACCCTGTACGTCGTCCGCGAGGCAGCAGAATTGAGCCGCCGCGCGGAACCCCGGTACCCCGCCACGGCCACGAGCCGGGGCATGGTTTATCCGTCAGCGCGCGACGGGCAGTGCCCTGGTGTCACCCATCGGGGCGCAAAGGCGGTCAGAGCCGGACGTCGACGACGCGTGGCCCGAGGTCGTCGAGGCCGTAGCGCCCGCGAAGTCTCTGCTCGTGCGGTGAGCGCCAGGAGGTGCGCGAGGAGATCTGGCTCATCACCTCGCCGTAGGCGTCGTGCACCACCGCGAACCTCCGCGCGTCACCGCCCAGATCGGGGTGCGTGGCGCGCGCAAGCTGGCGGTACGCAGCTTTCGCCTGCGCACGCGTTGCCGACGTGGACAGGCCGAGCACGGCCCATCCGTCGACGGCGCTCCCCAGTGCCGTCCGACCCACCATTCCCTTCACACACCGTACGCGCCGCGGCGCGCTTGTCGAGGTCTGGCGCCTGTCAACCCTGCGCCCTGGGTCGTGTGGTTGCGGCCGGCCGCGTCAGCGGCCGCTTCCAGGCTTTCCTGGAGAACAGTGACGCCTGTCAACCGTGCGCCGTGGGTCGTATGGTTGCGGCCGGCCGCGTCAGCGGCCGCTTCAGGGGTTGTCCCGAGCCGGGATCCGCGGAAGCGGATACCGGCTCTGGGAGCGGGTGTGACCCACGCGGTCACGCTGTACACCGCAACCGGGTGCTCTCTCTGCGAGGACGCGCTGAAGGTGCTCGACGACGTGCGAGCGGACGTGCCTTTCGAACTGGAGGTTGTGAACATCGCCGGTGACCCCGACCTCGAAGCGGCCCATCGCGAGTCGCTGCCGGTCGTGGTGATCGACGGTGGCCCGACCTTCCGCCTCTTTCTCGAGGCTGACGC
>JBJXGY010000046.1:0-8108 GCA_046160185.1 Gaiella sp. | reverse complement strand
AGGACGGTGGTCGTCTCGCTGTACGCCTCCACGGCCAAGGTCGATCGCGACGCGATGACCCAGGCGGCCAAGGGCGCGAAACAGGGCGGCGCGCCGTTCGTCTCGATGGACGTGATCAGCGACAAGCTCGCCAAGCAGCTCCAGTCCTTCGTGGGCCCGGTGTCAACCCCGGCGATCCTGATCGTGCAGCGGCCCGGCAAGGTCGTGCAGCGGTTCGACGGCGTCTACGACGCAGCAGTCGTCGCGCAGGCCGCGCGAATCGCCCGCGGCAAGTAGCAATGGCCGCAGCTGGCGCCCCGCTCTTCGTCCACGAGGTGCGGCGGGAGGGAAGACCGGTCGTCGTGCTCCGCGGTGTCCAGGCCGACGGTGGCATCACCGTCGAGGCCGAGGTCTACCCGATCACACAGAAGCCGGGCCAGGGCGGTCTCGCCCGCCCCTTCGTCTTTCCCAACCGTGCGGCGGCCCAACGGTTCGTCGACGAGTCGCTCACCGCACTGCAGTATCTGAACTGCGAGCTCGCCGACGGCTGATCCGGGCATCTCGTGCACGAGCCCCGCTTCAGCTGGGCTTCTCCCCGCACGAACAGCGCGAGCAGACCGGAGCCCCGAGCGGACGGCGGCCGAAACGGGGCCCCACTTCAGCGCGGCTTCTCCCCCGCACGATCCGCACGCGAAGACCGGAACCACACGCGGGCAGCGCGAGAGCACCGAGCCCCGCTTCAGCGGGGCCTCTCCCCCGCACAAACCGCACGCGAAGACCGGACCCGCGGGCGGGCGGCACGAGAACACCGAGCCCCGCTTCAGCGGGGCTTTTCCCGCACGGACAAACCGCGCGAGAAGACCGGAACCCCGCGCGGGTGGCGCGAGAGTAACGAGCCCCGCTTCAGCTCGGCTCCTCCCCCGCACAAACCGCACGCGAAGACCGGAACCACACGCGGGCAGCGCGAGAGCACCGAGCCCCGCTTCAGCGGGGCTTGTCCGCCGGGTCCACGTGCCGTGAAGGCTCCGCCCGGTCCCCATCGGTGCGCCCACGCCGATGGGCCGCGTCACCGGCGACCCGGGCGGCGATCGCCCGCCGCCACTCGCGCCCCCGATGGATCTCCTCGGTCACACCGTCCACAGCGGAGGCAAACGAGGCCCGGGCCGCGGCGATCGGAACCGAGTGGAGATGCACGTCGAGCACCGCCTCGTCACTCACGTCCACCCACGGGTACGCGTCGGGTCGTACGCAGATCCCGGCCGCAACCGGATTGAGAGCGATGTACATGCAGGCGCGGGCGTGGTGGACAGGCGTCAGCACCGGGCGTGACCAGTAGCGCTCCGCGAAAAGCTGACCGCGCCGTCCATGACGGCGGTTGAACCAGCGGCTGTAGCCGCCCAGAAGCAAGCGCATGCCGGTGCCCAGGGTCGGCTCCGGCGTCTTCACCAGCAGATGCGCATGGGTGTCCAGCAGGCACCACGCCTGCATGCGCCACCCAGCCTCCGCGGACGCGCAGCGCATCCGCTCCACGAACCAAGCCCGGTCGGTGTCGTCGGCGACGATCCGCGCTCCGTTGTCGCCCGTCGCGACCACGTGCTGGACGGCGCCCGGAAAGTCGATGCGAGTCGGCGGGCGCCCCATCCACCGAGGGTGCCCGATGACGGGCTTCCCGTCATCGTCCCGAAAGGACTGAGGGCCGGCCCACGAGCCGCAAACAGCGGGAAATGGCGACAGGCCTCCTGGGTTTCCCGGCCGGCAGATGGGGCGGGCGGAGAAGCCACGCTGAAGCGTGGCTCCCCGAGGGCGCCCGAGCCCCGCTGCCAGCGGGACTTCCACGCACCACCCCATCCAGACGCACAGGCCACCCTTGCCGCACGGCATCACGGCCCCACACCTGGGAGGGACAAGCCACGCTGAAGCGCGGCTCCAAGGCTCCACACTCGGACGCACAAAGCCACGCTGAAGCGCGGCTCCCGACGACGCCCGAGCCCCGCTTCCAGCGGCGCTTCGACGCACCGCCCACCCAGACGAAACAAAGCCATGCTGAAGCGCGGCTCCGGGGCCCCACCCGCAGACGCACAAGCCACGCTGAAGCGCGGCTCCGGGGCCCCAGACGCACAAGCCACGCTGGAGCGCGGCTCCAGGGCCCCGCCCCCGGACGGACAAGCCACGCTGAAGCGCGGCTCCAGGGCCCCACACCCGGACGCACAAGCCACGCCGAAGCGCGGCTCCCGAGGGCGCAGGGCTACATCGTGACGACGCGGGCGAGCTCTTCGATCGAGGTGAGGCCGGCGGCGGCCTTGGCGATGCCGTCGTCCCACAGCGAGCGCATGCCGAGCCCTGCTGCGCAGCGCTCGATTTCCTCGCGTGGTGCGTTCCGGGCTGCGAGCGCTTCGAGCTCGTCGTTCATCATCATCAGCTGGAAGACGCCGATCCGTCCCTTGTAGCCCGAGCGGTTGCAGCGCGGGCAGCCGACCTTGCGGTACAGCACCATGCCCTCGCGCGCCTGAGCGCCTTCCGGCGTGATGCGGGCGGAGAGCAGCTCCTCGATCGTGGGCACGTACATCTCGCAGCAGTTGGAACAGAGCTTGCGCGCGAGGCGCTGTGCGAGCACGGCCGAGACGGCCGACCCGGTCAGGTACGGCTCGACACCCATCTCGTTGAGACGGGTCAGCGCGCCCGGCGCGTCGTTCGTGTGCAAGGTGGAAAGCACGAAGTGACCGGTCAGCGCGGACTCGATGGCGATCTTTGCCGTCTCTGCGTCACGGATCTCGCCGATCATGATCACGTCGGGGTCGGAGCGCAGGATCGAGCGCAGCGCCTTGCCGAAGGTGAGGTCGGCCTTGGTGTTGATCTGCACCTGATTGATCCCCCGGAGGCGGTACTCGACGGGGTCCTCGACGGTGATCACATTGATCTCGGGGCGCGAGATCTCGGCCAGGGAGGCGTACAGCGTCGTCGACTTACCCGAGCCGGTCGGGCCTGTCACGAGCAGGGCTCCCGTCGGCTGCTGGATGACCAGGCCGATCTGGTCCCGCATGGCCTCCGAGAGACCGAGCGACTCGAGGGTGGGCGTCTGCCGCGACTTGTCGATCAGGCGCATCACCACCTGCTCGCCCTCGACCGTCGGCAGCACCGCGACGCGGATGTCCAGCAGCCGGCCCACCGCGCGTGCGGCCAACGAGATGCGCCCGTCCTGCGGGCGGCGCCGCTCGGCGATGTCGAGCTTGGACAGCACCTTGAGGCGGGTGGTGACACCGATCGCCATCCGCTTCGGGATGCGCTGCATCTCGAGCAAGACGCCGTCGATCCGCTGGCGGACGATGAGCGCGTCCTCCTGCGGCTCGAAATGGATGTCGCTGGCGCCGTCGGTGGCGGCTTGCATGATGATCGAGTTGACGAGCCGGACGAGCGGCGCGTCGGAGACGCCGTCCTCGAACTCGAGGTCGTCGTCGGTCTCCTCCAGCACCTCGAACGAGTCGAGCGCCGACTGCTGCTCGCTGAGATCGGCCTGCTTGTTGATGCGCTCGATCTCCTCTTCGATCTCCTCGAGGCTCGCGACATACAGGTCGATGGCGTACCGGGTGGCGATCTTCAGCTCGTCGACGCCGAGGATGTTGCCGGGGTCGGACACGGCCACCTTCAGCCTCTCGCCGTCGAGCGCAAACGGAATCGCGACCACACGCTTCAGCGTGCGGAGCGGCACCAGCTCGGCGGCATCCGGCGAGACGCGGTCCTGCACGAGCGAGACGTACGGCAGACCGTGCTGTCTCGCCAGCGCGCGGGCGACACCGCCGGCGTCGGCGTGGCCCTCCTCCAGCAGCGCCTGCGCGAACGAACCGGTGCCGGCGCGCTGCTTCGCCGCAGCGACGCGGTCGCGCGGCAGGATCTCGGTGGCAGCGACGAGCTCGGCGACAAGGTCGGCGAGCGTCTCGAACCCGGTGTGCTCGGGCGCGGGCGCGTCGGACGCGCCGTTATCCCCCGCTTTCTTGCGGGTCGAGCGCAGGGGTCCGGTGTTCTCCACTTTCATACGGCGTACCTCGAATGAGGTATCGGCAGAACCCGCGTGGGGGATGAGCGCTTCGTCGGCCTTCTGAGACACCGAGGGCCGGGCCCTGCGGCCCGGCCCTCGCGACCGGCTGCGGGAAACCTCCCGCTCAGATCTCCCGGAAGAACTGGATCACGTAGGCGTCACCGACCACGGGGAACCACGGTGGCGGCAGGTACTGGAGGTTGTTGTCGTACGAGTAGTTGCGGGTCGCGAACTGCGTGAAGTAGCCGCCGTCGGCGGTGGCCGACATGCCGGTGAAGTTCATCGTCGTCTTCGACTGGGTGCCGGAGTACGAATGCCACGTGTTGCTCTGGGCGATCACTGCGGCATTCCACGTCAGCGTCGATGGCGCGTAGTTCGCCGTGATCACGCTGTTCTTGGCGGCGAGCCCGAGCACGTCGTCGCCGGGCGTCTCGTAGGAGATGTTCCCCTCGATCACGATATCGTCGTTGGAGCCGACCGTGACGCGCCCGTCGACAACGCCCGACACGATCACCGTCTCGGTGGCGTAGATGGCGCCGTTGGAAGGGATGACATACGGGCTCGAGCCGTACGCCGCGCACGTCGGCAGGGTCTGTGCTTCGTCGAGGACGCCGCCCGTCGGACAGCGCTGGACAGTGACGGTGCCGTTCGCGTTGAAGATGAATCGCCAGGCCAGGGTGTTGGCGACCCCTGTGAAGGCCATGCTCGGCGAGTTCGCCGCGGCGGCATTCTGGATGTCCACGAACGAGGTCACGAAGGCGGTGAAGTCGATCGGCTCCTCGATCTGGCTGCGGATGTTCGGATTGGAGTCGACGTCGTACTTGATTGCACCGCCCAAGAGCGTGGTCGCCCCGGTGATCTGCCCCTCCGCGTAGATGTTGCCCTGCGCCGTGCCGTCGTGGTTGACGTCGCCGTTGGCGTAGATCTTGCCGTACGTGGTTGCGCCGGAGCCCCAACCCACGTCACCGTCGACGACTCGGTAGTAGTCGGCGATCGACGACGGACGGACGAAGGTTTCGATGGTGCGGCGGGACTCGGCCCCGCAGTACTTGGGCACGCCGGCTGCTGTACAAGCGAGCTGACCCGCGGCGAGCACACGCACCGTCTTGTCTCCGGCGGCGATGTTCGGCGGGATGATCTGCAACCGGTACTCGTAGGTGAAGTTCGTGCCGGAGACCTCCACTTTCCGCCAGGCCAGGCCGTCGTCCATTCCGGACGGATACGTCCAGCTGAGGGTATGTGGCCATGGGACCTCGTCGTTCGTCGCCGTGTTTGGCGCGACGTTCGAGCCGCCGACGTCGCGCCGGGTCGCCTCGCCGGGATGGACGTACTGACCGTAGTAGAGGCGGTTGTCAACCAGCTTGGCAACGTAGTCCTCGACACCGGCCTCCGCAGCCTGAAAAGCAGCGCCACGTATCTTGGAGACGTCGGCGCGGGTCTGATCGCGCTGGGTGAAGACGAGCGTCGTCAGCGCGAGCACCGAGGCCACGGCGCCGACATAGACGACGAGAACCATGCCCATGCCGCGCTCGTCGCGCCGCAATGCTTTCAGGAGTGCGCTCATAGGTCATTCCTCAGGGTGACGTTGGTGAGAAAGGTGAACTTGCGGCTCGAGTTGACCGTCGTCGAGACCTGCAGGGTGATGGTCACGCGCTTTACGGCTGTCGCCGTCGTGGTCGCGTTGCCGTTCTTGTCGACCGCAGTGAAGATGGCTGCGTTCCGCACGTTGCTGACCAGGTCGTGCCAGGAACTCCAGGCACCCCAGACCCACGGTGCGCCGTCGGTGTCCGACGTGATCCGGGCACGGCGCTGGAGCTTGCCGCCCGCTAGCTGGTACCCGATCTCACGCAGGTGGAACGGCGTCACGTTGTCGGGCGACTGGAAGGTGATCGAGGTGCCGCTGAACGCCGACACGGGATACGTCCCCGTGATCCCCGAGTAAGCGCCACGGAGCTCCCTCTCGAAACGCTCGATCGCAGTGCGCACCTCCGTCTGCTGCACCGACGAGTCCTCGGCCTCGCTCGCGTGCCGTACCGCAGAGCTGACGATGCTCGCGAACATCGCGAACAGGATCCCGAGCACCATCAGCGTCACGAGCATCTCCGAGATCGTGAAGCCGTGCTCGCCCGCCAGCCGGCGCCGCAGCTGTGGAAGGGAGCGGTGCATCACGGCGGGCAGGTCGCGACGTTGAGATCCATGGTGAGGTTGTTGGAGCCGGAGGCCACGGTCTGCGACGTGTTCGTCCGGCTCTTGTTGGTCGATCCCGAGCAGCTCGAGCGCCAAGCCTTGTAGGTGTAGCCCGACCCGGTCGGCACGTTGGTGAAGGTGACGTAGCCGCTGGCGTCGGTGGTGCCCGTGATGTTGATGCTGCTCGGGCCGCCGGTGATCCTGGCCGAGCCGTTGCCGTTGGTGAGCGGGCTGCCGTTGCGGCGCACGAGGATTGTGACCGTGCCGTAGGCGGTGAACGGGAGTGCCACATTGGTGGTCTGCGTGGCGACGACGTCGGCGGGGGCGTTGGCGTTCTGCGAGCTGTAGGTGGCGGAGACCGTGTAGCCGTTGCCCTCGGGAATGTTCACGAAGGTGACCACGCCGCTTCCGTTGGTCGTGCCCGAGATCGGGCTCATCGGGTACGGGCCGCCCTGGATGGTCACGTTGAGACCCGAAATCGGGCTGCCGCTAGCGGTCGCGGTCGCGACCACGGTGCCAACCGGGCAGGTGTTGAAGGTGAGCGTGATCGCGCTCGTGAGGTCGCCGCCGGCGTAGTCGTCGGGGACATACGTGGAGACGTCGTCGGCGCACAGCGGTGTGGCGCCACCCGAGAATCCGTCGATCGTGTAGTTGACGTTCGGCACGAGCGGCACGCCGCCGAGGTCGGTGATCGTGAAGGTCGAGCTGCTCGTCGTGTACAGGAAGCTCGTCCCCGTCAGCCCCGACTGGATCCGGATCGTGACGGCGCCGCTGTACGGGCTGCCGCCGCTGTCCACGAAGCTGAGATCCGCCTGGGCCGGCCGGTACATCTGCAGGGTCGGCGTCGCCGTCTGCCCCGCCGAGAGGCTGAGGTGGGTCGCCGTCGAGTTCGCGAGCAGCACGTAGCCGCTCTTCGTCGCGCTGAGGTCGTAGAAATCGGCGGGCGAGGTGTTGTTCGGATCGAGCGCCTCGAAGGTGACCTCGCCAGTCGTGTCGGTCACGTCCGAGCGGTTGGGCGAAGGCCCGTTGGCCGTCGCCACCGTGACCCCGTCGAGCGGCACGTTGGTCGCGTAGTCGACAATGGTGGGGTTGATCGCCACCCAGTTGAGGCCGCCGTACGGGGCGCGCTCGTCGGGCGCCACGATCGTCACTTCGCGGGCGATGGTGCGACCCTTGGTGTTCCTGACGCTGACCGTGATCTTCTTGTAGTTCGCGCTCTGGGCGTAGCTTGTCGGGGTGGGGTCTGCGACGAAGACGACGCTCGTGTTGACGGTGCCGTCGAAGCCAGCCTTGGACACGGTGTCGATCGGTGTCACGGTGCCCGGCGGGTTGCCGGAGACGGTGCCGACATCTTCGTAGCCGAGCCGCCGGACTTGCTCGATCTTGTCGGTCGCGAGTTGCTGCGCGATCGTGCGCTCCTTCGTCAGCCGGTTCGTCGTGATGGCTGAGGTGAGGATCGCGCCGAGCGCGGCGGACACGGAGACGAAGATCGTCATCGCAAGGACGGCCTCGATCAGCGAGAAGCCGTTCTCGCTCCGGCGCACACCGGAGAGGGTGCGGGCGATGCGGGTGAGGGAAAGCTGTGTCATGGCGTGTGGGATCCGTTCGCGAGAGGTCTGGACATGACCGTGGTTCAGTCGAAGAGTCCCGTGTATCCCCCTAAAAGGGCATCTCCGAAAAAGAGGGCGATCAGCGAGCCCGCGGCCAGGAACGGCACGAACGGGATTGCCATCTTGCGGGCGCCCATTCCATGCCGGGCGAAGAGCACGAGCGTGGGCACGATCGAGAGCAGCAGACCGAGCATCAACCCGACCATCACGTCGCGGCCGAGCACGGCACCGAGCAGCGCGGCGAGCTTGACGTCGCCCATGCCGAGCCCGCCGGGCTTGGCGAGCGCGAAGAGCAGAAA
>JBJXGY010000045.1:0-18749 GCA_046160185.1 Gaiella sp. | reverse complement strand
CGGGGGCAGATCGTTAGCTCGGGCGAACACGACGCCTTCGAGGTGTGCTGCGCGGAGGCCGCGAGCCGCGGCGCACGAAGAGCCATCAAGCTCAAGGTCTCGGGTGCCTTTCACAGCCCGCTCGTCGGCAAGGCCGCCGACGCGCTCAAGCCGGCCATCGACCGGATCCGCTTCGCGGAGCCGATCGCACCGTTCATGTCGACCGTGACCGCTCGCATCGAGCCGGCGCAGCGCCTCGCGTCGCTGCTCGTCGATCAGCTCACCGCTCCCGTCAAGTTCACCCAGGCGGCCCGGGAGCTCATGCGCAGCGGCGTCACGACGTTCGTCGAGGTCGGCCCGGGCACGGTGCTCACCGGCCTCGTCAAGAGGATCGACAAGAGCGTGCGGGCGATCAACGTCAACGACCTCGCGAGCCTCGAGAAGGCGAAGGAAACGCTGCTCGCGAGTCGTCCGTGAGCTTCTGCTCTCTCGCGGGGAAGACCGCCCTCGTCACCGGCGCCTCTCGCGGCATCGGCCGCGCGATCGCCCTCGAATTGGCGAACGGCGGCGCCACCGTGATCGTCGGCTACCGATCCGGAGCGGAGGAGGCAGCCGCGCTCGCCACCGAGATCGGCGGCCGCGCGGTTCAGGCCGATGTCTCGGATCCAGCCTCGGCGGCGTCGCTGGTGGAGTCAGCCGGCGATATCGACATCCTCGTCAACAACGCGGGCCTCACCCGTGACGGCCTGCTGGCGCGGATGCCGGACGAGGACTGGGACACGGTGATCCAGACCAACCTTTCCTCGGTCTTCTACACCTGTCGCGCCGTGGCGCGGCCGATGATGAAGAAACGAGGCGGCGCGATCGTGAACGTCTCCTCGATCGTCGGCGTGCACGGCAACGCCGGCCAGACGAACTACGCCGCCTCGAAGGCGGGGATCATCGGGTTCACGAAGTCGCTGGCCCGCGAGCTCGGCAGCCGCGGCGTGCGTGCGAACGTGGTGGCGCCCGGGTACGTCAAGACGCAGCTCACCGACGTGCTTCCCGAGGAGGCGCAGCAGGCGATGCTGCAGAACACGCCCCTGGCGCGGCTCGGCGAGCCGGCGGACATCGCGGGCGCGGTTCGCTTTCTCTGCTCCGACGAAGCCGCGTTCGTGACGGGCGCCGTCCTGCTCGTGGACGGCGGCCTCGGCATGTAGGTATAGGTAGCCTCCTCCTGATGTCGCGAGAGAACGGCAGGCGCCGCGTCGTCATCACCGGGGTCGGCATTGTCTCGCCGCTCGGGCTCGATCTCGAGAGCACCTGGGCCGCGCTGGTTGAGGGCAAGTCCGGCGCCGGGCCGATCACGCAGTTCGACACGAGCGACTATCCGGTGCAGTTCGCCTGCGAGGTGAAGGGCTTCGACGTGACGGACTGGGTGGAGCTCAAGGCCTCGCGGAGGATGGACCGCTACACCCACCTCGCTCTCGCGGCCGCGCAGCAAGCCCGTTCCGACAGCGGGCTCGAGATCGCCCCCATCGCCGACAGGGTGGGCGCCGCGATCGCCACCGGCATCGGCGGGCTGCAGTCCTTCGAGGCCTGCCACGACGTGCTCGTCCACCGCGGTCCCGACCGCGTGAGCCCGTTCTCGATCGTGCAGATCATCCCCAACCTCGGCGCCGGCTGGGTCTCGATGGAGCTCGGCACCAGGGGCCCGCTGCTCTCGGAGTGCACGGCATGCGCCGCGTCGAACATGGCGATCGGCGACGGACTCGACGCGATCAGGCTCGGTCGCGCCGACGTCATGTTCTGCGGGGGAGCGGAGGCGCCGATCTCCAAGGTAGGCATCGCCGGGTTCGGCGCGATGCGAGCAATCTCGCGGCGGAACGACGACCCGCAGCGCGGATCACGGCCATTCGATGCGGAGCGCGACGGGTTCGTGATGGCCGAAGCGAGCGCGGTGGTGGTGCTCGAGGAGCTGGAGCACGCACGGGCACGTGGCGCCAGGATCTACGCCGAGCTGCTCGGGTACGGGGTGTCCTCCGACGCGAACCACGTCTCCGATCCCGACCCCACCGGCGAGAACCCCGCCCGTGCCATGCACATGGCCTTCGCCGACGCCCGTATCGAGCCCGAGCAGGTGGATTACGTCAACGCGCACGGCACGTCGACCCCGGTCGGGGATTCCGCGGAGATCCGCGTGCTCAAGCGCGCGCTCGGCGAGGACAAGGCATACCGGACACCGATCTCGTCGACCAAGGGCGCGACCGGTCACTGCCTCGGAGCGGCAGGGGCGGTAGAGGCGATCTTCTGCATCCAGGCGCTCCGCACGGGCGTGCTTCCGCCGACGATCAACCAGGAGAGCCCCGACCCCGATTGCGACCTCGACGTGATCCCGAACGTCGCCCGCGAGCAGGAGATCCAGATCGCGGTCTCCAACTCGTTCGGCTTCGGCGGCCACAACGCGGTGATCGTGCTCGAGCGCTGGTCTGACTGAGCCGCCGGTCAGTGCGCTCACGAGCGCCGACGCCGCCGTGGCCCTGGCGGTGATGTCCTCCTGCGAGCAGGGGATGATCGGCGAGTCCGAGTGGACGGAAGAGGCCGTCCGCGAGGAGCTGAGCCATCCCGACCTCACCCACGCCTGGCTGCTTCGGGTCGACGCCGCGCCCGCCGGGGTCGCGCTCCTCTACCGCCCACGCAAGACCGACCGCGGTCTGCGTGTCAGCGCCGACGGCTACGTGCACAGCGCCTTTGTGGGCAGAGGCGTCGGCGGGACCATCCTCACGCTCACCGAGAAGACGGCACGGGCCGGGCTCGCCGCGACGGGCGCGGCGGAGCGCGCGTACCTCCACAACGCAACGTTCGAGACGGCGGACGTGACGCGCCTGTACGCCGGACACGGGTACCAGGCGGTGCGCGGCTTCCTGCGCATGGCAGTCGACCTGGAGACCGAGCCGCAAGTCACCGCCGTGCCGGAAGTCACCGTACGGCCGTTTGTGCCGGGCGCCGACGACCACGACGTGTGGAGGGTCGTCGAGACCTCGTTCACCGACCATTGGGAGCACGCTCACCGCCCGTACGACGAGTGGCGAGTGCGACGCATGGAGTCCCCGTCGTACGACCCAGGGCTCTGGTTCGTGGCCGAGGCGGCCGGGGAGGTCGTCGGCGCGCTCATCGGCGGATGGAAGTCGGAGGGGGATTTCGGCCTGGTCGAGACCCTGGGCGTGCTCGCGCCGTGGCGCCGCCGCGGGATCGCCGAGGCTCTCCTCGGCTCGTCCTTCGCAGAGTTCTGGCGCCGCGGCGAGCGGCGGGTCGGTCTCGGGGTCGACGAATCGAGCCCGACAGGGGCGACCCGAGTCTACGAGCGGGTCGGCATGCACGTCGTGTGGCGCGCCGTCGTGTACGAGAAGGAGCTCCACCCTGGTGAGCCGCGGTGCTCACTACCGCACGCGGGCGGCTGATCCTAAGATGCCGGGGTGTCGGACACCGAGCGCATCGACGTCTCCTTCGAGGACAAACGTGAGCGGGGAGACGCCAGCCGAGAGAAACCGCATCCCAACACCTGTCCGGACTGCGGGTCGCACTATCGCGAGGAAGAGCTCTCGCGCCACCTCAGGGTCTGCCCGCAGTGCGGACACCACTTCCCGGTGCGGGCGCGAGAGCGGATCGAACAGCTCGCCGACCCCGGCTCGTTCGTCGAGACAGACGCCGACTTGCGCTCGGCCGACCCGCTCGACTTCTTCGATCTGAAGCCGTACGTCGAGCGGCTCTCCGAGGCCGAGGCCGCCACCGGACTGCACGACGCCATCGTCACCGGTACGGCCGCGGTGGAATCCCGTCGCTGCGCGCTGTCCGCCATGGACTTCGCCTTCATGGGAGGCTCGATGGGGAGCGTGGTGGGGGAGAAGTTCGCTCGCGCCTGCGAGACCGCGGCCGAGCTTGGCGTCCCCCTCGTCTCCGTATCCGCGTCGGGAGGCGCCCGGATGCAGGAAGGGATCCTCTCGCTGATGCAGATGCCGAAGACGGTGTGCGCGATCGAGGATCTCCGCAGCGCACGTTGCGCCTTCATCTCCATCGTGACCCACCCCACGACCGGCGGTCTCCTTGCCAGCTTCGCCAGCCTGGGTGACGTGGTCCTCGCCGAGCCGGGGGCGCTGATGTCGTTCGCGGGCCCCCGGGTCGTCGCGCAGACGACGCGGGAGAAGCTTCCGGACGACTTCGGCCTCGCCGAGTCCAATCTCCGCTTCGGCCATATCGACGCCGTCATCCCTCGCCCGGAGCTGCGGTCGACCGTGGCGAAGCTGCTGAGGTTGCTCGCGTGAGACGTCCTGTGTCGATCCTCTGCCTTGCGTCTGGACGTGGCGGCCGGCCGCGCCGGCGGCTCTGGGGGCGCGAGTGAGCGAACACGACGTCGGGCTTCGCGATCGTCTCTCGCGCCTGCTGGGGGTGGAACGGCTCGGCGGCAAGAGGCTGTCCGCCGAGATGGAGCGGCTTCAGCGGCAGCTGGAGCGCGCACGCGACAGCTCACCCGGCGCAGAGGCGATGTGGAACGTCGTCGAGACGGCGCGGCACGAGGACCGGCCGTACACGCTGGACTACGTCGAGCACATGCTGGTGGACTGGTTCGAGCTGCACGGAGATCGCGGACGGATGGACGACGACGCGATCGTGACGGGGCTCGGACGGCTCGGTGAGCACACGATCGCGTTGATCGGACACCAGAAGGGCCGGGACATCAAGGAGCGCACCAAGCGGAACTTCGGGATGGCGTATCCCGAGGGATACCGCAAGGCGATGCGTGTGATGGAGCTTGCCGAGCAGCTGCGCCTGCCCCTCGTCACGCTCGTGGACACCCCGGGCGCATACCCGGGCGTGATCGCCGAGCAGCATGGCCAGGGCGGTGCCATCGCCCGCTGCCAGGCGCTGATGGCGAGGTTGAACGTGCCGACCATCGCGGTGGTGATCGGTGAGGGTGGATCGGGTGGGGCGGTGGCGATCGCGGTCGCCGACCGGGTGCTGATGCAGGAGAACTCCATCTATTCGGTGATCTCGCCCGAGGGGTGTGCTGCGATCCTCTGGCGCGACGCCGGCCAGAAGAAGAGTGCCGCCGCCGCGTTCAAGCCCGACGCCGCCCATTGCCTGGAGCTCGGCGTGATCGATGGAATCGTTCCCGAGCCGGCCGGGGGCGCGCATACCGATCCGGCTGCAGCCGCCGCGCTGCTCCGCGATTCCGTGGCGCTTCACGTTGGCGAGCTGGCGATGCTCGATCCTGTAGCGCTGCGTCGTGCGCGACGGGAGAAGTTCAGGCGCATGGGCGTGTTCGCGGGCTCGTGAGCCCGAAACGACAGGTTCTCCACACTATCCACAGGGTTATCCACCGATTCAAAGTTCCCGGGTGCAGGGGAAATGGGCGGACGGTGACGACGAGGTGAAGAACAGGGTGTCGTCCGGTGAGGAGACGCAAGTTGCGGGTCTCGGGGCCTACGAACGCAAGCGGAATCCTGCGCGCACGCCTGAGCCATTCGGCCCGGAGCAGCCCTCTACCGGGCAGCGCTCGGGTGGGCCGATCTTCGTCGTCCAGCGCCACCAGGCGCGACGGCTGCATTTCGACTTCCGGCTGGAACGCGGCGGCACGCTGGCGAGTTGGGCCGTCCCCAAGGGGATTCCACTCGAACGCGGCGCGCGTCACCTGGCCGTACATGTCGAGGATCACCCGCTCGAGTACGCGACCTTCGAGGGGACGATTCCGGCCGGCCAGTACGGCGCCGGCACGGTCGAGATCTGGGATCACGGGACCTATGAGCTCGTCGAGGAGAAACGGGACGGTGGGCTCACCGTGCGCCTCCACGGTTCCCGGCTCCAGGGGCTCTGGACGCTCGTTCCCGCCCGGCTGGACGGCAAGCCCGAGAACTGGCTGCTGTTGCGCAAGGACGAGGACATCACGGTGGGCCGGTACGCGCCGATGCTCGCCACGGCCGCCGATCGCCTGCCCGCCGGGCCGGACTGGAGCTACGAGCTCAAGTGGGACGGGTTCCGCGCCATCGCCACCATTCGCGGCGGCGATGCGACCCTCACGAGCCGGAACGACAACGATCTCTCCGAGCGGTTCCGGCCGGTCACGATGGCGCTCCCGGCCGCCGTCAGCTCGCCCTACGCGGTTCTGGACGGTGAGATCTGTGCGCTCGACGAGGCGGGTCGCTCGTCCTTCTCAGCCCTTCAGCAGGGCACGGGCATGCTGGCGTTCATCGCCTTCGACCTGCTCGAGGTGGACGGAGAGCCGCTCTGCGATCGCCCGTTCGCGGAACGGCGAGCCCGCCTCGAGGGGGTGTTGCGGCCCGGTGGGGCGGTGCTGCTCTCCCCGCTGTTCGACGAAGGCGAGGCGATGCTTGCGTACGCGCGCGAGCACGGGCTCGAGGGAGTCGTCGCCAAGCGCCGCTCGGCCTGCTACCAGCCGGGACGGCGGACGGGCGACTGGGTGAAGGTCAAGCTTCGCTCCACCGCCGATCTCGTCGTCTGCGGGTGGACGACCGGGTCGGGCCGTCGGACGGCGTCCCTCGGATCGCTCATCCTCGCCCGCGAGACATCGGACGGGCTCGTCTACGCGGGAAATGTCGGCTCGGGCTTCACCGACGACGAGCTCGAGCGGCTGCTGCGGCTGCTCCGACCCCTCGAGACCACGCAGAGCCCGCTGGCCGAGCCAGTGTCGCTCCCGCGCGTCCGCAAGCGCGACGTGCACTGGGTCGAGCCGCGCTTGGTGGCAGAGGTCTCATTTGGCGAATGGACGAGCGACGGAAGGTTGCGGGCGCCTGTCTACGTTCGCCTGCGGGAGGACAAGGCCCCGGCTCGCGTAGGGGTCGGCCGCTCCCCGCTGCCGGCGGAGATCCGCCGTGGCAGTCGCACGCTCCGGCTCTCCAACCTCGACAAGCCGTTCTGGCCGGAGGAGGGCATCACGAAGGGCGACCTGCTTGCCTACTACCGCGACATCGCGCCCGTGCTCGTGCCGCACCTCAAAGGCCGCCCGTTCACGATGAAGCGCTATCCCGACGGCTGGCAGGGGAAGCATTTCTTCCAGAAGCAAGCGCCGAGCCACATGCCCGAGTGGATCAGGCGAGTCTCGATCCCCGCGTCGACACGGGACGGGGAGAAGCGCACGATCGACTACGCCGTGCTCGACGACGACCTCGCGCTCCTGTGGGCGGTCGGCATGGGCTGCATCGACCTCCACGCGGGCGCCGCCCGGGCCGACAAGCTCGACCGGCCCGACTGGGTCGTGTTCGACCTCGACCCGGCCGAGGGGACGACCTTCGAGCAGGTGGTGGAGGTGTCGCTCCTCGTCCGAGAGCTGCTGCGCGCCGTCGATCTGGAGGGCGTGCCCAAGACGAGCGGCTCGCGGGGGATCCACGTTCTCGTTCCCGTCGCACGTCGTCACACGCATGAGGAGGCGCGTGCGTTCGCCGAGATCGTTGCGGGTGCCCTGGCGCGCGCCCATCCGGCGCTGGTCACGACGGAGTGGGCCAGGGCCAAGCGTCACGGCGTGCTCGTCGACGTCAACCAAAACGGCCAGGGTCGGACGACGGCGATGGGCTACTCGGTGCGACCACGTGCGGGCGCGCCCGTCTCGACGCCGCTGCAATGGGAGGAGGTGCGCGCCGATCTCGACCCGGCGGGGTTCACGATGGAGGCCGTGCTCGAGCGCGTGGCGACGTATGGCGACCTGCTCGCCCCCGCCCTGGCTGGAGGCCAGTCGCTCAAGGCCGCACTCCGGGCGGCCGGCTAGCCGACGCCGAGCGCTCGGGCCAGCTCCGGCAAGACGTCGCCCGTCCTGCCTTCGATACGGATCCCGGCACGATCGTCGAGCTCGGTCTCTCCCACGTTGACGATGGCGAGCGTGGCTCCCGCGCGTATCGCGTACTCCGGAAGCATGGCCACGGGATGCACGGCAAGGCTCGAGCCGAGACACACGAAGAGATCGCAGTCGAGGGCCTCGAGCGCCGCGTCCTCGTAACCGGCAGGCAGGTTCTCACCGAAGAGCACGACCGCGGGCTTGAGCACCGCGGCGCAGTCCGGGCACTGCGGGACGTTGCTGCCGGAGACGAGCTGCCTTTCCGCCAGCTCTGCGCCTGCACGAAGCCCGCAGACGAGGCACTCGACCTCTGCGAGGGTGCCGTGCGCCTCGAACAGCGCGGACGTGCCGGCGGCGCGGTGCAGCCCGTCGACGTTCTGTGTCACCACGTACCCGACATGGCCCGCATGCTCCAGCGCAGCGAGGGCCCGATGTCCGGCGTTCGGCGTCGCGCCACGGAGCCCGGCCAGGCGCTCGGCGTAGAAGGCCCAGAACGCCGCGGGCTCGAGGCGCCAGAGCGCGAGCGACGCGAGCTCCTCGAAGCGCCTGTTGCGCCAGAGCCCGCTCGTGCCGCGGTAGTCCGGAAGACCGCTCTCCGTGGACATGCCGGCACCGGTGAGCACGGTCGTGCGCCTCGCGGCGCCGATCGCGTCGGCGAGCTGCTCGATCACTCCCCGAGCCTTCTCGGGTGACCCAGCATTGAGAGCTCGGCAAGATCGCGCCGGAAGAAGAGTGACGTCGTCCAATCGATCACCACGCGGAGCTTTCGCGTCAGCAGTGGCAACTGGTAGAGGTGGTAGGTGCGGGTGACGAACCACCCCGGGAAGCCGTGGAGCTTCAGACCCAACACGTCGGCGATGCCCTTGTAACGGCCGAGCGTCGCCACCTGACCCAGCATGCGGTAGCGATACGGCGAGGGAGGGCGCCCGTCCGTTGCGAGGTTGCGGACGAGCCTCCGCGCTTGTCTGAGCGCATGCTGGCACGTCGGTGGGTCGTCTTGCCCGGGTGTGGCCGCATTGGGAACCGCGGCGCAGTCGCCGAGCGCCCAGACGTGCTCACACCCTTCGACCCGCAGCTCGGGGCTCACTCGGACGTGGCCCCGCGAGTCCACGGGAAGCCCCCATGCCCGCGGCAGCGGGCTCGGCTTGACACCCGCCGTCCACACGACGGTCCCAGACGCGATGTCGTCGCCGTCCGAAAGCACGACGCCGGTGGCGGTCACCTCGGTGAGCGTCGTGCCGGTTCGCAGCTCGACGCCCCGTCGGGAAAGCTGCCGCGCCGCGTACCGCCCGAGCTCGCTCGGGATGTCGGGGAGGATGCGTTCCGCAGCGTCGACCAGCACCCAGCGCCTGGGGGTCGCCCGGAGGTTGGGGTAGTAGCGCAGCGCATCCTCGACAAGATCCGCCAGCTCCGCGAGCGCCTCGACACCGGCGTACCCGGCTCCCACGAACACGAAGGTGAGCTCACGCCGCGCCGCCTCGGCCGTCGGTGCGACGTCTGCGGCCTCGAGCCGGCGCAGGACGTGGTTGCGAAGCCCGATGGCCTCGGCGAGATCCTTGAAGCCAAGCGCGTGGTCTTCGAGGCCGGGCACGGGGACGGTGCGCGACACGGCACCAAGCGCAACGACGACGCGCTCCCAGCCGACCTCGATCGGCCCCGCATCGGTCTCGACCGAGACGACGCGCTCTCCCTCGTCGAGTGTGGTGACCGTCCCGAGCACGAGATCGGCGTGCGGGCACATCTGCCGGAGCGGGACGACGGCGTGACGGGGCTCGATCGTGCCGGACGCAGCCTCGGGAAGCAGCGGGGTGTAGAGCATGAAGTTCTCGCGGCTCACGATCGTCGCGCCGCGGCGGCCGAGCAAGCGAGCAACATACGCACCGGCAAACCCTCCGCCGAGGATCAACGTGCCGCCGCGGGCATCCCGCCGAGCCGTCATGCCCCGATGTCTAGCAGGGCGCCGGCGGTCGGGCGCTAAGCGGCGAGCCGGCTGATCGCGCGGAGCTTGTTCGTCGCGTCGAGTGCCGCGACCTTGTAGGCCTCGGCCAGCGTCGGGAAGTTGAAAACCGTGCCGACGAGGTAGTCGACGGTGCCACCGAGCGCCATCACCGCCTGGCCGACGTGGATCAGCTCGGTCGCGCCGGTGCCGAAAGCGTGCACGCCTAGCAGCCGCCGGCTGCTCGAGCAGACGAGGAGCTTGAGCAGCCCGTGCGTGTCACCGAGGATGGCGCCTCGGGCGAGCTCGCGATACCGGGAGATGCCGGTCTCGTACGGAATGGAGGCGCTGGTCAGGTCCTCCTCGGTGCGGCCCACGAAGCTGATCTCGGGGATGGTGTAGACACCTATCGGCAGCTCTGCCGCTGCCAACTCCGGGGAGGCGCCGAGCGCCGCACACGCGGCCAACCGCCCCTGCTCCATCGACGTCGCGGCCAGCGAGGGGAAGCCGATGACGTCTCCCACCGCAAAGATGTGGCGGACGTGCGTCCGAAAGTCCTTGCTCACCGAGAGCCGCCCTCGCTCGTCGGCCTCGAGCCCGGCCTTGTCGAGCCCGAGCGTGTCGGTCGCGCCGACCCGGCCGGCAGAGCAGAGCACCGCCTCGGACAGGATGCGCTTACCGCTCGCGAGCTCTGTCACCGCCTCGCCGCCGTGCGTCGCCACCGACGTCACCTGCTCCCCGAGCCGGAACGTGACGTTCTCGTCCTGGAGGTGAACCTTCAGCGCCTCGGAGATCTGCTGGTCGCAGAACTCGAGCAACTGCGTGCGCTGCTCGACCACGGTCACGCGCACGCCCATCGCTGCGAACATCGACGTGTACTCGATGCCGATTACGCCGGCGCCGACGACGACGAGCGAGCGCGGCAGGCGCGTCAGGTGCAGCAGGCCGTCGGAATCGACCACGGTGCGCCCGTCGAGCTCGATCCCCCGCGGGTTGGCGGGATGCGTCCCCACCGCGATCACGATGTGCGAGGCCGTCACCCGCCGCTCGATGTCCTCGCCCGTGATCAGCACCGTATGCGGATCCTCGAAGACCGCGTTCCCGCGGAAGAAGGCCACGCCGTTCCGTGCGAGCTGGTTGCGGATGACGTCGACCTCCTTCGCGATCACGATGCGGCTTCGCGAGAAAAGATCGGCCATCGTGGACGTCTCGTCGCCGTGCTCGGGCATCGACGCACCGTGCATACGACCCGAGGTGTGCCGCAGGATCGCCTCGCGCAGCGACTTCGAGGGAATCGTCCCCGTGTTGGTGCAGACGCCGCCGAGCATGCCGGCGCGATCGATCACGGCCGCACGCGCCCCGAGCTTGGCCGCCTGGATCGCCGCCTTCTGCCCGGCAGGCCCCGAGCCGATCGCCAGCAGGTCGTAGTCGTAGGTGCGGGCCACGTTGGAGGTATCGGCCGTGCGCGCGCCGAGTTCAGTCGCAGGCGGGGCTCGCGGGGTGCAGCAGGGAGGCCGGTCGGGCAGGGGAACGCGCCGGTACGTGTGGTGCCTGAGTTCAGTCAGTCACTGGTGTTGGAGCTTGTCCAGACCCTGCCACCGGCGGCAGCGAGTCCAGCCTGGCGCGATAGAACGCTTGCTCGCTCTCGTTCAGTGTCAACGCTGCCCCCCGCGCGTACGCAGCGCGAGCCTCCTCGACGCGGCCGAGCCGCGCCAGCAGGTCGGCCCGGGCGCCGTGCAGATAGTGGTAGTCCTCCGCGCCGTCGATCCCGTCGATCAGGCCAAGACCCTCTGCCACGTCCCGCTGGAGCGCGACCGCCACCGCCCGGTTCAGCTGCACGACCGGCGTCGGGGTGAGCCGGACGAGATGGTCGTACGCCTGGAGCGCATCCTCCGGCGTCGCCTCCCCGACGTGGGAGGCGGCGATCACAGCCTGCAGCAGGAACTGGCCGGGTAGACGCGCGCGGCCGGCGCGGGCGAGCAAGCCGGCTCCCTCCGCGATGCGTCTTCTGTCCCACAGCGAGCGGTCCTGGTCGGCGAGCAGGATCAACTCTCCTCCCGGCCCTTGACGGGCACGCCGACGCGAGTCCTGGAAGAGCATCAGCGCGAGCAAGCCGAATGTCTCCGGCTCGTCCGGCATCAGCACCGCCAGCAGCTTGCCGAGGCGGATCGCCTCGTCGCAGAGGTCGGCACGTACCACCGCATCCCCAGCGCTGGCGGAGTACCCCTCGTTGAACACGAGGTAGAGGACGGTCAGCACGGCGGCCAGGCGCTCTGGAAGCAGGTGGTCGGGCGGAACGCGAAAGGGGATGCCGGTCGTGCGGATGCGGCGCTTTGCGCGCACGAGCCGCTGCGCCAGCGTCGAAGGGGGCAACAGAAAGGCTCGCGCGATCTCCTCCGTCGTGAGACCACCCACCTCGCGCAGCGTCAGCGCGATCTGTGCGTCCGGAGAGAGCCCGGGGTGACAGCAGGTGAAGACGAGAGCGAGACGCTCGTCGGGAATCGTGCTCATCTCATCGGGGTCGGTGGGGAGCGCTTCCAGTCGAGCCAGGGTCGCCAGCTTCTCGGCATGGACCCGCTCACGGCGGAGCCTGTCGATTGCGTGATTCCGGGCGGTCGTGACGATCCACGCGCCGGGGTTGTCCGGCATGCCGCGCTGCGGCCACACTCGTGAGGCGGTGGCGAAAGCCTCCTGTACAGCCTCCTCGGCGCGATCGAAGTCGCGGAGAACGCGGACCAGAATCCCCAGAGACCTGCTCCACTCTTCACGGAAAACCTGCTCGAGGGTGCCGCGCAACCGCAGCTACCCCCGAACCGGCCGGATCTCCAGCGAGCCGTGCTGCGCGACCGGCACGAGCTCGGCAATGCGGATCGCCTCGTCGAGATCGGGCAGCTCGGTGAAGAAGACCCCACCGATCACCTCCTTGGTGTCGGCGAACGGGCCGTCGGTGACCAGGGTTTGTCCGCCTCGTATCCGAACGACCTTCGCCTCGGTGGCGGCGGCCAGCTCGTATCCGTCGCAGGATGGATCGGCCCGTCCCATCTCCTCGAAGAGGGCGATCCAACCGGGCATCGATTCCGCGCGAGCCCGTGCGGCCTCCTCCTGCGAGAGGGCGGCCCATCCCGACTGGTCGGCGTAGACGAGCAGTGCGTACTTCACGATGCACCACCGCTCTCGTCGACATGGACGGCGCGCACCTCGACCGCTCCGTGCTGGGCGGCCGGAATCCTCGCGGCCCACGTGCACGCCTCCTCGGCGTCCGCGCAGTCCAGGAGGAAGTACCCGCCGAGCGCTTCCTTGACCTCGGCATACGGGCCGTCCGTGACCAGGGTCTCGCCGCCACGGACCCTCACCGTCGTCGCGTCGGTCGGCGGCCGGAGCTCGTCCCCCCCGAGCACGATGCCCGCGGCACGTCCCTCTTCCAGAAACGACCGGTATCGCGCATACACGGCCGCCTTCTCGGCCTCGGGTGTCGCCTCCCAGGCGTCGGCGTCCGAGTGGATCAGAGCCAGGAATTTCATCGCTCTCCCTTCCGCGGCCTCGCCGCGCATGTCGTTTCCGGTACGACGAACCCCGCGGCCCGGAATCGACACTACACCCGTCCCAGAGCCGGAATCCGCTCTCGCGGATCCCGGCCCGGAAAATCCCCTGAAGCGGCCGCTGACGCGGCCGGCCGCACCTGACGACGCGAGGCGAACCGTTGACGTGGCGGCTCTCACCCCGTCATGCGGTCGAGCAGGAGCGAGGCCGCCCGCTTGTCGAGGTACTCGTTGAGGTTCCCGCACTTGGGGCTCTGCACGCACGAGGGGCAGCCCTCCTTGCAAGGGCAGCCGCGGAGGAGCGCTGCGGTGTCGGCCGCCCAGGTCTCGAAGCAGGCGTGCCCGCGCTCGGTCAGCCCGACGCCGCCCGTGTGCCCGTCGTAGACGAAGATGGTGGGGAGGCCTGTCTGGAAGTGGATGTTGGTCGAGAGCCCGCCGATGTCCCAGCGGTCGCACATCGCATGCAGGGGCAGCATGGAGATCAGCGCGTGCTCGGCCGCATGAAGGGCGGAGACCAGCGTCGGCATCTCGTCGATCCCCTCGAGCAGATCCCAGCCGGGCGAGAACCAGATCGCCTCGGTCTCGAACGTCGTCTCCGGCAGCAGCAGGGGCACGACCTCGATCGTGGAGCCGTCGGCGACGGCCTTGCGCTGATACGCGATCACCTGCTCGGTCACCGTGATACGGCCGAAATGGAGCTCGACCGCGGTGACGTCACGCACCTCGGTCGAAGCGAGGATCGCCGTCTCCTTCTCCTTCTTCACCTGCGTGTACCAGTCGACGTGCGCCTCCTCCACGAGCGCGACTCGCTGCTCGAGGTCGAGCGAGAGCACGACGTACTGGCGGCCGAGGTGGAGGTAGACGGCGCCCTGGTGCAGCGAGCTGAACGCGCGCTCGCGCTCCGCTGTCCCGATCACCGACCCGGTGGCGGACTCGACGATCGCGAACCCGTCGGGGTCGCCCGAGCGCAGCGACAGACGGCCGGCAGGGTAGTCCTTGCCGTTCCACACGAACCCCGCGTCTGTCGAGGTCAGCTCACGCAGGTGGGCCGCCCGGGCGACCGCGGCCGGCCCGAGCGTCGCGACGTCGTCCTGGGTGATGGGCCCTTCATAGGCGGCCGACAGCACGTGGCCGTCGAGAATCCGCGGGTTCGCATGATCGACGATCGCCGCCTCGACTCGCCGGCCGAGCAACGCGTGGGGCTCGCGCATGAAGAACTGGTCGAGACCGTCTTCGCTCGCCACCAGCACGGCCAGGCCCGGCCCGCGACGTCCTGCGCGGCCCCACTGCTGGCGTAGTGAGGCGACCGTGCCAGGAAAGCCTGTGGAGATCGCGCAGTCGAGGTGACCGACGTCGATACCCAGCTCGAGCGCGTCGGTGGCGGCGACGCCGAGCAGCTCGCCCGACACGAGCCGCTCCTCGATCTCGCGCCGCTGCGCTGCCGTGTAGCCGGCGCGGTAGGGCGCAAGGCGCTTTGCGGTGTCGATGTCGACCCGGTCGGAAGCGATCCGGTGCACGAGCTCCGCGGCACGCCGGCTCTTGGTGAAGCAGATCGTCCGCTGCCCCCGCGACACCAGGTCGGACAGGATGCGAGCTGCGTCCCCGAGCGCGCTCGCCCGGGTGCCGAGCTCGGCGTCGAGCAGCTCAGGGTTCCACAGCACGACCTCACGCGCGGAGCGGGGCGAGGTGTCGTCCGCGATGACGGTCATCGGTAGCCCGGTCAGCTCGAGCGCGAGCTCGCCGGGATTGGCGATCGTGGCCGTGGCCAGCACGAAGCGCGGGTCGGCACCGTACGCAGCGGCCAGACGGCGAAGCCGACGGAGCACGTTCCCGACATGGGAGCCGAAGACGCCTCGATAGACGTGGGCCTCGTCGATCACCACGTAGCGCAGGTTGTGCAGCAGGTCGCCCCAGCGGTCGTGGTGCGGCAGCAGGCCGACGTGGAGCATGTCGGGGTTGGTGAGGACGACGTTTGCGAAGCGGCGAACCTGCCAGCGGCGCTCCGACGGTGTGTCGCCGTCGTAGATCGCCGGCCGCACCCGCTTGAGACCGAACGCCGTGAGCGCCCGCGCCTGATCCTGCGCCAGTGCCTTCGTCGGGTACAGAAAGAGCGCCCTTGCGCCGGTCCGCGCGGCAACCGCCTCGAGCACCGGGAGCTGGAAGGCGAGCGACTTCCCCGAGGCGGTGCCAGAGGTGACGACGACGTGCTCGTCGCGGCCGAGCGCCTCGAGGCTCGCCCGCTGGTGGGCGTAGAGCCCTTCGACTCCCCGCCGCGCGAGCGCGGCGGCGACGTCCGGGTGCAGCGGCGGCAGCGGCCAGGTGCGTACGCTTCGCTCGGGTTCGGTCTGGCGGTGCACGACTTCGTCGCAACCGCCGAAGATCTCGCCCCAGAGTGGCTGCGTCACGCGAGAAGCTGCGCGACCGCGTCGTCGTACGCGTCGCGCTTCTTCGCGCCGGCCAGCGTCACCACCACCTCGCCGTCGCGGAAACCGACCACGGTGGGCAGTGAGAGCACGCCGTAGCGCGAGGGCACGGCGAGGTTGACGTCGATGTCGAGCTGCAGGACTCGCAGGCGGCCCGCGTAGGCATCGCGGAGGGCGAGCAGGTGAGGCTCGATCGCCTTGCACGGCTTGCACCACGGTGCCGTGAACTCGAGCAGCACAGGGATCTCGCTGCCGAGCACGTCATCGTCGAAACCGGCGTCGTCGACGGTGTCGAGTGCGCCGGCCATCACAGCCTTCCCGCCAGGGCGCGCAGCCTGAGGAGCGGAACTTTCCGCATCGCCTCCACCACGATCGCCTGAGTCATCTTCGAAGCCCCGACCTCTCGCTCCGAGAAGATGATCGGGAGCTCCATCACCGTTGCGCCGCTCCGCAGGGCGCGATAGGTCATCTCGATCTGGAAGGCGTAGCCGCCGGTTGTCACGCGATCGAGGGCGATGCCCTCCAGCACGTGGCGTCGGAAGCACTTGAAGCCGCCGGTGAGGTCGCGCACCCCCACGCCGAGCACCGTTCGTGCGTAGAGCGAGCCGCCCCGCGAGACCAGCCTGCGGGTCAGGCCCCAGTTCTTCGTCCCGCCTCCGGGCACATAGCGGGAGCCGAGCGCCAGATCGACGCCGCCGGTCTCGCAGGCCGCGATCAGTCGCGGCACGTCGCGCGGATCGTGGGAGAAGTCGCAGTCGATCTCCAACACCAGCTCGGCGCCGAGCTCGAGTGCCCGGGCAAACGCGGCCACGTAGGCGCGGCCCAGTCCCTCCTTGCCGGGCCGGTGGAGAGCGCGGACCCAGGGAAGCTCCGCCGCGAGCGCGTCGGCGATCTCGCCGGTCCCGTCCGGGGAGTTGTCGTCCACGACGAGCACCAGATCGCGCTCCGGGTCGAGCTCGGCGCCGAGCGCCCGCACCATGCGCTCGAGGTTCAGCGCCTCGTTGTACGTCGGAAGACAGACGACGGCCCGGGTCATCTGTCAATCCTGCCTCAAGGCACGGCCCTATGATCGAGGCATGGCCACGCTGCCGCGGAATGCAGAGCTCGCGGAGCGATTCGTCCTGCTCGCCGATCTCTCGGAGATCCTCGGGGAGGACGGCTTCCGGGTCCAGGCCTACCGCCGTGCCGCGGAGAGGATCCGCGAAACGGGGGCAGCTGTCGCGGAGCTCGCGCTTGCCGGGAAGGCGAAGGAGCTGGCCGGCATCGGCAGGACGATCGAGCAGAAGATCGTGGAGATCGTCGAGACGGGCGAGATGGAGGCGCTTCGCAAGCGCGCGGCCGAGGTGCCGCCGGAGCTTGCGCTCTTCCTGCGGCTCCCAGGGCTTGGCCCGAAGACGACCGCGCGGATCTGGCACGAGCTCGGAGTGACCACGCTGGCAGGTCTGCGGGAGGCGGCTGCGGAGGGCCGGCTGCGCGAGCTGCCCGGGCTCGGCGCGAAGAGCGAGCAAAAGCTGCTCGACGCGCTCGCTGCGGGGGCCGGAGAGGAGCAGCCGAAGAGGGGACTTCTCGGCGCCGGGCTGCCGGTGGTACGACAGATGGTCGAGCAGCTGCGCGCACACCCGGCCACCGTCGATGTCAGCGAGGCCGGAAGCGCGCGCCGCCGCCGTGAGACGTTCCGTGACCTCGACGTGATCGCGACCGCGACCGACCCGGCTGCGATCACGGCCGCGTTCGTCGAGTTCCCCGGGGTGGTCGAGGTCGCTGCCCACGGCGACACGAAGGCGACTGTCGTCACCGCACAGGGATTCCGCATCGACCTTCGCGTCGTGCCGCCCGAATGTTTCGGCAACCTGCTCCAGCATTTCACGGGGTCGAAGGACCACAACATCGCTCTCCGCGAGGAGGCGCAGCGCCGTGGGCTCTCGATCTCGGAGTACGGGGTGACGGTCGTCGAGAGCGGCGAGGTCCACTCGTTCACGACCGAGGAGGAGCTGTACGCCTTTCTCGGCTATGCCTTCATCCCACCGGAGCTGCGCGAGAACGGCGGCGAGCTGCAGGCGGCTCGTGACGGTAGCCTGCCACCGCTCGTCGAGCTCGGCGATCTCCGCGGTGAGCTGCACTGCCACAGCACCTGGTCGTCGGACGGCAAGAACACGATCGAGGAGATGGCGCTCGCCGCCAGGGCTCGCGGATACGAGTACCTTGCAATCACCGACCATTCGCATTATCTCCGCGACGCCCGGAGCGAGTTGCAGTGGGCTGAGATCGAGCGGCTCGACGCGCGCCTGGAAGGGATCCGCATCCTGCGGGGCGTCGAGGCGAACATCACCGTGCGGGGAACCGTCGACCTTCCGGACGAGATCCTCGGCGAGCTCGACTGGGTGGTCGCATCGCTGCACACGAGCTTCGACAAGAGCCCGACCGAGCGGGTGCTCGCCGCCATCGACAACCCTCATGTCGACTGCATCGGCCATCTCACAGGCCGCAGGCTCTCGAGGTCGGCCCGCCTCGAGGGCGCGCCGCTCGATGTGGAGGCGGTCATCGCGCGCGCACTCGAGACCGGGACGGCGCTCGAGATCAACAGCCAGCCCGATCGTCTCGATCTCCGCGACTACCACGCCCGGCTCGCGGGCGAGGCAGGGGTGCTCGTGCCGGTCACCACGGACGCGCACTCCGTCGGAGCGCTTTCCTACGCCGAGCTCGGCATCGGCGTCGCCCGGAGGGCCTGGCTCGAAGTGGGGAACGTGCTGAACACACGGCCCCTGGCGCAGCTCGGGCTCGACCGGTAGATCCAGGACTGGCCCTGCCTCCAGCGAACACGGATGTATGCGTGCGCGCCTTGTAGCGATCGGTCTCGTCGCGGGTGTGTTCAGCGCCCTCTTCGGCGTCGGCGGCGGCATCCTGATCGTGCCGCTCCTGCTGTTGCTCACCCGGACGACCGCCCATCGCGCGACGGCGACCTCGATCGGCGCCATCGCGATCACGGCAGTCGCCGGGGTCGTGCTGTACGGAATCCACGGGGACGTGCGATTCGAGTACGCCGCACTTGT
>JBJXGY010000044.1:0-2602 GCA_046160185.1 Gaiella sp. | reverse complement strand
GTGAGCATCGCCACCTGTACTCGTGTCGAGCCGGTGTCTTTGCCGTCCCTGCCGTGGGCGGCGATCAACTCCAGCTTCTCTTCCTTCGTGAGTGCCATACAGGCTCCTTTGTCGAAAGTCACCGTCGATCCCCGCCCTGCGTGAGGAAGAGCACGCCAAGGCCGCGACCGCGGTCTGCCGGCATGGTAGCAGTGGCGGCTCAAACCGGTGACCGGCCAGTCAGGAACCACACTTCGGCCCGCAACCGGCGATACCCGTCCCTCGCGCGAGGGTTGCGCGTCGAGACTGCTGGAGCCGACACCAACTGGGTCACGGGGGGCGCGCCGCCTGCCGTCCCCTCGAGCAGAGAGGCTCAAACGCACATGCGCAGGCTTGTCAGGTACGTCGCGCTGGCAGCCGTCGTTTCCCTGGCCGGCACGCAGCTCGCCTCCGCTGACCGGCCGGCGTTCAACCCCGCGTGCGAAGGCACGAAGATCGAGCCGGTCGTGTCCGGAACATACGCGGTTCCGTTCGGAACCGGCGCAGGATCGATCACGCTCGTCGTGACCGACACGCCCGCGGGCGAGGTGTTCGACTTTGTCACGGACTCGGCGACGCACCTCGCCTCGTCCGTCGTGGCCAAGGGCCCACCCTACCTCGAGACCACGTCAATCCCGCGGTTTCCTCGGCGAGCGGCTTGCACGCCTCCCTCAACCCGCAGAGCGGCAAGTGGTACGGCCTCAGTCATCTCTGCTTCACCACGGTCGCCGGCGGCGGTGGCGGTGGCGAAGAATAGACGAGGCGTGGACGTCAGCGGGCACACCGGTGCCTGACTGTCAGTCAGGCACCACGCCCCACCCGCGACCGCCGGCACCGATGTCCGACGTCAGTCGGACACCGGTGCTGCTGGTGGCCGTTGCGCCACACGGGTCTCTTCGACATCCCGGGCGATCTGTGCCACGAGCTCCTCCTTGGTCGCGAACACTGCCTGGTCTCTCAGCTTGTGCCACAGCTCGACGAGGAGCCTCTTCCCGTAGAGATCGCCCTCGAAGTCGAGGAGGAACGGCTCGATCCGCGGCTCGGTGCCGCCGAAATGAGGGTTCGTCCCGATCGAGACGGCTGCGCGATGCCCAAGCGCCGCTCCGGCGTAGACGCCGTCGCACGGGTAGAGCAGGCGCATGTCCTGCTGGATGTTGGCGGTCGGGTAGCCGAGCTCGGCGCCCCGCTGATCGCCCGCGACCACCACGCCCTCGAGCTCGAAAGGCCTGCCGAGCATCCGGGCGGCCTCGGCCATGTGCCCGGCGTGCACGGCTGCGCGGATCGCCGTCGAGGAAACGCCGTCGATGTGCTCCACGTCCAGACGGCGCAAACCGAGGCGCTCGATCAGCGCGAGGTCACCCGCCCGGCGGGCACCGAAGCGGAAGTCGTCGCCGGCGGCGACCGCTTCGGCGCCGATCGCGCGAAGATGTCCGTCGACGAACTCTTCGGGGGCGAGCTGCATCAGCTCCGGGGTGAACGCGACGACGAGAATGTCCTCGGCACCCGCCTCCCCGAGCAGCTCGAGCCGTCGCTCCACCGTCGAGATCAATTCGACCCTGTTGCCCAGGGCCACGCGCGGATGAGGGTCGAACGTGAGCACAGTCGGCAAAAGCCCCGATTCGACGGTGGCGCGGATCACCGCCCGGTGGCCGAGATGAACCCCGTCGAAGGTGCCGATGGCGACCGCCCGCGGGCGCCGTTCGAGCTCTGACGGTTCGTGGGCGACGGTCATGCGCGCCCCTCGCCGGCGGCGGCTCCCGCCCGGCGAAGCCGGGCTCCGCCGCCGTCTGACGACGCGCGAGGAACGCACGTCGATGCCACCGTTGACACAGGACGTCTCATGCCGCGGGCAGCCTGAGCAGCGCGTCGGCGACGGGAATCACGATGTCCGGGTTTGCCTCGTCGACGGAGAACGGGCCGATCGTGGTGCGGCGCAACTTGACGCAGTGCCCGCCGAGCGCATCTGCGATCGAACGGACATAGGTACCCGAGCCGACGTGCAGCTCGAGCGTCACCGCAGCCGGCGCGACCTCCAGAACGGACAGCTCGTGCACGCGCATCGCGCGCACAGGCATCTCGACGACCACACCCCGCCGGTGGAGGTCGTACGCACGTCTGCCCTCGATCTTGACAGCAGACGCGGCCGGGATCGGCAGCTCGACCGTGCCCACCAGGCCTGCGAGCACCGCCTCGAGCTCGGCGCCGTGGAGCGGCTCGTGCTCCTCGAGCGGCTCGCCGTCCACGTCACCCGTCGTCGAGCGGCGGCTCAGGTCGATCTCCGTCACGTATCGCTTGTCGAGCTTCATGAAGCGATCCTGCAGCGTCGTGGCGCGACCGGAGAGCAGCACCAGCAGGCCGGTTGCGAACGGGTCGAGCGTGCCCGCGTGGCCCGTCTTGGCGCGCGTGCGGGAGCGCACCCCCGCCAGCACCGCGAACGAGGTGGGGCCGGCCGGCTTGTCGACGAGGATCACCCCCGTCGGATCGAGTCCCTTCGGGATGGCCACTAGTGCGGCGTCTCGCAATGTTCCACCGGAAACTCGATGAGGGAGCGCGCCCTCTTCAGGATCACGTTGTCGGCCGCATC
>JBJXGY010000043.1:0-46685 GCA_046160185.1 Gaiella sp. | reverse complement strand
GCCCGACGGCCGCCGTCCTGCTTTCGCCGTTCGACAACCTGCTCTGGGACCGGCCGTTCGCACGACGCGTGCTCGGCTTCGACCACCTGATCGAGGTCTACAAGAAGCCGCACGAGCGGCAGTACGGCTACTACGTCTTGCCCCTGCTGTGGCGCGACCGGCTCGTGGCCCGCGTCGATCTCAAGTCGGAGCGAGCCGAGGGAGCGCTCATGGTGAAGGCCGTCCACCTGGAGCCGAAAGTGCGGCGTTCCGGCGCGTTCGACACCGCGCTGGAGAAGGCGCTCGACCGGCTGCGCGCGACGATCGGGCTGGAGACGGTGCGGCACAGCTGAGCCACGCGGGTGGGTCCGTTCAGGGGCTCACCAGTGACGTATGTAACCCGCTGGTGAGCCCCTGAAGGGGCCCACCAGCGCAGCTAGGATCGCGCGATGGAGTTCGAGACACGCGCGATCCACGTCGGCCAGGAGCCGGACGTCGCCACGGGGGCGGTCACCACGCCGATCTATCAGACCTCCACGTACGCGCAGGAGGCCGTGGGTGTGCACAAGGGCTACGACTACGCGCGCACCGCCAATCCGACGCGGACAGCACTCGAGCAGTGCCTTGCCTCGCTCGAGAACGCGCGGTTCGGGCATGCGTTCTCGTCGGGTATCGGCGCCACCACCACACTCATGCACCTCGTCGACCCGGGCCAGCGGGTGGTGTGCGTCAACGACGTGTACGGCGGCGTGTACCGCATGTTCTCCAAGGTCTACGAGCCGAAGGGCTACGCGTTCTCGTGGGTGCCACCCGAGCAGCTGTCCACCGACGCCGCGTCCGTGCTCGACGAGAACACACGCTTTGTCTGGATCGAAACGCCCACCAACCCGCTGCTCAACATCGTCGACATCCCCGCCGTGGTGGCAGCCGCACACGCTGTCGGTGCACAGGTGGTGGTCGACAACACGTTCGCGTCGCCATACCTGCAGAACCCGCTCGATCTGGGCGCAGACGTCGTCCTCCACTCGGCGACGAAGTACCTCGGCGGGCACTCCGATGTCGTCTCGGGGTTCGTCGCCACCAACGACGAGGAGATCTCGCAGCGGCTGAAGTTCCTGCAGAACTCGCTCGGCGCGATCCCCGGTCCGTTCGACGCCTGGCTCGTTCTGCGCGGCGTCAAGACCCTCGGAGTGCGCATGCAGCGCCATTGCGAGAACGCTCGCGCCGTCGTCGACTTCCTCCAGGGCCACCCCAAGGTGCCCAAAGTGCTGTATCCGGGACTGCCGGACCATCCCGGTCACGAGATCGCGAAGCGGCAGATGCGCGACTTCGGCGGCATGGTCTCGTTCCTCACGGGAGATGAGGACGAGGCGGTCGCGCTCGTCGCGCGCACGACGATCTTCACGCTCGCGGAGTCACTCGGCGGCATCGAGAGCCTGATCGAGCACCCGTACCGCATGACCCACGCATCCACCGCGGCCGGCCCCTTTGCGGCGCCCAAGGACCTGGTGCGGCTGTCGGTCGGTATCGAGTCGGCGACAGACCTCGTCGCCGACCTGGCGCAGGCGCTGGGCTGACGCGGAAACCACGCGCCGCCCGGACCCGTGACACTGGGACTGAAGTCAGACATCAAGCGACACCACGTGGGGCACCCGTGTTCCAGCCCCGACCTCCGCTACGGTCACACGATGTCCCGCCTCCTCGCAGGCCCGATCGATCTCTACCGACCAGGCGAGCAACCCGGTTACTCGTGCTACCTGCTGGAGACGAGCGACGGGCTTGCCCTGTTCGACTGTGGCTCGTCCAGTACCTTCCCCTCTCTCGAGCAGGGCCTCACCGACCACGGCGTGGGCTTCGCCGACCTGCGCCACGTCCTGCTCTCCCACATCCACCTCGACCACGCGGGGGCGGCGGGGCTGGTCGTCGAGCGGAACCCGGAGGTGGCGGTGCACGTCTCGGGGATCGGTGCGCCACATGTGGTCGAGCCGGGCCGCCTCGAGGCGAGCGCGCGGCGCATCTACGGCGAGACGTTCGACCACCTGTGGGGCACTGTCGTGCCGGTGCCCCAGGCCAACGTTAGGACGGTAGGGGCCCGCGTGCTCGACCTCGACGTGTTCCCGACGCCGGGTCACGCCCACCATCACGTGTCCTACCTCGACACGGAGGGCACGCTCTACTGCGGCGACGTCGCCGGCGTCCGTCTGCCGGGCGGCACCTTCGTGCTGCCGCCCACGCCGCCGCCCGACGTGGACGTGGAGGCGTGGGAGCGCTCCACTGCCACAAGTCTCGCGCGTGACCCGAGTCGCCTCGCGCTCGTGCATCTCGACGTGTTCGACGACATCTCGAGCCACTACGAACGCCTGCACGAGACACTGGGCCGCTGGTCACGGCTCGTCGAAGAGGGCATGAGCCGAGACGAGTTCACGGCCCTTATCCGGGCAGAGATCGCCGAGGTCGAAGCCTCGTCCGGCCTGGCGCCGTGGTACGAGACGGCGGTGACTCTCGACAGCTGTCACGCCGGGCTCGAGCGCTACTGGCGCACGAAGCGCGAGACGGCGTGACAACGCTGCAGCAGAACCTGCGCGCGCCGCTCCGGTCGCGTGACTTCACGCTGCTCTTCGCCGGCCGTACGGTGCAGCGTGCAGGCTCGGCGCTGACGCCGATCGCGTACGCGTTCGCCGTCATCGATCTCGGCGGCTCGGCCACGAGTCTGGGCTTCGTCGTCGCCGCCGGGGTCTTCCCGACCGTGCTCTTCCTGCTCCTCGGGGGAGTCATCGCAGACCGTCTGCCACGCCACCGCGTGATGGTGGCGTCCAACCTGCTCAGCTTCGCCAACCAGTCGGTGGCGGCGGCTCTGCTGATCACCGGGAGCGCGACCGTCGCCCACCTGGCCATCCTCTCCCTGATCGGCGGCACCGTCTCGGCGATGTTCTTCCCTGCCGCGGCAGCGGTCGTCTCGCAGACCGTTCCCCGAGAGGATCTGCAGTCGGCGAACGCCCTGCAGAGCCTCGGGTTGAACAGCGCCACGATCGGGGGCGCCTCGATCGGTGGCCTGGCCGTCGACATCATCGGTCCCGGCTGGGCGGTCGCGTTCGATGCGCTCACGTTCCTGGTCGCGGCGCTGCTCATCGGCAAGCTGCGTATCGCAAGCTCGCCGCGCGGGAAGGCCGAGTCCTTCCTCACCGAGCTCCGGCACGGCTGGCGGCAGTTCAGCAGCCGTCGCTGGCTCTGGGCAGTCGTCGTGGGGTTCTCGGTCGCACTCGCGACGGGTCACGCAGCTTTCTATGTGCTCGGCCCGATCGTGGCCGACGAATCGCTGGGCGAGGCCCACGGCTGGGGCCTGATTCTCGGTGCCGAGGGCGTCGGGCTGATCGTCGGCGGCCTCGTCGCCCTGCGGGTTCGCTTCAAGAGACCGCTGCTCGCTGGTTGCCTGTGCGCGATCCCGCTGTTCCTGCCGACTCTCCTCCTCGGCTTACGTCTGCCGCTTCTTGTGATCATGGCCGGTGCTCTCCTGACCGGCATCGGGATCGAGATTTTCGGGGTGAACTGGTTCCTCTCGGTGCAGGGGCATGTCCCCGAGGAGATGCTCTCCCGCGTCTTCGCCTGGGATGCGCTCGGCTCGATCGGGCTCTTGCCGATCGGTCTCGTGCTCGTCGGGCCGATCTCCGAGGCGGTCGGGACGAACGAGACGCTCTTCGCCTGCTCGGCGCTCGTGGCCGCCGCGATGATCGGCCAGCTCTTCGTGCGCGACGTGCGTGAGCTGCCCCGGCCGGCGGAGACCTAAGGGCCTATCCCGCTAGGATCGCCGGCCGGTTACGGCTGCGACGCGGCGCTGGGCGTCGTCCTCAGTCGCATCCGTACTTCAGTACGAATGCTCCCTGCGTCCTAGCCCAGCTTGCGTCTCGCCGCCCCGGCGTGGCGCCCTAGCGGGATAGGCCCTAAAGCTGAAGCAGGAGCCCGGGTCAGTCGGGATCGAGCGCGTTCGCCAGGAGGTCGTCCATGGAGGCGAACTCGAGCATCGAGGCGTGTGTCGAGCGGAGGAGCACGGGCGGTGCGGCGCCCGCCTCGAACGCCTCGCGCCAGCGGTCGGCGCACAGGCACCAGCGGTCGCCGGCGACAAGCCCCGGGAAGCCCCATTCCGGGCGAGGGGTGACGAGGTCGTTGCCGGCCTCGACGCTGAAGTGCAGGAAGTCGTCGGTCATCTCCGCGCACACGACATGCACGCCGAGGTCCTCGCCGCCGGTGCGGCAATGGCCGTCCCGGTAGAAGCCCGTCATCGGGTCGAAGCAGCACGGCTCGAGCGGCTGGCCGAGCACGTTCAGCGGTCGCGAGTCGTCATCCATGCCCGGAGGCTATGCGATCACTATGTCCAGCCGACGACGAGCCACGCCCGTTTCCGGAATCGCGCGAGCATCAGCGCCATCCGCACGACGATCAGCGCGACGAGGGCGGCCCAGACCCCGCGCAGTCCCCATTCCCAGGCGAGTGCCCCGACGAGCAGCGTTCCGCACACCGCGAACGAGACGAGCATCGACCAGGCCAGATACGGTCCGTCGCCTGCACCGATGAGGATGCCGTCGAGCGCGAACACCACACCGTTCAGCGGCTGCATCAGCGCGAACAGCAGCCAGATTCCTGCGCAGGCGTCGAGCACGAGGGTGTCCCCGGTGAACGCGCGCGGGAGAACTCCGGCCAGGGCGAGCAGAACCGCGGTGAACCCGAGGCCCACCACCGCCGAGAGCACGATCATCCGCACGCTTGCGTCGTACGCCTCGCGGGCACGGGCGGCCCCGAGCTCGCGGCCGACGATGATCTGCCCGGCGATCGCAACCGCGTCGAGCATCAAGGCCAGGAACACCCACAGCTGAAAGGCGACCTGGTGGGCACCGATCGCGGCGTCCCCGAAGCGCGCGGCCACCGCGCCGGCGAGCACGAACGAAGCGACGAGCGCAGCCGTACGCAGAAAGAGGAACTTGCCGATCGAGAGCAACCGCACGGCGAGCGCAGGCCGCAGGAGCCACAGCGGGCGCCCAACCCGGCGGAGCGTCAGCCAGACGAAGGCTGCACCCATCATGGTCTGCGCGACGGCGGTGCCCGCAGCCGAGCCCTCGATGCCCCACCCGAACCCGTACACGAACAGCACCTCGAGTACCGCGTTGAGCACGTTCCCGGCGATGAGTACGAGGAGCGGCGTCCGCAGGTCGGACACGCCCCGGAAGTACCCCTGCGTCCCGAGCGCGACAAACGCGGATGGAACTCCGATCGAGACGATCCGCAGGTAGGTGACGGCCAGCTCCGCCGATCGGCCCTCGCCGCCCAGCAGCGACACGATCGCGGGGGCGGCCACCACCAGGAACACCGCCAGCAGCCCCCCGAGGGCGAGAGACAGCCACAGCACCTGTGCACCGAACCGCGCCGCCGTCTCGTGCTCGCCGGCGCCGGTGGCGCGCGCGACCTGGGCCGTGGTGCCGTACTGGAGGAAGTTGAAGAGGACGACCACCGAGAGCGCAGTGGCCGCAAGCCCGAGCGCGGCGAGCGGCGCTCGTCCCAGGTGACCGACGATCGCCGTGTCGACGAGGATGTACGCCGGCTCCGCGGCCAGGGCGCCGAGCGCCGGAACTGCAAGCCGGAAGATCTCGCGGTCGTACCGCGAGCGCAGCCTCACCCCGAGCCGGTGGAGCGGACGATGCGGCCGCCGCTCGACTGGGCGATCGCCTTCACCACGACCTCGTCCACGTTCACGTGGAACGGCCGGGTGAGGGCGAACATGATGCAGTCGGCCATGTCGTCCGCGGTGATCGGCTCGAGCCCGTCGTAGACGCTCTTGGCCGCCTCCACGTCGCCGCGGAAGCGCACGATCGAGAACTCGGTCTCCACGAGACCGCCGTCCACCGTCGTGATGCGGATCGGCCGCCCCAGGAGGTCCTCGCGCAGGGCGTACACGAACCCGCGCAGCCCGAACTTGGACGCGATGTAGGAGGCCGCGTTTGGGTACGCCTGCCGCCCGGCGACCGAGCCGGTGAACACCAGGTGCCCCTCGTCGCGCAGATGGGGAAGCACAAGCCGTGTCATGCGCATCACCCCGTCCACGTTCGTGTGCAGCACGGTCGCCTCGTCGGCTTCGGTGGACTCGTCGAACGGGACGCGCCCGAGCGCGAGGCCGGCGGCGTTGAGCAGGATGTCGACGCCGCCACCGAGCCGCTCGACGGCCGCGGCGACGAAGGCGGACGCGCTTTCCTCGGATCTGACGTCGAGGGGGAACGCAACGTCGGCGTCGATGCGCTCCACCCGCCGCGCACCACCCGCCACCATCACCCCGGCGGCACGCAGTTGCCTGATCGTGGCGGCACCCATGCCCGAAGAGGCGCCGGTGACGATCGCGGTTTTCCCGTAGAGGTTCACCGGATGAGCGTATCGCGCCTCCCCCGGGCGGGTGACAGTCGAATCTCGCACAGATCCCCCATTGGAGGGACGACCCGGGGTCGTGACCTTTCGACAATCACCATGAGATGAGCGAACGCTCTCCAGTCGCCGCCGCCCCGCAGAGCATCTCTCCCATGGCCTGGGAGATGATCAGCGCATCGGTGCGTGGCAGCATCGCCGGGTCGAGGGCCGATCAGGTGCTCACGGAGATCCGTGACGCGCTCGAGATCGAGGCCGGGCCCGCCTGGGAGGATCTGGCGACCGAGAAGGCGCTGCTCGAGCAGGAGATGGAGCTGGCGGCAAGTGTCGATCCCTTGACCGGGCTTCGTAACCGCACTCGCTTCTTCGAGGACCTGCGCCGGGAGTTCCAGGGCGCCCGGCGTTACGAGACCCCGTTGTCTCTTCTCCTCCTCGACGTGGATGGCCTCAACAAGGTGAACGAGGACCAGGGCTACGACGCCGGTGACCGGCTACTGCTGATCATCTCCGAACTGCTGCTCACCCGCCTACGCGTCAGCGACATCGCAGCCCGCGTGGGTGACGACGATTTCGCGGTGATTCTCCCCCACACCCCGCTCGAGGGCGCCCGCATCCTCGCGGCGCGCGTCGTCGAGGCGCTCGGTGACTGGGTACACGCAGGAGTGGCAACCGTGGAGCCCGGCACGACCTCAGGCCCGGACCTGCTCCACCAGGCCAGCCACGACCTCGAGATCGCCCGCGGCCGCAGCTGACGGCGACCCGCGCAAAGCACTGACCTGCGCTAGTCCGCCAGCTCGACCCGCTCGATCACCACCGGCGTCACCGGCTTGTCCCGCCCGTCGCGCTCCACACCGGAGATGCGGTCGACGACATCCTCTCCCGAGGTGACCTTCCCGAACACGGTGTGCTTGCCGTCGAGCCAGGGGCAGGCGTCGGCGGTGACGATGAAGAACTGAGAGCCGTTGGTGTTAGGCCCGGCGTTGGCCATCGCGAGCGCTCCGCGCTCGATCAGGTGGTCGTTGATCTCGTCCTCGAACTGGTATCCGGGACCGCCGGTGCCGGTGCCTTGCGGGCAGCCGCCCTGGATCATGAAGTCGGGAATCACGCGGTGGAAGACGATCCCGTCGTAGAAGCCCTCGCCTGCAAGGCGGGTGAAGTTGTCGACGGTCTTGGGGGCGTCGTCCCGGTACAGCTCGATCCCGATCGCACCCTCGCTGGTGTGGAGCATGGCCTGTGTCATGGAGCCAACGTAGCCGACGCGCGACCCTTTAGGGCCTGTCCCGGTAGGGCGCCACGCCGGGGCGGCGAGACGCAAGCTGGGCTAGGACGCAGGGAGCATTCGTACTGACGTACGGATGCGACTGAGGACGACGCCCAGCGCCGCGTCGCAGCCGCAGCCGGCCGGCGATCCTAGCGGGATAGGCCCTTAACCGCCCGTCAACATTGCCCGGAAAAGCCGACCGTACACTCAGCGCATGGCGACAGTCGATCCGCCTGTAGGAATCCTGCCCACCGGCGAGGCGTCCCATGAGCTGGCGAGAAGCTGGCGGCAGCTGACCCGCGCGGCAACGCTCGTGATGGTGCTGACCGCGCCTGCGCTGTATGTGTATTTCGTCCGGCAGCAAGGCTGGTCGTGGTGGGTGTCGATCCTCGCCACCTTCGGCATCGTCGTCGCTGCGCGCGGCGTCATGGATCTGTTCTTCCATCGACTGATTCCGTGGCCCAGCCTGTTCGGGCTGGACAACCCCGCGCTTCGCGAAGAAGACGTCGTCAACCGGCGTCGTGCCTGGTTCTGGCGATTCTGGGTGAAAACGGCGATCTGGGTCGCGATCCTGGGCACCCCGCTCGTCATGTTCTTCCCCGCGTCGCAGCTCGTTGCGATTCTGCCGCTGCTGATCATCTTCCCCTTCTACATGCTCTTCAACTTCGCGATCCTCTTCGGGCCGCTGCTGATCATGAACCTCTCGCAGATCCAGTCGTTCGAACCTGGCGACGCTGAGTGGGGAGTCAAGCTCGGCGACGTTCGCGGGCAGGTCGAGGCAAAGGAAGAGGTCCGCCGGGTCGTCAACATCTGGCAGTCGGGCGAGGCGTTCGAGCGGGCGGGTGGTAAACGCGAGCGGGGCCTGCTCTTCCTGGGTGCGCCGGGCACCGGCAAGACGATGCTGGCGAAGGCGATCGCGACCGGCTTCAACTCCCCGTTCGTGTCGATTCCCGGGTCCGGGTTTGCCGCCACGTTCATCGGCATCGACGCGATCATCGTGCGCATCCTCGCCCGACGGGCGAAGAAGCTGGCGCGCAAGTGGGGCGGCCAATGCATCGTCTTCATCGACGAGATCGACGCAGTCGGCATGCGCCGGTCCTCGCTTCAGGGCGGTTCGCCGATCCCTGGCGGCTACCACCCGTTCGACCCGTCGGAGCACTTCTTCTTCGGCCAGTACGGCTCGCTGACCCCGAGCGGCGACCTGATCCTGGAGACGCGCGCGTGGCGCGAGCGGATGTTCGCCGAGCGCAGCCCGTCGGCCATCCCCCCAGGCGGTTGGCAGACTCGTTTCAACAGCCTGCTCTCGTTCATGTTTCCGGGCGGCATGGGTATGGGCGGGGGCCTGGCGCTCAACCAGCTGCTCGTGGTGATGGACGGGATCGACAATCCGCCGTACTTCCGGAAGCTCTTCACCAACAAGATCAACTCGCTCCTCGACGGCATCTACGTCGTGCCGCGGCGGCTCGGCGCAACGTCGTTGCGGCTGCCCGCGGCCCGGCCGCGCAAGGAGCAGGTCTATTTCATCGGCGCCACCAACGTGCCGATCGACCGTCTCGACCCGGCGCTGATCCGTGCCGGACGCATGGGACGTCACGTCTGGTTCCGCACGCCGACGAAGCAGGATCGCCTCGACGTTCTCGATCTGTACATCGGCAAGGTGTCACACGATCCGGATCTCGACCAGGCGAAGAGGCGCGAGGAGATCGCGCGCGTCACGAACGGGTACTCGCCCGCGATGATCGAGCAGGTGACCTCGATGGCGTTGACGATCGCGCATCACTCGGGACGCGAGGCGTTCGTGTGGGAGGACCTCGTCGAGGCGATGACCACGCTCGAAGCCGGAACGGCGGTCGGCGTGGAGTACGTCCCGATGGAGACACGCGCGGTGGCCGTGCACGAGGCGGGCCATGCGGCCTGCGGCCACGCATACCTGGAGGGTGTCGAATCCACCCGGCTCTCGATTCGCATGCGCGGCGGCTCGCTCGGCCACCACCAGGCTCGCGAGAAGGAGGAGCGTTTCGGCCTCTTCCAGGGCGAGATGTTCGCGCGGCTGGTGTGGACGCTGGGGGCGATGGCGGCGGAGCGGGTGTTCTACGGGGAGAACTCTGTCGGGGTGGGCGGGGACGTGATGTCCGCCACCGGCCAGGCAGCCGGCATGGTCGGCGCCGCAGCGATGGGGCCGCAGCCGTTCGACGTCGAGCCGGTGGACGGTGAGAACCAGGAAGAGGCGCGCAGCCGCGTGCTCGAGCGCTTCGAGAAGATCGGACTGCGCATCATGAATCGTTCGGGCGGCGGCGGGCCGTTCATGGCCGACCCGATCTCGGGCGCCCTGTCCGACCCCGCGAAGCGCTCGCTCGCCGCGCAGGTGATCGGCCAGGCGTATGTGGCAGCGCACAACCTGATCACGCACAACAAGCAGGCGATCGAGAACATCGCAGTGACCCTCATCGACCGCCGCGAGATGTTCGGCGACGAGCTCCTGGAGCTGCTCGAGGCTCAGAAGATCGTGATTCCGTCCGTCGATCTCAACGACGAGTCGACCTGGCCTCCCGAGGAGTTCTCGGTGGTCGTGAATCCGCGTAAGAAGCGGCGCTCCCCCGACGAGAACGGCGACGCGACGTGAGCGGCACCGATCAGCAGCCGCCGGTCGAGGCCGAGCCGGCGCGCCCGGTCGACCCGCCGCAGGGACCTTCGCGATCCGATCGTGCGCGGGCGGTCGGGTACCGAAACCGCTTCGGCACGATCTATCTCGCCCTCGCGCTCGTCGCCGGTGCGGCGCTTGGAGCCGCAGTCGTGCTCGGGCTCCAGCCTGCCAAGGATCCCGATCGCCCCTGGTCGGCGGACGCCCCCGACGGCTCCCCGGAGGCGAGGCTTTTCCAGATCAAGGAGACGATCCCCAAGCGTTTCAGAGACGAGACCGGAAGCCAGCTCGTCTCGGTCGACCTGCTCGCACCGTCGGTGCGCGTTTCCCTGAGCGAGACCCAGATCGAGTCGATACCCGTGGACCGGATCATCTACGAGGACCAGGGCGACCAGTTCACGGTGCCCGTCGGTGCGAGTCTTCAGTTCACGCTCTGTGGGAATGGTCCGGGTTGCACGCTTCCGGGCGAACCGTCGCGGGCTCGCTTCGAGCTGATCAAGCGCGAGGCGGTGGAGCTGGCGCTCCACACGCTCAAGTACGTCGAGGCCGAGGCCGTGGTCGTACTCCTGCCGCCCGCAGTCGACCTGAAAACCCAGGAGCCTGCGCTGCGAGCGCTCTTCCTCCGGCGCCGCCATGTGACCGAGGAGCTCTCGCAGCCGCTGGAGGAACTGCTCTCCAGGCCGGTCAACGGATCGACACGCGTGACGGCAGCCGACCGCCGGGCGCTCGATCGGATCTGGCTTCCCAACCTGTACCAGTACGCGGCCGACCGGGCTCCCCAGGACGGCGCGCTCGTGATGCGGCTCCAACCGGCGATCAGCGGCTCCTGACCGCCACGCACCCCCGCAACCATGTCGGCGCGGCCAAGCAGCGCCTGGACACCCTCGACTGGTGGCCGCGGCCGGTCTCGCTTCGCCACGTTCACGTCTTCGTCGCACCCTGGTTCTTCCGCCTGCCGCGTTTCCGCCGGTTCGACGGCTTCGCCTTTCACGCCGGGATGCTGCTCCGCAGCCCGCAGGTCTCCGAAGACCTGGTCACGCACGAGCTCTGCCATGTGTGGCAGATGCAGCATCGGCCACTCCGGATGCCGCTGTCCTATCTCGTGCGCGGGTACTGGAACAACCCGTACGAAGTGCAGGCGCGCGCCGCGGTCGAGGCGACCCGCGGCGTCGGCGCAGGCATTACACCTCCCTAACGCCTCACCCCTTACCCTGAAGGGATGCGGTTCCGCAGATCGGGGATCGCCGTGGTGGCCGTCGTGCTCGCGGCCGGTGGCGGGATCGCCGCCGGTGCTCCGAGGGTGTCGGCGCCCGTCGTGGCTGTGACCAGCGTCGCACCGGGATCGTTCTCCGCGGTCGTGTCGTGGACCATCGACCGGACGGCGACCGTCCGCATCGCCTACGGCACGGGTGAGGACGCGGACCTCGCGGTGTGGACGCGCGCGACAAGCGGCACCTCCGGCTCCATCCGGCTGCCGTCGCTCGAGCCCGGCGTCGACTACCGCTTCCGCGTGACGGCGGTGGCCGACGGCCGGATCGGAGAGACCACCGGGGGGCTTCGCACCAACCCGGCGCCGCCCTCGTTGCGGGCGCGCACGACGAGCCGAGCGCTTGTTCTCAACGGACAGCCCGTGTTCCCGCGCATGGTCTACCACCAATGCGAGTACGCGATGGCGGGGAGCCTCGCGGCGGGGATCAACACGTTCATGGGCACCGCCTGCGGCGGCGCACGGGAGCTGCTCCGCGACGTACGCGGGCGCGGGTTCGCGATCGTGCCGATCGGGGCACGAGGCACCGTCGACGGGCCTGGCCTGGTGGGCTGGCACCAGCTCGACGAGGCCGACGAGCATGTGGATACGGCCGACGCCCTGCCCACGCCCCCGCCCTCGACGCAGACGGGGCGTGTCACGTTCCTCACGCTGACGAACCACTTCTATTCGGGTGCGGCACCGCTACCGAAGGGCCGCGCCATCTACCCGAAGATCGTGCAGAAGGCGGAGATGATCGGCTTCGACCTGTATCCGCTGCAGATCTGGTGCCGCAAGGATCGTTTCTACGACGTCTTCGAAGCACAGCGCGAGCTGAACGTGCTCGCCGCAGGGAAGCCGACGTTCCAGTGGATCGAGGCGGCGGGCATGAGCCAGTGCGCGGGCCTCGACCCGAGCGCGGCCATCGTCAAGGCCGAGACCTGGCTTGCGATCGCCGGCGGCGCGCGCGGGATCGGCTACTTCCCCGATCAGTGGACGGCCCCGGTGAGGGCCGAGATCACGCGCGTCAACCATCAGATCCGGGCGCTGTCGGCCGCCCTCCTGGCCGCCGAGGGGCCTGGTGCCCGCGTCACGCGAGGCCCAGTTCGCGCAGGCACCCGCGAGCTGAACGGTGCGCTCTACGTGATCGCGGTGAACCCGACGTTGACGCCGGCCCTGACCCGCATCGCCGTGCCCGGTCTCGGCGGCCGCGAGCTCCGTGTCCTGCACGAGAACCGGAGCGTCAAGCCGTCGGCGGGGGCGTTCAAGGAGTACTTCCGGGGCTTGCAGGTCCGTGTCTACGTCGCCTCACCCGAATAGGTAGCTCGTATCCCTCGATCGAGGGACATGATTTCCGCCCTGTGTGGCCGACGCACTGTTGGACATGCCCCGGGCCGTACTGCTTTCCACGCTCGCCGTCGTGAGCGCGCTCGCCGCGCTGCTCGTCAGCGCGACCGCCGGGGCGAACACCGCTCGGATCTCTGTGCTTGCCGTCGAGGCAGGTGCCACCACCGCGAACATCCGGTGGAAGGTCGAGCAGCAGAGCCGGATCACGATCGAGTACGGAGTGGCCGACACGATGGGCATCTGGGCGGCCCCGACGGTGACCCAAACCGCCCAGTCCGGGGTTACTCAGCTGGTCGGGCTCGAGCCCAACACCACCTATCGGTACCGCTTCGTCGGCATCTCCTCGTACGGCACGATCGACCAGGGCGGGTCGTTCACGACGTGGCCCTGGCCGACCTCGCCGTTCGCGTCGCTCCAGACGCAGCAGACGGCGGCACCGACCCCGGGAATGGGCGCCAGGCCCGTGCCGGGAGCGCCCGCTCCGGGTGCCGGCGGCTCGAAGAGCGAGCGCCTGTTCGCGGTCAACGGCGGCCCACTGTTCTTCCGCATGGTCTTTCGAGCCTGCCCCTACGCCATCGAGCGGGGGATCCGAGCCGGTATCAACCTCTTCATGGGCACGAACACGCAGTGCACGAAGCCGGCAGCGCAATTGAAGATGACGGCCGGCCAAGCACTGACGCTGATCGACGAGACCGAACGCGGGCGCGTCACGGGCCCCGGGCTCGTCGGATGGCACATGGAAGACGAGCTCGACGCACGCCTCGCCAAGACGCCGGCGAAGCTTCCGCGCCACGACGACAACGGGCTCCTGACGTTTCTCACCGTCACCGACCACTACTCGCCACGGACCGCACCGCCGACCGCCGGCAAGGGCGTGTACAAGCCCCTCTTCAACAAGGCCGACGTGATCGGGTTCGACTCCTACCCGATCGAGGAGTGGTGCAACCCGGACACGATCGATCGCGTCTGGTGGCTGCAGCACGACCTGATGGCTCAGGTCGGCGGGAAGCCGACGTTCCAGTGGATCGAAGCCGGACCCATGGAGAAGTGCAAGAAGTACGACCCCACGCCCGCCGTCGTGCGCGCCGAGACCTGGCTGGCGATCGCCGCCGGCGCGCGCGGCATCGGCTACTTCCCGGACGTGTGGCCGGAGGCGATCACCAAGGAGATCACCAAGATCAACCGGGAGATCGTCGCCCTCTCCCCCGCGCTTCTCAACATCAAGGAGGCGCGCACGTTCTCGGTCGGCGGTCTCCGCGTCGGCATCCGCAAGAACGGCGGCGCCACCTACGTGATCGCGGTCAACCCGACGTCGAAGCCGCTCGGCAAGGTGACGCTCCCGGTCGCCGAGGCCGGTGGCAAGAAGGTCTCCGTCTTCGGTGAGGGGCGCGACGTGCAGACGGTCGGGAACCAGCTGCAGGACGACTTCGGCGCCTACGGCACCCACATCTACGTGATTCCGCCCGCATAGGGAGAGCAGCGGTGGGCTCGACGACGCTCTGGATCGACATCGGCTCGTGCGCGGCGCTCGGCGTGCTCGTGATGACCGGCCTGCTCATCGCGAGTGGGCTGCGCGCTTCCCTTCTCGCGGCGGGGCTGCCGCTTCTCGGCACCCTGGACGGCGACGCGGAGCTCGCACGACGCGGCGACCACTCCTGAGCCTGGAGACCACCGCCGGCCCGGGTTCGGTACGGGCGCGGGCGGAGCCGCCGGTATCGGGTTTATGGATGGGCGGTGTGGAACGCACACATCGGCGTGGAAGTACTCCTCGTCCAACTCGCGTGGGCCTTGCCATCCGAGGTTGCTCTAGCAAGGATGATGCCGGGAGTGATCATGGGTTTGCTCCCGGCACCACTGTCTACTTCTTGTTGCCGCGCTTCGGCGCCCGCTGGCTCAAGGCCGAGCCAGCGGCGGTCTTGGAGGTCTTTGCTCGTCCGACCGTCACGCAGCACCTTGGAAGGCGCCCGAGCGACCCGGGCGCTCGTCTTGCGTCCCGCCATCTTCATCACCTCCTCGGCACTCGGCAGACTCGACTCCTCGCCGCCCGCTCGTCCCGACGAGTAGCCGCCTGCCAGCGAGGTGGCCCTACCTGGTACGTACACCGCTCTGACAGCGCGGGGACAACACCCAGCACCGGCGTCTCAGGGAACGCTCGCAACCTGGGAACCGCTGTCATCGGGCACAACCTCCCCGTTGGCCGAGTCGGGAGGTTGGACGGAAACAACAACGGATCTACGTCCGCGGCCGGGTGTCGGGCTATACGGCGAGCTCAATGTTCGTTGAGGGGTTCCGATCGGCCAGGAGCTTGCCCTCGTTCTTCGAATACGCGGCCTGGATCTTCGCCTTCAGCTCTTCGTGGTTCGTGAAGAACTGAACAGCTCGGTGGATGTCAAAGTGGATCTTGGTGGCTGTCCCGGGATGCAAGACACTGTCCTTGCTTGCGACGCAGATAGCAGGTACCTCGATCCCATCCGCGTACCCCAGCTCGTAGTAGCACGAGGGTCTCTCATCTGTTAGATCCGCGATCACGAACTGCGCGCGTTGGATCTCCGACTTGATGCGGTCGACGAGCCCTTCAAGAGGAGCCTCTTTGTCGATTCGGATCGCGACGCAACTCAGCTCGTCAAGGACCTGCTCGATAGCCGCAAACCGCTCGTCGTACTCCTTGAAGATCCGCTGTTGCTCCTGCGGTCCGTACTTTTCACCCTGTATTGGAGTGATCACGAATACCCGAGTGCGCTTCTTGCTGAGGACAGCGTTCGCCCGTTTCTCGAAACTCTTGTAGCGGTTCTGCTTCCCCTTGATCAATTCCTCAAACGTCTGACCGCCCTTCTTGTAGTGCGGAGACTTAGTGCAGTAGACACGCATTTCGAGGGCCTGACGGGTCTTCGTTTCCTTGCCCCACTTCGTCGTGATTGTTCCGTTTGAGATGAACGGAAGGACGAAATCCGTCAGAATATCCGCCTCTGAACGGTTAGTGACGGTCTTCGTGTTGCCACCGGCAAGTGTGGCAACAACGTGGTAACTCGACATCTAGCCTCCTGCGGCTCGCGAACTGACAGACGGCACCCCGTAAACGCTGGGCCAGCGATCACTCGAAGGCTATCTGCCGGAGCGGCTGACCTCTACACGATGACGTGCGGGGATCCGAACTCGCCACCTGACCCATTGCCGCTACCAAAGCATAGTGCGCAGGTCGGGGCGCCATCCCCATATCCCCCCGCGGTCGGTATCTCTCGTCGAAGTCACCCAGAGGGCTCGGCGGAGACGTCCTTAGACCGAGCATCGCGGCATGGGTCTCAAGTAGGAGTCGAGCTGACCCCCTCCACCCCTTCTCTCCCCGTGTGCGCGTTCGGGCAGGCCCTGTCTCAATCTCAATCCAAGCGAAGCACCTTCTAGTTCTGCCCGGCGTTCTCGCCATCCGCCCGTTGCCGCGCCCTGAGTCGGAGCACGGCGTGGATCGTCGCGAGGTACACATAGAACGCCCAGCGGAGCCAGATCTCGTCGTCGTAGAGGCGTGCCTGCTCGCGATTATTGTGGCGAATGGCGAATCCGTTGGCGAGTTCGAAGAGCGCCCGTTCGTCCTTGGAGAGTGCCTCGGTCTTGATCTCGCTTCGGAGCGGCTCAAGCGCGTCTGCGAGTTCTCGCACGGCGTGACGTCTGTCGACGCTGCTCGCTTGCCGACGCTGAAAGACCTCAGTCGCGGCACGGATTCGCGACTCGACCAGGTCGCCATCTGGATGGTAGGGAACATCGGCTCGTAGCAGCGGTTCGAAGGGGGCAGGGATTGCGTGCACGATCTCGCCTGACTCGCTCAGCGTGAGCGGGTCTGTGCATCGCTCTAACAGCAGGTTCAGTTCCGCCCGGAGCTCGTCACGCCCAGCCTCACGGTCGAACGTGGAGTAGTGCCATCCACAGCCAGAGAAGTCGTGGTATCGACCGGAGACCGGTCGCGAAACGACGTCGAAGAGCAGTTCGAGTACGTCGAAGAGCGTGTCGCTGTCCCACGTTTCACGGTGTGTAGCGAACGGCCAGATCGAATCGCGGCGGATGGTGTGCAGAAACCAATCAGCGACGTCCCTGCCCGCCGTGCCCGCGACCTCGCCCGCGTCGACGCAGTAGTAGCCAAAAGCCTCCTGGAAGTAATCGCGATCTAGGAAGTCCAGGACGACGTTCGTCGCCATGCGCATGAGACTGGACTCGTCGAGTGCCGGGAGCACTGGAGCGCGGCCGTGGCGTTCCGACCAGTATGGCCGTTGTTCGCCCATGCCATGGAGGGTATCCGTCCGCTTCCGAACGTCAGTCAGCCGGTGCCGCACCGGCCGTTGCGGCCGTCTTGCTTGCCAGCCTCACGGAAGAGCGCCAGCCGTGGGTTGCTCGTGTGGTGGTCCCGGAGCCTGTGCGCCAGGCGTCCCGCCCAACCGACCTTGACGGCTCTGTCTCGATGGCCGCAGGGACGGGTTACCCCGGATCGGCCGTTGCTAGTTCGTCGGCGAGTGCGAGCAGTGCTCGTTTCGCCCGCGCGGAAACATCGGGGAGCGACCGAACCGCGGCGGTGATGTCGAGCTTCGGGACGGTTTCACCGGTCAGCAGATAGTCGGTCGTCACGCCGAGCTGTCGGCTGATCCGGACGATGAGTTCGAGGGATGGCGAGGCTTGCTGGTTTTCGACTCGTGAGATGTGCTGTGCGGTAACGCGAACTTCGTTGGCGAGGTCCTTCTGTGTGAGTGAGAGCTCTTCGCGACGGGCACGGATTCGCGCGGCGAGTCCCGGGGTTCCTGATGCCATGCAGACACGCTCCCATTGAGGAGCGAATGTGCGCAATCAGACAATCAATGGTTGATCTCCAACTAGGCTGAGAGGGATGGTAGCCAGATGGTTGCGGGTCGCGGTCGTGGTCGCCGTTGTCGCGACGGTGGGAGCGGTAGCGGCTGCGTATCTCGCTACACGGAGCAGCGAGAGCAGCTCTCCCAACGCGGCGAGCGCACAGACGGGTCGGTCCGTCGACGCCTCCGGTCTTCGGGGGTTCATGGCGCAGGCAGCCAATGGCGTGATCTTCCTTCAGTGGTCTCGCACCGGATCCGGGGTGTCGGGCCGGATCGTGCAGACCTACTACTCGCCGTCTGCCCCGACCAGGCTCACCCACGACAGCTCTGCCTTCAGCGGCACCGTGAACGGGGGTGATGTCTCGCTCGATTTCGGTGGCGGCGCGCTGTGGCTCGGGACGCTCAAGGGCAGCACTCTCGTTCTCTCGTACCCAGCCGATGACGGGACTCTCGCGACCCAACAGTTCCGTCCGGCGACGCTCGCCGAATACAACGACGCGGTCGCCGCCTACAGCCAGCAAGAAGCCCAAGCGAACGCCGACGCGGAAGCCGCGGATCAGGCCGAGGCCGCTGACCAGGCCGTCCGGGACGCGGCGACAGCCGTCTTCACCAGCCTCGACGAGGTCCAACGCGCCACGCACACGGTCGCGACTACCCGCTACTTCGCGGAAGCCGTCAGCAACGCACGGGATGACGTGGAGAAAACCCGACAGGATCTCGCCGTACTCCAAGCCGACGACCCGTCGCTTCGCTGTTCAGATTCAGGGCTGATCGCAGCTGATGTTGCTCGGTTCGAGTCTGATCTCGCTCAGGCAGATGCAGCCGAGGCAACGATGACCTACGACACGGATGCACTCAACGACGCGCTCAGATCGTTGGATCAACGATGGAGCGAGTACCTGGACGCGAGCGCCGCATCGCCCGCCACATCGCTCGACGTTACTCCAGTAGCAGACGACATCGAGATAGTCCGCGTTCGGGGAACTCAGTCTCTGAGCAAGGCAAACAGACGCCGGAAGGCAGCGAAGGCGGAACTCGCGCACCTCTACGCCGAGGTGAACAAGATCGACGCGGCGGCTGGGAAGACGTGCAGCGGCTAACACACCGCCAGTCGTCGATCCGAGGATGAGGGGGCCGGTTCAAGTGGCACGAGCCCGACGACCCATCACGGTCGAGTGGTGTGCGCGTGGATGTGTGCGATCAACGCGGCCCGGAGACGAGGCCGCGGTCGGCGGTCTCCTCGCCGAAGAAGCGTGATCGTGCTCGGATCCGCGCCGACCGCCGCGGCGGTCTCACGCACGTTGAGTGTTCGCAACACGGGCAGATATATCTCGTCCCATTCGTCGTGGGTTGGGTCGCGGTATGTGGTGGTTGTCTCCTCTTCCCCGCTGACGATCCCGGCCGCGACCTGGTCGAGGAGGTTGGCTTCCTTGCCGATGTGCGTCCACTTGGTCGCTTCGACGGGCCGCCGTACGAGCAGTCCCGCGGTTTGGCGTCTGCAGCGGGTGCCGTCGGCGGAGAGGCTCTTGTACTCGGGAAGCGTCCGATAGCGGTCGAGGACGTGGCGGTAGGTCTGGACGCCAACGACCCTCGGGCCAAGTGAGTGGCCACTTCGCTCGACGACGGTGGATGTATCGAGGGTGTAGCTGGGGCCGGTCGGGTCGTAGAGGTTGCGCCATTCGAGATCGAGCCAGCGTCGTGGGTCAGCCTCATGGGGCGCGACGAGCGCGAATCTGTCCTCGTCATTGCCGTGTGGGATTCCGCCCGGCGTGGGGTGCGACACCAGCAGGAACCCGTAGGGCTTGACCTGCTCGGCGTACGGCTTGCTCTTGTTGTAGTCGGCGAACGGGGCGAGGAGGCGCGGGTGTGTCGCGGTGAACTTGCTGAGCGCCGGATGGTCGAGCCATTCGGGTTCGGGGCTGTCGAGCCCGAGTGCGTCGGTCTCGATGACCCACCGCCAGGCCTCGCTGACCCAGTCGCGGTTGTCCGAGGCGGGATCGGTGGGGTTGAGGTAGATGCCGCCGAGCCCGTGCTCGGAGCGGCTCTCGATCCGTTCCATGCGGCCATTCGGTGTGAGGGTGTAGAGGGCGTAGCGCTTGGCCGAGATCGCGTAGCACCAGACCTCGTGCCGTTCTCCTGTCGGGCTGTAGTTCTCGGCGTCGTGGGAGAGGATCGAGCCGGACGCGACCTGAGGGTCGTACGGGTTGAGCGCGACGAGTCGTCGCGCGATCTGGTCGACCTCCCGCCAGGACAACGCCCGCACACACTGCTGGCCATGCTCGTTGGTGTGAGGGCCGCCTGGGCACGGGATGAGCCCGCCGGTGCGGGTGCCCACGATCGCCATCCCGTCGGTGTCGCACATCGCGAAGCATCCGCCCGCGTCGGTCACGAGTTGTTCGAGCAGCGCGAGCATCAAGCGGGCGCCGCCGGTAACGAGGCTCGCGAGCGGTCCGAAGAAGTACTCGCCGAGATCCTCGGGTGCGTCAACGAGCGCCGTGTAGCTCGACAGGCCCCAGACCGGCACCTCGATGGGCGTGCTTGTTGGTTCGCGGCGGTTGAGTTCGGCCCAGATCCCGTAGACGAGCGAGTTTGCGACGACCTTCAACGCCTTCCCCGTTCGGCTTGAGTCGGCGTCGCCGCGTGTGTCGTACTGGCGGCGTTGCTCGACGAGTGTCTTGAATACGTCGTCGTGGTAGGGGTCGATCGGGTTGGCGCCTCGCACGCGGATTGGCCGTAGCCTCTGCGCGCGGCCCTCGGGAACGAGCATCCTGATCTTGCGTACCCGGGGCACTGCACCGAGCAGCGCCGAGGCCACCAGATCGGCGAGGGTGACCCAGACCGGCTCGTCGCTGAGCAGCGGGTTCACGCCGATGCCGAAGCGCCGCCGGCCATAGCGGGCCCGCACCGGAAGGACAGCCCCGTCCGGCTCGACTAGCGCGAACCCGTTCAGCGAACGCCACAACGCCGGGTCAAGACATTGCTGCGGGGTTAGCTGTTCGAGCCGACGCTGCCAGCATGCCACCACCGCTCGCGGTTCCCGTGTGATCCGGATCCGGTTGCAGGACAGGAACTGGGAGAGCCTCGAGAGGACGGCGATGGTGGGGTGCATCGAGCGTACGTCGACCGGCACGACCGGCACCGGCTGGCATCGGATCCTGACCTCGGAACGGCCGCCGTAGTAGGCGCTCATCCCGAACCCAAGCAGGTCGGGCGAGAAGCCGGGCTGATGTTCAAGTAGCGGCTTGATGCGCGCCTCTCGCAGGAGCGCCTTCGCGAGACTCGCTCCCGAGTAGATACGCGTCGGTGAACGGATCAAGTCCCAGCGCTCGTACTCGGTCGCCAGAGCCTGGTAGAGGCGCGCGGTCGCGTCGACGTCCTCGCGTAGATAGTCGACCAGTGCGCGCGAGAGCCTGCCGAGCGTGACTTCACGCTTGCGGTAGTGCACGCCGAATAGCTCGCACGCCTCCTCAAGTGAGCGGCTCTTTCCGTCGCTTGTCGCCATCGCGAGCGTGTGCAGATCGAGCAGCAGGCCGGGGCCGCGCACTTCGGCGTACGGATCCGACCTCGGTCGTACGCTCCCGAATGCCATCCGTGCCCGCCCGGCACCCAGCACGGAGCAGAGGAAGCGGGGAACGGCGGTGTCTTCGCGCCCCTGTCCCTTGCTGTCGCTGTAGGTCGCCGTCACGAGCGAGAAGCCACCCTCAAACCCGCTTGCGTGGGCTCGAGATGACCGGACGGCGACTCGTGCAAGATCGAACGGCACGTTGAACCCCACGACCGTCGCTTTGGCCGAGAGCGCAGGCACCAGCACGGTTCGAACGAACCGGTCGCGGGTCAGCAGATCCAGTGGTTCGCTCGGAACAGACAGCTCGAGGTGCCGTCCGGGCGCTTCTGCCGTGTAGCGCAGCAGCTGACGGTATGCGGCCGGGTCGGAGGCTGCCAGGTCGTCCCGGTAGAAGAGCCCTTCCTTCGCGACGCTGAGTTCAGGCCCGGAGGGTGTCCAGGTGAGCCGGTAGTAGCGGTAGCAGCCAACGATCAGGGCCTGGGCGGCATCGATCGTGGTCTCCGTGTCGAGGACGAGGATCGCCGGTGGACGGCGGCCCGGCTCAGCTCGGTGTGCCCCTCCGCCGCGCGCACGGCGAGCGTGCCGCTTGGACGTCCGCGGTGGCGGGGGCGCGTAGGCGCGTACCGCGACCTCAAGCGGATCAGACGAACCGGTCATGGCTTCCCCTTTCGGTTGCGCCGCCACGTTGGGTAGCGGCGATCGAGCACGTCGAGCAGCGTCAGCAGCTCGTCGGCGTGCCTTTCTTGGGCATCGGCGAGCGCTCGGTTGAACACCGCCTGGCTCCGCAACGCCCCCGCGGCCCGCTCCAGTGCTGAGCGGTTGCCGTGCGAGAAGTCGAGGGCAGCGTCGAGCTGGCCCGCCGTGACGAACAGGTGGCACTTGCAGCACAACGGCACGAGCAGGCTCGCGTCGATGGCTCGCGCTGAAACGTGGTGCGCCTCGATCAGCGGGCGCCGTGCGCGCACCAGGGCCTCCGGTGTCGTGTCGCCGCAGATCGCGCAGGCGGTGCCCGGCGGGAACATCTGCCGGCGTCGCGCGCTTCGTCGGTCGTTCTTGATCGGATCCGGCTCACGCTTGTTGCCAGACCCGGTCATGCGGTGAACGCGTAGACGTCCTCAACGTTCAATTCGCCCCTGCGATCCCACATCTCGATCTCGCTCGGATCGGTGAGCAACTCGATACCCGCGACCCGCTTGCTTGAGAGCGGCACGAGGCGGCTCTCGTCGCTGGTGTCCAGGTAGTGACCGATCGCCGACCAGTGCTCGCCCACAAGCGATGCGACACGTGAGCTGCGAACGAAGACCCCATGCTCCACGCCGCCCTCGCCCAGCACCACCATCAGCCGAAGCAGCCGATCGGTAGGACGGATCCGCCACCGCCTGCCCTCCCGGAACAGCGCTGGCGCTATCCAGGCCCGGGCGACCACCAGGTTGATGCCGACCTTGCGCGACGCCGCAGTGAGCGACAGCCCACGCCGCATGTACTCCCCGACCTCCAGCGAGCGCCGATACCCCTGCAGTTCACGGGGCGACATCAGGATCAGATCAGCCTCCCTCCGCGGCGGCCGAATGCCAGGCTTGACTGCTCGTCGCTTGCGGCTCGTGCGTGCCATCACCCCGAAGGTACGACGCGGCCGGATAGGCTCGATTGCGCTAACCGCAGGACACCACGGATGGCCCACAGTGCGAAACCAAGCGCGGTCGAGCGCCCGATCATCGAGGCGCTTCGAACAAACGCGTCCCTGGAGGTAGGCGTCGATCGTCTGCGCTACTGGTTCGGCATAGGCGTGCCCCGCGACACCGAACTCGTGGTCGAGTTCGCCTCGCTGATAGCCGAGTTGGGTCCGCGGCACACAAGCCATGCGCTACTCGTCCTGGCTGGAGCCCACCCAGAGCGGTTCGATCCGAAGCTCATTGGTGGCGTTCTCAGCATGTGGTTTGAGCGAGAGTTTCGAACCATCATCAGCGACCCGGAAAAGGGCGCCCGGCGTCTCTCCGAACGGATGTCGCGGGCCGGTGCCGCCGACCGGCGCGCTGCGGGCGCCCCTCGGGTCGGCACCACCATTTCCCACGACCTCGCGGCGGCGGGACACGAAGACGACGCACGCCGGTTCTGGACACACGGGCTCCTCGTAGCGCCACGGTTCGCCACAACCGACTTCCTCGAAGGACAGGTCGGCCGGCTCGCGGAGGCGCGCGAACGGCTGAAAGAGGCGACCGACGACGAAAAGCTCGCTGCAATACGCGCGGGCTACATTCGCGCCTCGCAAGCGCTGCGACGCGACACGACGCCCTTCCACGCACTTGATGTGCTCTGCGGTCGCACCGCGAGCCGCCCGCTCACCCGCGACGAGGCCACCGCCGAGCAGCACCGCCTCGAGAACCAACGGTCAAGGCAGTAGAGTCAGTATTGACAACAAGCCCCCGCGACGCTGGAACGTCCGGGGGCGCGGCACACGAAACAGTGGAGGTTTCGCATGCGCGAGCAGGCTACTCGCACCCCCGACCAACGCGCCAAGCGCGCAACGAATCCCGCGCGACTGCGTGAGCAGCACCGCGACCATGGCACGCTCCCCGCCCAGCTTCGTCGTAAGGGAGATGTGCTGGTGGTCGACGGTCACGGGGTCACGCTCGCGGTCGACCGCGGCAGACTGGTCGCCCGCGACGGCGCCGGCCAGCACCGTCAGGAGCGCTCCTTCGGGAAGGTCACCCACGGCCTCGGCCGGGTCGTCGTGCTTGGCGGCACCGGCACCGTCAGTCTTGCCGCGCTGCGTTGGCTGCGCGACCAGGGCGTCCCGCTGATTACCCTCGACGAGGACGGTCAGCCGCTCTGCACCTCATCCGCGACGGTCGAGGACGCTCGGCTGTACCGGCAACAGGCGCTTGCGCCGCACACCCCGGCCGGGCTGACGGTCGCCCGCTACCTGCTTGGCGAGAAACTCCGCGGCCAGCTCGCCCTCGCCTCGCAGCTGACGGGAAGCAACGACATCGTCGCGACCATCGCGGATGAACTCGAACGGCTCGAACACGCCACCGAGATCGACGAGCTACTCAGCTGCGAGCGTGAAGCCGCGCTTGCCTACTGGAGCGGGTGGGCGCCCATCCCTGTCCGGTTTGGTCCTGGCGGAATCGAGCGTGTGCCCGAGCACTGGCAGCAGTTCACTCAACGGCACTCGCCGCTCACCAGCGCACCCCGCGCCGCGGTCAACCCCGCCAACGCGATCCTCAACTATCTCTACGCGCTGCTCGAAGCCGAAGCGCGGATCGCCTGCCACACGGTCGGGCTGAGCCCCACCCTCGGGATCGTTCACGTTGACTACCGCCACCGCGACTCCTTCTGCCTCGACCTGATCGAAGCAGTCCGCCCAGAAGTCGACCGCTACCTGCTCGCGCTCCTGCGCGGCCGCGTGTTCCGAACAGACGACTTCTACGAAACACGCCGCGGCGGCTGCCGCATCCTCGCGCCCCTCACACACACCCTCGCCGCCACGACGGTCGAGTGGGCGCAGCTGCTAGCACCCGTCTGCGAGCACGTCGCCGCACACCTCGCAGACACACCCGGCTCCCGCATCACGGGCCTCCCGACCCCGCTCAGTGGGCACAACCACCACGAGGCCCGCGAACCACGCAGACGGCGCGCCAGGCCCGGCGTTCCGAGGTCCGCAGCGCGTGCGCCGCGCACGTGTGCGCGCTGCGGCGGCGACCTCCCTCATCAGAAGCGCGTCTACTGCCCACCCTGCGAGGCCCTCTTCCGTCAGGAACAGAAGGCCCAGGCCGGGAGCCCGACACCGATCGAGGGCGCCCGCGCCCGTAAGGGAACCGACACCAGCCACGGCGCCGAGGCAGCCGAACGCCGAGCCGCAACCAACATCGCGCGCAAGCGGGCTGTACGCGAGTGGGACCAGGAGTACGGCAAGCTGATCGACCTCTCCGTGTTCGAGCGCGACGTCCTGCCGCTGATCCAGAACGTGCCGCTCTCACGGCTCCAACGCGCCACCGGGCTCTCGCTGCGCTACGTCTCGCAGATCCGGCGCGGTGAGAAGACGCCGCACCCACGACATTGGGCCGCCATCGAGACGACCACAGCAGCCGTCCCGGCCGACTGACCCCCGTATCGGCGCGACGCCGCCGCCCGTACGGTTTGGCCAGGCGGGCGGGGTATCGGCCCGAGCCAGCGCCGAATACGATCCGGGTCGATGGCCGCCATCGAACCCGCGATCCGCAATCACGCCTCGTTCATCTGGTCGGTGGCGGACAAGCTGCGCGGGGTCTACAAGCAGTCCGAGTACGGCCGGGTGATCCTGCCCCTGACAGTCCTGCGGCGGCTCGACTGCGTGCTCGAGCCGACCAGGGCGGCGGTGCTCGCACGAGCCGCCACGCTGAAGGGCAAGGTCGAGAACGTGGAGCCAGTGCTGTGCTCGGTCTCGGGCGAGCAGTTCTACAACACATCGAAGCTCGACTTCCGCCGGCTGCTCGACGACCCGACCCACGCTGCGGGGAACCTGCGCGCGTACATCGCGGGCTTCTCGCCGGCGGCGCGTGACGTGATCGACGCGTTCGGCTTCGACACGCAGATCACGCGGCTCGCCGACGCGGACCTGCTCTACCTCGTGCTGGGCCAGTTCGCCGAGATCGACCTGCACCCCGAGGCCGTCTCGAACACGGAGATGGGCTACCTGTACGAGGAGCTGATCCGCCGCTTCTCGGAGCTCTCGAACGAGACCGCGGGCGAGCACTTCACCCCGCGCGAGGTGATCCGGCTGATGGTCGACCTGCTCTTCATCCAGGACGAGGGCACCCTGCGCTCGCGCGGGATCGTGAAGACGCTGTACGACCCCGCCTGCGGCACCGGCGGTATGCTCTCGGTGGCCGAGGACTACCTGCGCCGCTACAACCCGGACGCGCGCCTGGAAGTGTTCGGGCAGGAGCTGAACGCCGAGACGTACGCCGTCTGCCGCTCGGACATGATGCTCAAGGGGCAGGACGCGTCACACATCGCACGCGGCAACTCGTTCTCCGAGGACGGCCACGCCGGCCGCACGTTCGACTACATGCTCGCCAACCCCCCCTTCGGGGTGGAGTGGAAGCAGGTGGAACGGGTCGTGCGCGAGGAGCACGAGAAGCTCGGCTTCCGCGGGCGCTTCGGCGCCGGGCTGCCGCGGATCAACGACGGCAGCTTCCTCTTCCTGCAGCACATGCTGGCGAAGATGAAGCCGGCCGCGCAGGGCGGCTCGCGCGTGGCGATCGTGTTCAACGGCTCGCCGCTCTTCACCGGCGCCGCCGGCTCCGGCGAGTCGGAGATCCGCCGCTGGATCGTCGAGAACGACTGGCTCGAGGCCGTCGTTGCGCTCCCCGACCAGCTCTTCTACAACACCGGCATTTCGACCTACTTTTGGGTGGTGACGAACCGCAAGAGCGCTCGGCGTCGCGGGACGGTGCAGCTTGTCGACGCGCGCGAGCTGTGGACGAAGATGCGCAAGTCATTGGGTGAGAAGCGAAAGCAGGTCTCCGAGGACCAGATCCGCGAGATCGTCGAGCTGTACGGCGCCTTCGCCGAGTCCGACCGCGTCAAGATCTTCCGCAACGAGGCCTTCGGCTTCCAGCGGATCACGGTCGAGCGGCCGCTGCGGCTGCGCTGGACGGGCGAGGATCTGCCCGAGCGGCTCGAGGCGGCGCGCGGCTGGGCCAAGCTCGCAGACGGCGACGGCGCCGCGCTCCTCACCACCGCGGGGGCCCTCGCCGGCCTCTCGACGGCCGACCGCGCGGAGGCCGAGAGCCTTTGTAACGATCAGTTGCAAGGCGGCTCGGGCGCCGTGACGAAGGCGGCGCGGAAGGTGCTGCTGGAGGCGCTCGCGGTACGCGACCCCGACGCCCCGGTCGTGACGGGGAAAGGCGGCGCGCCCGAGCCCGATCCCGAGCTCCGCGATCAGGAGAACGTGCCGCTGCCGCTGCTCGACGAGCCGGTCGCGTTCGAGGCCGATCCCTCCGAGCGGCTCGCGAGCGAGCCGTACCGCCGCTCGGTCGACGCCTACGTCGACGCGGAGGTGCTCCCCTACGTCCCCGACGCCTGGGTCGACCATGCCAAGACGAGGATCGGCTACGAGATCCCCCTCACCCGGCACTTCTACTGCTACGTGCCGCCGCGGCCGCTGGAGGAGATCGACGCCGAGATCCGCCGGCTCGAGGGCGAGATCCAGGAGCTGCTCAGCGAGGTAGCGCGGTGAGGGCTGAGTCTCGGCCGCTGCGGGCGATGGCGGAGGTTGCTCTGGGTCGGCAACGCTCACCTCAGCATGAGGACGGGCCGCACATGGTTCCCTACCTGAGAGCCGCGAACGTGAAGGATGGAACGCTCGATCTGTCGGACGTGAAAGAGATGAACTTCACTCCCAACGAGCAGACCGTCTTCTCACTCGAATCCGGCGATGTGCTCGTAACCGAGGGTGCCGGCAGTCTCGCCGCGGTTGGAGCGAGCGCAGTCTGGAACGGTGAGGTTGACGGCACGGTCTGCTTCCAGAACACGCTCCTGCGCCTCCGACCGAGGTTAGGCGTGGACAGCCGCTTCCTCGCCTGGTGGGCGCGTCACGCCTACGCAGACCAGCTCTTCGCCAGTGTCGCCGCCGGAGCGAACATCTTTCACCTCGGCGCCGAGCGCGTGCGCGAGCTTCCTGTGTGGTTTCCCGACGAAGCGCTGCAGCGCGAGATCGCCGACTTCCTCGACGCGGAGACGGCGCGGATCAACGCGCTCATCGAGAAGAAGCTCAGGCTGATCAATCTCATTGGAATGAGATCACGAGAGGCAGTTGCGCAAGCTGTGTTCGGTGGGTTGGCGACGGGCTCGGCGAGGTCAACGACCTCCATGTTCTTCGGACGGATTCCTGAAACCTGGTCACAAACTCAGATTCGCCATCTCGGCTGTGAGGTCCAGACCGGGCCGTTCGGGAGTCAACTCCATGCGGACGAGTACATCGAGGGAGGTTGGCCTGTTATCAACCCCGCGAACCTCGCGGGTGGAGTCATCGCTCCGGATCAGCTCGTCACTGTGGCGGACGACAAGCGGGCTGAGCTTGAGCTGCACGTGCTTCGTGCGGGCGACGTTCTCTTCGGGCGGCGCGGCGAGATGGGGCGCGCGGCACTTGTTACTCCAACTCAGGCCGGCTGGCTCTGCGGGACGGGGTGCCTTCGGCTACGAGTTCGTAATGAACGCCTCTTGCCGGAATATCTGCTCCTCTTGCTTCGAACGAAGGCTTTGAGGGATTACTTCGAGCTTGCCTCTGTCGGTAGCACGATGGACAACCTAAGCGCTGAGATCATTCTCGCGGCTCCAGCCATCCTCCCTTCGGCCGCTGATCAACGCCAGATCGTGGAATTCGCAGGACTCGCGTTCGCACGGAGCACGCGGCTCCAACATCTACTGGAAACCCAGACATCGCTCTTGCGTGAACACCGCCAGGCATTGGTCACCGCCGCGGTCACCGGCCAGCTCGACGTTGCGAAGGCGGCGGCGTGAAGCCGGACGAGCTCGCGTTCGAGGCGGGGATCGAGGCGTGGCTGCTCGATCACGGCTATAGGAAGGGCGACCCGCGGACCTTGGACCGCGGGCTTGGGCTCGATCCAGCCGAGCTGCTCGCGTTCGTTGCGGCCACGCAGGTCGAGGCGTGGGCGCGGCTCACAGCGCTCCACGGCGGCGACGAGCCGGCGCGCGCCGGCTTCCTGAGGCGCGTGGCCGCGGAGATCGACGAGCGCGGCACCGTCGACGTGCTGCGTCACGGGGTGAAAGACCTCGGCGTCGACGTGCGACTCATGTCCCTCAGGCCCGCCCACGGGCTTGCACCGGCGCTCGTGGCGGGCTACGACGCAAACCGGCTCAGCGTCGTGCGCCAGCTGCGCTACGACGACACGGCCAACGAGGTCGACCTGACGCTCCTCGTCAACGGCGTGCCCGTCGCGACGGCGGAGCTGAAGAACCCGCTCACCGGGCAGGACGTCGAGCACGCCGTTGCCCAGTACCGCCGGGACCGCGACCCGCGCAACGTGACGCTGGCGCGGCGCTGCGTCGTCCACTTCGCGGTCGACCCCGACCAGGTGAAGATGACGACGCGGCTCGAGGGTGCGTCGACGCGCTTCCTGCCGTTCAACCAGGGCTCGGGCGGCGCAGGCGAGGAGGGCGGCGCCGGCAACCCACCCAACCCCGACGCGCATCGCACCGCCTACCTTTGGCGGGACGTGTGGCAGCGCGACGCGTGGCTCGACCTGCTGGGGCGCTTCGTCCACGTCGTCACGCCGGAGACGGGCTCCGCGGTCGACAACCGTGCCGGACAGGTCGCGGTGTTCCCGCGCTTCCATCAGTGGGACGCGGTGCTGAAGCTCGAAGCCCACGCGCGCGCGAACGGCGCGGGGAGCAACTACCTCGTGCAGCACTCGGCGGGGTCGGGCAAGTCGAACTCGATCGCGTGGCTCGCGCACCGGCTCTCGAGCCTGCACGACACCGCCGACGCGAAGGTGTTCGACAAGGTCGTGATCGTCACCGACAGGCTCGTCTTGGACCGGCAGCTGCAGGACACCGTGTACCAGCTCGAGCACGCGCACGGCGTGGTGGTGAAGATCGACAAGGACTCGCAGCAGCTCGCCGACGCGCTCGCGGGCGAGCAGGCGCGGATCGTGATCACGACGTTGCAGAAGTTCCCGTTCGTCATCGACAAGGTCGGCGAGCTGCCCGAGCGCAGCTATGCGGTGATCGTCGACGAGGCACACTCGTCGCAGACGGGCGAGGCCGCCGCCGAGTTGAAGCGGGTGCTCGGCGGCTCGGAGAACGAGCAGCTCGCTGCCGCCGAAGCGGAGGACGCGGCGGCGGAGGCGGGCCGCGGCGACGGGCAGGATCTCCTCGCCCGCTCGCTCGCGGGGCGCGAGAGCCACCCGAACCTGTCCTTCTTCGCGTTCACGGCGACGCCGAAGGCGAAGACGCTGGAGCTGTTCGGCACTCCGGCCTACGAGCCGCCCGCGCTGGCCGAGCAGCAGCGCTACGTGCCGTTCCACCTCTACTCGATGCGGCAGGCGATCGAGGAGGGCTTCATCCTCGACGTGCTCGCCAACTACACGACCTACCAGACCTACTTCCGCATCGAGAAAGCGATTACCGACGACCCGGAGTACGACGAGGCGCGGGCGAAGCGCGCGATCGCGCGGTTCCTCACGCTGCACCCGCACAACCTGGCGCAGCGCGCCGAGATCGTTGTCGAGCACTTCCGCGAGCACACGGCGCACAAGATCGGTGGCCGCGCGAAGGCGATGGTCGTCACCTCGTCGCGGCTGCACGCGGTGCGGATGAAGCAGGCGCTCGACCGCTACATCGCAGAGAAGGGCTACCCGGACGTGCACGCGCTCGTCGCCTTCTCCGGCACCGTGCTCGACAAGGGCGAGAGCTGGACGGAGCCGGGCATGAACCGGTTCCCGGAGTCGGAGACGGCGGCGCGCTTCGGCGGCGACGAGTACCAGGTGCTCGTCGTGGCGGAGAAGTTCCAGACCGGGTTCGACCAGCCGCTCCTGCACACGATGTACGTGGACAAGGTGCTCACCGGCCTCAACGCCGTGCAGACGCTGTCGCGACTGAACCGCGCGCGGAGCGAGGGCGACAAGGACGACACCTTCGTGCTCGACTTCCGCAACGAGCTCGAGGACATCCAGGCCGCCTTCCAGCCGTACTACGAGCGCACCGAGGCGGTGCCGACCGACCCCAACCTGCTCTACGACACCAACCGGGCCGTCTGGGAGAGCGGCGTGCTGCGCGAGGACGAGGTCGAGCGGGCGGTGGCGGCGCTGCTCGCCCCAGCTTCAGCCGGAGGCCACGGTGCGGTGTACGCGGCGCTCGATCCGGCGCTCGAGCGGTTCGGCTCGCTCGACACCGAGGCGCAGGACGCGTTCCGCGACGTGCTCACCCGCTACGTCAACGTGTATGTGTTCGTGTCGCAGATCGCGCCGTTCACAGACAGAAGGCTCGAGCGCGACTACCTCTTCGCACGCGCGCTCGCGTCACGGCTGCCCGGGCAGGCGTCCGAGCGGCTCGACCTTGGCTCCGAGGTCGAACTCACGCACCTCAAGCTGGCGCAGACGTTCGAGGGCTCCGGCTCGCTGCAGGAGGGCGGCGGCGAGGTCGTCGCCATCTTCTCCGGCCGCGGGCCGCAGCACGAGGCCGAGAGCGCACGGCTGTCGCAGATCGTCGACGTGGTCAACGAGCGCTTCGGCCTCTCACTCGACGACCGCGACCAGATCCTGTTCGACCAGTTCGAGGAGAGCTGGGCCGCCGACGACGCACTGGCCGCCCGCGCGTGCACCAACGACTTCGACAATTTCCGCCTCGTCTTCGACCGCACCTTCGTTGACACGATCGTGCAGCGCGTCGACGCCAACGACGCCATCTTCAAGAAGATCCTCGACGAGCCCGACTTCCGCCAGACGATCCTCGACTACTACGCCGCCAAGCTGTACGAGCGTCTACGCCGTGACGACCAGCTTGGGCTAGCACCAGCCTAATGCGATTGATGAGGCATGGCGTCCACCCGGCACTCCAACCCTTGTCTCACCCGCGAGTAGCTCCCGATTCGCCGAGATCGACATGATTAAATCCTTACGAGTCGATCATTTCAAAGGGTTCGAGAGGTTTTCAGTCCCACTGAGTGGTGATGCCTTTCTGGTCGGGCCGAACAACGCGGGCAAATCAAGCCTCATATCAGCACTCCGGTTCGGGGCTCACATGTTGCGGCACGCAGGCCAGCGTTCACCGGACCTCGAGATCAAGGAGGGCCAGGAGAAACTTATCGCGTATTCCTTCTCACCGAATCAGTTCGACATGATTGAAGAGAATCTGCGATACGAGTTTCGACCAATTGACACCAGACTCGTAATCGGCTTTGCGAACAGAGCGATCCTTACGGCGGTTTGGCCCGCAGAGGACGATGGCATCGTCTCTGGCGGGTACTTTTGCTTGCGAGAGGAGCCAGACGGATGGCAGCCGGCTTCCCCTCAGGACGTGCGTCGAATTTTCCCGCCTGTGGGTGTGATTCCGGTTCTTTCACCGTTCGAGCACGAGGAACGGATATTGACAGAAAGCCACGTCCGAAGGAACTTCGACTCCCGGCTGTCGAGTCGGCACTTTCGCAACCAGATGGCACTGCTGCGAACAGAGAGTTCGCCGACGCATTGGTCGCGTTACGACGAATTCGTGGAGTTTGCCGAGCCCTGGTTGCCTGAACTTCGGCTCGAGTCTCTCGTAACGCGGCCCGCAGAGGGTGCGGTCTTCCTCGATCTGTACTACCTCGAAGGCGGCTCCCGGATCCCGAAGGAGGTTGTCTGGGTCGGCGATGGCATGCAGGTGTGGCTTCAGCTCTTGCTCCAGGTCTTCCGGCTTCGAGCCTCGCCAACTATCATCCTCGACGAACCCGACGTATATCTCCACGCTGACCTTCAACGGCGTCTCGTAGACCTGTTGGAGTCGCTGCCTGCTCAGACCATCACCGCCACCCATTCCGCTGAGGTACTCACCGCAGCGTCCCCCGAGTCGGTCATCTGGATAGATCGTCACCGGAAGAGAGCGGTGACAGCTCCGAGTCCGGGGCTTCTGGAGGAATTTTCGCATCGCATCGGTACGTCATTCAATCTTCGTCTGGCAAAGGCACTGAGAACCAAAGCGTTGGTCTTCGTCGAGGGACTCGACATGAAGGTCCTCCGCGCTCTGGCGAGAACTCTCGGAGCCGAACGGGTCGCAAAGGAAGAGGGTGTCGTCGTCATCGCGCTCGGTGGATACTCGAACTGGGATCGCGTGGAGCCCTTTCAGTGGCTGCACGACAAGTTCTTGAGGCGATCAACCGCCGTGTTCGTGATTCTTGATCGTGACTACCGGACCGACGATGCCGTAGCTGAGGTGATCGCCCGTCTTGGGGACGTCGGCGTTTCTGCGACGGTTTGGAGACGGAAAGAGCTCGAGAGCTATCTCTTGGAGCCGTCCGTGATTGCACGTCTAACTGACACGACGGTATCGACAATCGCAGAGATGCTGGGGAATGCGGTAGACGGCATGCGTAGCTCTGTGTTCGCACGGCTTCTAGAAGAGCGGCAGCGTGAGGCATCAGGCTCCGGCCGGAGTCGCGTATCAATCACGGAGGAAGCAGACCGTGAGTTTGAGACGCGGTGGAGCGACGAGACCTCTCGAATTCACTTGTGCCCGGCAAAGGACGTACTTGCCTCCTTGAATACGGTGCTCCAGGCAGCCGGACATAAGTCCGTGTCGTTCCGGTCACTCGCCTCGGAGATGAGCGTTGAGGAGATTGATCGAGACGTCGCACAGACGATTCGTCGCATCGAGCAAGCGGTAACGTGAACGCCACGGCGTGTGCGACGACTGCCGGTGTGTGATCGATCTGTAGCGCTGCGCGAGCCGGAGGTACGCCAGTGTGTGCGTTCACGGCGGCCCATCCATAAACCCGAGCCGCCGGTATCCTCGTCAGGCCGCCCCCATCGACTAGCGGCCTAGGTCACCACCCTTTCAAGGTGGGTGCACGGGTTCGAATCCCGTTGGGGGCAAATTCGTCGTCGAAATCACAACGAAGTACCTGCAATTGGGGCACTTGTTGTGTCCAGTCGCTTGGCATCGTGGATCCCATCGGAGTCGCCGGCCGCCGAGTGTGCTGACCGGTTACAAACTCTTCGCTCTCAGCGGGTTTTCGGAGATGGCGAGCCTTGACACGGCCGCGTGGCCAACGGTATCGGTCTACTGCTGTCAAGTCTAAGGGGTCTCTCGATGATCGTGTCACCGCGTCGATCGTGGCTGTTGGTTGTACTGATTGGCAGCGTAGCCGGGTTGGTCGCGGTGTTTGCGGCTGTGCGGGTCGATCGAGCGGACGCGTACGTTTCCGCGCCAAACCCGGTGACGACCGATTGGAGCGCCTTACGCACCCTGCTCGTCACGCCCCCTTCGGGGAGGCGCTCGCCGGGTCGGTTTCGTCCGAGACGAAGAACCTGATGCACGGTGGCAGGGTTGCAGCGGGACTGCGGCCATCGGTGTCCGTAATGCTCCGCTCAACCGGCACGGTTCCCCTGCTTGCCCAGTCGGCTGTGCTTGTCGGGTACAAGGTCGGGGGCTACGTCAACCGCTGGCTGGGTATCTCCGCGGCGATCTTGGGCACGACGAACGATCTCAAGACCTTCTCGGGATGCTCGATCTGGGTTGATCGCTGGACGTTCTTCCCCGCCGGCACCGACGGCTGGGGCCCTGATCGCTATCAGGCCCGCTTCACCCAGAACTGCGGCGGATCGATCGCGGTCGGCCAACCGATCTGGGACGTCCCCTCAAACCCCGTGCATCAAGCCCGCGTCGCCGCGGTGGACGCCCTCTTCGCGGACAAGTTCCCGCTCGGCGCGAAGCACGACTTCGGGATCTGGTTCAACTACTACATCCCCGCGGTGTCCGTCGAAACCAGCGCCAAGGTCGTCGCCGACGAGCCCCTCACGACCCAGTGGTACACGGCCAGCGCCACCGCGGCAATGGTCAACGCGATCCTCGGCAACATCAACAACGACCCAGGCTCAACCTCCGCCACCGCAGACAACGTCCGAGCCGCCCTCCTCTCCGGTCCTGACGCAGCCGATCTCGAAATCGGGAAACTCGTCCACCCAGACTGGGAGGGCGGCCCGTTCAGCTGGCTGTCACCAACTTCGGGGGAGACCTACGCGGCATACGAAACGCGACTTCGAACGGCAGGCTGGCTTGGGGTAGCGACCGTCCTTACGCTCGCCTCCAACAATGGCGACTCCGAAGTCGCGCCGGGCAATGTCGCATGCACGAGCATACCAGGCGGCGCAACGATCGGCGTGTTGACGCCCGTCACCATCTACAAGAACCCAACAGTGCTTGGCAACGGAGCGCCCGAGAGCGGCGCACCTGCGTGCCCCGGTCGGCTATCGACAACAAAGTACCTCAAGAAATGCACCTTCGGCGACATCCAATGGGCGGTGAAAATCCTCGGGAACGAGGCGTTCTATACGTCTGAATGTGAGGCCGCCTGGCAGACATTCTGGTCAACACAGACCTGGCTCGACGAAACCACTGGTTTTGATCGTTACACCGGCGGCGGTTCGCCGACTCGTCAGCGGACCAAATCTCAAAGACGCCGAAGTAGTCGCCTACTTGGGCGCGTTCGATCCAAACATGGCTAACTGGGAGAAGGCCTCCTCCCCGCAGTACGATTCGAACGGCCACGAGTTCGAGATCCACTTCTACCGGCACATTCCAACCGACACGGTCCGGTTCGACATCGACTGGAAGCTTCGGTTTACCACGACCTTCCCACCGTGATCGTCCGCTATGTCGGTGATCTTCCGGCTTACCACAAGAGACTGACGGCCGGTGCCGCCTACGTCGTGATTGCCATGTCGGCCGAGAACAATGGCTCCACGCGGCTACTTCTGCTGGACGACAGGTCGGAACCTACGTGGTGTGAATCCGGACACCTTGATCTAGTGAGCGCGGAAGTGCCGTCGACGTGGCGCGTCCGCGCCGGTCACTACGGGAACTGCGGGAGCCTCGACGTCGGGCCGGCGCCGTTCCTCGAGCCAGGGTTCCTGGAGGCATACTGGGGAGACGGCGATGAAGCCGCCCTTGAGGTGCAGGAGATCTTCAGACAGGAGGTGACCATCATCGTGGAGGAGGCCGGCGGCCCTCCGTCATAGCCAGCCCCGTCGACTGGGCGGGTATGGGTGTCTGTGGATGGCCGAGAGAGGCTTGAACCCCCAGGCGTCCGCCCTTGAGACGTCTCACGTCGTCGCGAGGGTTCGAAAGCTGTCTCAAGAGGTGCATTCGTAGTCGAAATCACAACGAAGTGCCTGCATATGGGGCACTTGTTGTGTCCGGTCGCTTCACGTCGTACATCCCCTCGGAGTCCCGGCCGACGAGTTTGCTGACCGGTTACAAACTCTTTGCTCTCAGCGGGTTTTCGGAGATGGCGAGTCTTGACACGGCCGTGTCGTCACCGGTAGCGGTCTATCGCCGTCCAGTCTCGGGGGTCTCTCAATGAGCATGTCACCGCGTCAATGGTGGCTGTTGTGAAGGACCCTGGGAAAGTTGGAGGCTCTGATGCCGGGTTCTGTCCTGGCGGAAGGAGATGCTCCTGCGATGTCGAGACCGAGGAAGTACCCCGATGAGCTGCGTGAGCGGGCGGTGAGGCTGGTGTTCGAGTCGGAGCGGCCGATCGCGCATGTCGCCCAGGACCTGGGCATCCATAAGGAGTCGCTGCGTAATTGGGTGCGGCAGGCCGAGGCCGACACGGGTCGCCGGCGCGATTTGCTGACAAGTGAGGAGCGCGAGGAGCTGAAGCGGCTGCGGAGGGAGAACTTCGAGCTGCGCCGCGCGAACGTGATCTTGAAAGACGCTTCCGTGTATTTCGCGACGGAGCTCGACCCGACCCGGCGACGGTGACCCGCTACATCGAGACGCGGCGGGATGCTTTCGGGGTCGAGCCGATCTGCGCGGCGATCGGCGTGCCGGTGAGCACGCACTACGCCCGCAGATCCCGGAAGCCGTCGGCGCGTGAGCTCGCCGACCAGGTGCTGCTCGCGGAGATCGAGGCGGCCCGCACCGGTCGCCGCCGTGTCTACGGTGCCCGCAAGACCTGGAAGGAGCTCAAGCGACGCGAGGTCGAGGTCGGCCGCGACCAGGTCGCCCGGGTGATGCGCGGGCACGGGCTCGTGGGCAAGCTCCGTGGCAGCAAGAAACGGACGACGATCCCGGACGAGGCCGCCCTCGAACGGGCCCGCGACCTGCTCCAGCGTGACTTCACCGCGACGCGCCCGAACGAGAAGTGGGTCGCCGACCTGACCTACATCCGCACCTGGACCGGCTTCGTGTATCTCGCGTTCATCCTCGACTGCTACAGCCGCATGATCGTCGGCTGGCAGCTCGCGACCCACATGCGCGCCGAGCTCGTCCTCGACGCGCTCGAGATGGCAAACGGCCTCCGCCGGCCAGAAGCCGGCCTGATCGCACACAGCGACAGGGGCTCGCAATACACCAGCCTGACCTACACCGACCGACTCGACGAGCTCGAGATCGACCCCTCGGTCGGCTCAAGAGGCGACGCCTACGACAATGCGATGGCCGAAGCCTGGGTCGCGACCTTCAAGAACGAGCTTGTCGACGGCCGCCGCTTCTCCTCGTTCGAGTACGCCGAGCACGAGGTCCTCGACTGGATCGGCTTCTACAACGATGAAAGACTCCACGAAGCACTCGACGACGTGCCTCCAGCAGAATACGAGGACAACTACTTCCGATTCAATATCAAACTAGACAACACCCCAATATTGGCCGCCACCTAACCGAGCCTCCAACAGACCCAGGGTCCTTCAGTTGGTCGTACTGATCGGCAGCGTAGCCGGGTTGGTCGCGGTGTTTGCGGCTGTGCGAGTCGATCGAGCGGACGCGTACGTTTCCGCGCCAAACCCGGTGACGACAGATTGGAGCGCCTTACGCACCCCCTGCTCGTCACGCCCCCCTCCGGGAGGCGCTCGCCGGGTTCTCCATCGAATACAAAGTCCGATTTAGGCAATACTTCTCACCGTGATCGTTCGTTGCCTTCGAATCATCGATGTGCACGGTGACGAGGTCGACACGACAGGTTGGGATCTCGCCGTCGGGCGTCAGTACGTCGTTCTCTGTATCTCCGCAGCGCCGGAGCACGAGGTCTATCTACGCGTCTATGAGCCTGGCAACCCGCCGGAAGGCGGCGTGCCCGGGCTCTGGCGATCGCAGATGTTCGAAGTCCTGTCCCCAGCGATCCCTTCGAACTGGCGAGTAGACATCGGGACCCCGCAAAGCCCGGGATACCTCCAGATCGCACCCGAGACGTGGCTGCGACCAGGGTTCTGGGAAGATCTGATCGACGCAGGCCCGTTCTCCGATCGATCACGCGCTGACTACAACCGAGAAGTTGCGATCATCCTGCAAGAGAGCGGCTTTTCTCCACCATAGGGACAACCCACGTCGCGCGATCAGGGTTGGAAAGCTGTCTCAACAGGTGCAAATCCGTTGCCAGGACACGGGCGCCTGTCGCAAACCTTCGAGCGTGGCGCCTCCTTCGACGAGATCGGGCTTGCAAACCGCGAGAGGGATGAGCGAGAGAACGTGAGTCCGGCGTGCGACGGCGCTGAGGTTCGGGCAAGCTCCATGGGCAGCGTGTAGCGGAGAAGCCCATCCGCAGATGAGGTGCTACAGGTGTCAACGAACCCGCATGGAGCGTCGATCGCTTTCAGCCGAGCGCCGAAGGATCCTGTGCGGCTCGATGCCGTCGCGGTGCTTCTCGACCCGATCGACGACGTGGCGATCGCGAAGGCTCAGCTCGCTCCGGGGACGATGCTCGTGCTCGCGGAGGGCGGCACGGTTCGGGTGGGGCAGGCGATTCCCACGGGTCACAAGGTCGCCCTTCGAGCGATCCCGGCGGGCGAGCCGGTGCGCCGCTACGGCCAGATCATCGGTTCGGCAACCAGCGGCATCGAAGCAGGGGAGCATGTGCACAGCCACAACCTTGCCGTCAGGGAGGTGTGCCACGACTACGGCTTCTGCGAGGAGTGGGAGCCGCTAGAGCTCGTGCCCGAGCCGCTCCGCCGATCGTTCCACGGCTTTCGCCGTTCGGACGGACGCGTCGGCACTCGCAACTATGTCGCCGTGCTCGCCTCCGTCAACTGCTCCTCGTCGGCGACGGTGGCGGTCGTCGACCGGATCGAGCGCTCGGGCGTGCTCGCCGACTACCCGAACGTCGACGGAGTGATCGGCCTACCGCACAAAGGTGGCTGCGGCGCCCACATCGGCTCCACCGCGCTGCAGCAACTGCAGCGAACGCTGGCAGGAACCGTCCACCACCCCAACGTCGCCGGTTACGTCGTCCTCAGCCTCGGCTGCGAGGTCAACCAACCGGCCGACATGATCGACGCTACCGAGATGGGCGAGGACAGGCCGCTCGTGATCACGATCCAGGAGGACGGCGGCTTCGCGAGGACCGTCGAGCAAGGCGTAGATGCAGTCCTGCGGCTGCTGCCGCTCGCAAACCGCGTCGAGCGGGAGTCGGTGCCTGCCTCGGAGCTGGTCCTGGCGCTCCAGTGCGGCGGCTCGGACGGCTGGTCGGGCGTGACCGCCAACCCCGGGCTCGGGAAGGCGTGCGACCTGCTCGTGCGCCAGGGTGGCACGGTCGTTCTCGGCGAGACCACAGAGGCCTACGGGGCCGAGCACCTCCTCACCCGCCGCGCCAGGAGCCGGGAGGTGGGCGAACAGCTCGTCGAGCGGATCCGCTGGTGGGAGGACTACACGGCCACCTGGGGAGCCTCGATCGACAACAACCCCACTCCCGGCAACAAGGCAGGCGGGCTGACGACGATCTCCGAGAAGTCGCTTGGCGCAGTGGCCAAGGCAGGCTCGACTCCGCTGAACCAGGTGGTCGGCTACGCCGAGCGCGTGACCGAGCGAGGATTCGTCCACATGGACACGCCCGGATACGACCCTGTCTCCGTCACCGGCCAGGTCGCAGGCGGCTGCACCCTCGTCGCATTCACGACCGGCCGCGGCTCCGCCTTCGGGTACAAACCCGCGCCGTCACTGAAGATCGCGACGAACACCGAGCTCTACGAACGGCAGCAGCCCGACATGGACATCGACGCCGGCAAGGTCCTCGTCGGAGTGACCCTCGACGAGCTCGGCCAGGAGATCTTCGAAGAGCTCCTCGCCGTCGCCTCCGGCAAGCCAACCAAGAGCGAGCTCGCCGGCATCGGCACCGAGGAATTCAACCCCTGGCTCCTCGGCGCAACCCTCTAGGCGCTTGGAGCTCCGGGCCGGCCCCTCGGCTCGCCCGGGCGTGCATCAGGATTGGAAAGCTGTCTCAACAGGTGCGTCAGTGACCGAACCACGTGGGTCGAGGCTCAGCGTTATATCGTCACGCCGGTTGTGTAAGCCACGAACGGGAGGGACACGATGGATCACGCGGTGACGATGCGGCGCGTGTACGACCTCATCAATGCCGGAGATCTGGACGGGTTCGCCGAGCTCCTCGCCGGAGACTTCGTCGAGCACGAGGAGACGCCGGGGGTCGAACGGACGAAGGAAGGGGTGAGGCAGTTCTTCGAGATGTTCAGGGCGGCGTTTCCCGATCTGCGCATGACCCCCCAGGACATCCTCGTGAGCGGTGACAAGGCCGTCGCGCGCGCTCGGGCGACGGGGACGCACCACGGTGAGTTCATGGGCATGCCCGCCACCGGTCGGAGCATCGACGTTCAGCTGATCGACATCATCCGGTTCGGCGGCGACGGCCTCGCCCACGAGCACTGGGGCGTCTTCGATGCGCTCGCGATGATGGAGCAGCTCGGGGCAATCCCGGGGCCACCTCAGCCGTAACGCAGCAGAACCACCGAACCTCTTGAGGAGTATCCCGGGTCGGGCCGTACTCCCAGCTCGTAGCTTCACGCGTCCAAGCAACGTGCCGCCGGCCAGGGCCTCTGCTCGACCGCCCTCAACTGACCTCCTGGCAGGTCGATCTCCGGCACATGGCCGATCCGTCGACCCTGTCCGACCCTGCGCACACATCGGCGAAGCTCGCGCAGCGCAGCGAGACAGTGCTCATCGTCTCACCGGACGCGGCGGCACGCGTCCGCCTGGCGGGACTGGTCGAAGCGTCGGCCCTGACAGTGCGTACGGCCGGCGACCTGCGCGAGGCTCGCTGGGAGCTCTCTCCCGCGCCTCCCCATCTCGTCGTGCTCGACGTCCCCGATCTGGCGGATCACGCCTGGGCGCTGGAGGTGCTCGGGCTGATACGCGCCAACACCGAGTCGCTCCCGGTGGTGCTGCTGCTCCCAGAGCAAAGCGCCGCGGCCGTGGCCGCACTCGAGCGCGGTGCCGACGAGGTCGTCGTCGGCAGGTGCAGCGACGAGGAGCTCGGAGCCCGCTTCAAGGTGCGGATCGCGCGCCGCTCGTCCGCCAACTCGAGCCACACCGAAGATCCCGTCACCGGCGCGCTCACCCCACGCTCGTTCCAGATCGAAGTCGAGCGCGAGCTCCGCAGGTTCGCGCGTGGCGGCCGCGGCGGTGCGCTCGTCCTCGTCACCTTCGACGAGCTACCCGAGCTCGAATCTCGCCTTGGCCCGGCGGTGCGCGAGGAGGTTCTCGCGCAGATCGTGCGGATGATCCGAGAAGACGGACGCGAGCTCGACTTCGTGGGACACCGCCTTGGCGTGATCGCGCTGCTGCTCCCCGCCACCCCGCCGCAGGGGGCGGCGATCCGGCTGGAGCGGCTGACGCGGTTGCTCGCGACCCGGTCCGTGCTCGCCGGGGGACAGGCTCTCCGCCTGACGCCGATCATCGGCTACGCGCCGTCCGACCCGGGACTCGGCAGCGATGCGCTCGAAGAGCGGGCCTGGATCGCGCTGATGCACCAGGCAGAACAGCTCGACCTGCACCCGACCCGCTGGCAGCCGCAGCTCTCGGAAGGCCATGCGGGGGGTTCCCGGCTCCTGCGCGCGCTCGGTCGCGCACGAACCCCCGCCCAGGTGATCGCCCAGCAGCTGGCGTGTGTGATCGTGCCGTTCGCGGCCTACTTCGCGCTCATGCGCGCCGGAATCGACGTCACCGGTGTCGCGTATCTGGCGGTCGTCTGCGCGCTCACGGCGACTGCGGCGGGGATCTGGGCCGAGTGCTTCGCCGCACTCCGCCCCACCGTCCCACCCGAAGCCGCTGCGCCACCGGTTCCCGCAACCGCCGTGATCGCGGCGTACCTGCCCAACGAGGCGGAGACGATCGTGGAGTCGGTCGAGGCGATGCTCGCGCAGGACCACCCTGACCTGCAGGTGATCCTCGCGTATAACACCCCCCGCCCCCTCCCCGTCGAGGACGAGCTGCGGGAGATCGCGCGCCGCGATCCGCGCTTCGAGCCGCTGCGCATCGAGGGCTCGGTGTCGAAGGCGCAGAACGTGAACGCCGCCCTCGCGCACGTCCGCGGCGAGATCGTCGGGCTCTTCGACGCCGATCACCATCCCGACCCGGGTGCGTTCAATCGTGCCTGGCAGTGGCTCTCCAACGGCGTCGACGTCGTGCAAGGGCACTGCGTCGTCCGGAACGGCTCACACAACCTGGTGACCAGACTTGTCGCCACCGAGTTCGAGGCGATCTACGCCGTCGCCCACCCCGGCCGCGCCCGCCTCCACAGCTTCGGCATCTTCGGCGGCTCGAACGGCTACTGGCGCACCGACCTCCTGCGCCGTACTCGCATGCGCGGCTTCATGCTCACCGAGGACATCGACTCGTCGATGCGTGTGGTCGAGGGCGGTGGGCGCATCGTCTCAGACCCCGGTCTCGTCTCCACCGAGCTGGCGCCCGAGAGCTTCCGGGCGCTCTGGAACCAGCGGATGCGCTGGGCGCAGGGCTGGTCGCAGGTGTCGCTCCGCCACGTCAGGCCGATGTGGCGGCGGCCCGGCGCCGGCTGGCAGGGCCGCTTCGGTGCCGTTCATCTCCTTGCCTGGCGGGAGCTCTACCCGTGGATCTCGCTGCAGATGTTCCCGATTCTCGCCGTCTGGGTCGTCCGCAACGAGCCCACGCTGGACTGGTTCGTGCCCATCTTCCTCGCCACCACCATCTTCACGATCACGGTCGGGCCTGCACAGACCTTCTTCGCCTGGAAGCTCGCCCATCCAAGCGTCAAGCAGCACCGGGGCTGGTTCTGGCTGTTCCTCGTCGCCTCGACGCTGGCCTACACCGAATGGAAGAACGTGATCGTCCGTACCGGGCACCTCAAGGAACTGATGGGCGAGCGGGCCTGGAAGGTGACTCCGCGCACCGCTCGCCGTCCGGCGCCGCTCGGCCCCGACGGAGTCGAGCGCCGGTCACCGGACTCGCCCGGCGCCCCCTTGCGCGAGACGCACCCGGCGGAGACTCCGAAGCCGGCGGAACGTGAGGAGGCGGCATAGGCCGGCGTACTACGTGCAGCCGGTGGCGCGGGCCAGCGCCCGGCAGACCTCGTTCATCCTTGCCCGCGACAGCGTGCAGATCGGCTCACCAAAGCGTTCCCTGGCCATCACCGTGAGACTGTCCAACGCGAGAGCGCATTCCTCCGGCATCCCATCGTCGACGCCGAGTGCAACTTCAGTGGGAATTCCGCGCACCGTACGGGTCGCCGGGACGGCGATGACGGAGACGAGCGTCAGAAGTACCCGGTCCCTGGAAAGGACGAGATGCGGTCGGCGCCCGGCACGTGGGGCATCATCGACCCACCAGACTTCACCGCGCTTCACCAGGGTTCCGCCCGGACCGACATCCTGGCTGACGCGTCGGCCCAGCGAAGCTCCTCCTCGGTCTGGGGCATCCGTTTGTACCCCTCGACGATGGCCTGATCGATCGCTTCGTCCTCGAGCTCCTTCACGAGTTTCTCGATCGCGGCGGCGATGAAGGCCGCACGGCTCTCATATTCGCCGGCCTCCACCAGCGCGTCGACCACCGCCACTCGATCCTCTGGCATGCGCAGCGTAATCATCTTTGACATACATTTAGTATGTCAAGCCTCCGGCCAACGCAAGCTCAGCCGATCGGGCACTGGTTGACACGCGTCGCCGTGTTGTTCTTCTCGTCGGATTCGGCGACGACGTTCGTGCGGTCGACGATCGCCGTGTAGGTGCCGTTCCGGCAGATCGACCACGTGAGGGTGACGGAGGCGCCTGCCTGCAGCGAGGGCACCGTGAACGTGCCGACGAGGGTGATCGTGAGCGTATTCGTCCCCGCCGCCGCCGTGCCACGGTTGGTGATGGTGATCGAGTTCTGGCCGAACGCGGTGATCGCGAGGTCGGGAAGAGGTTGGCTGATCGTCCAGGAGAACGTCGTCGGCTGACCGGTGTTGCCGGCGGCGTCGGTCCCCTTCACCGAGAACGTGTGCTGGCCGTAGGCGAGGCGGACGTAGCTCGCGGGAGATGCGCACGCCGCGAAGGCCGCGCCGTCGAGCGAGCAGGCGAAGCTCACGCCTTGCTCGTCGGAGATGAAGGAGAAGCTCGCCGAAGTCGATGTCCCCGACGCCGGTGGCGAGGACGTGATGGTGACGGTCGGCGCCTTCGTGTCGGGCTCCTGGTACCGCCAGGTCACTGTTGTCCAGCCGCTCGAGTTGCCGGCCTTGTCGCGCGCCAGCACCGAGAAGCGGTGCTCGCCGGGCGTCACCGCGTCGAGCGTGACCGGGCTGGTACAGGCCGAGCCGTCAGCGCCGTCGAGCGAGCACAGGAACGTGGCGCCAGGCTCGTTCGCGGAGAAGCTGATCGTGGCCTTCGCGGTGGTGGTGCTCGCGTCCGGCTTGGCGGTGATGGTGACCACGGGCGCCGTGGTGTCGGCGGGAGGCGGCGGTGGTTGCGTCGGCTTCGGTGCAGGAGGCGGCGCAATCGGCTTGGGCTTCGGATTCTTCGGTTTCGGCTTTGTCTTCGGCTTGGGTTCCGGCTTCGGCGCGGCAGCCGTCTCGGTGTCCGCCTGCGTCTCGGTGTCGGCCTGCGTCTCGGTCTCAACCTGTGTGGTCTCGAGCTCCGTCCCGGTCTCGGGCGCAGACGGAGGAGGAGGCGGCGGCAGAGGCGGTGGCGGCTCCGTGACCGATGGCGGCGGAGGCGGCGGAGGCGGCGGGGGTTGGACGCTCGGGGGCTGGGGCGGAGCAGGCGGAGCGGCGATCGTGCGACCGGGTGGATCTTCACCCGCGACGGCGAGCCCGGTCACGAGCCCCCCGATCGCGACGACCAGGGCGGCGACACCGCCGGCCAGCAGCCGCCGGCGGCCGGCAAGCCGCCACCACGACCCACCCCGGCGCACCCAGTACCCCGCCTCGTCGAGCCGGCGGTCGATCGCCGCCTTGCACTCGTCGGCATCGAGGAACGCGGGCAGGAACAGCGAGCGGTAGCGCTTCGACGCCTCGCGCATGTCGGCAAGGGCCGATTGACAGCGTTCGCACCCGTCGAGGTGTGCGAGCGTGGCCTCGAGCTTCGGGCCCTCCAGCTCGCCGTCCAGATGGCGCGCCAGCAGGGGCAGGAAGCGACGGCAGGCCTCCGGGAAGCTGTCGGGGTCGACCTGCGCCAGCCGCACCTCGGTGCGCAGGCTTTCCCGGGCCCGGAAGATCAGCTGGGCAACGGCGTTTTCGCGCAGCCCGACGATCTCGCCGATCTCGGCGTACGACTTCTCCTCGAGCTCGCGGAGGGCGAGGACGAGGCGCTGCCTCGAGTCGAGCTTGGCGTTCGCGACCCGCACATCGTTCTGCTGGCTGCGAAGGAGCGCCGAGCGCTCCGGGTCGTCCTCGATCGCGGACGGAACAAACGGCTCCGGCACCTCAGCCACCGGCTCCGCTCGCTTGCTCTTCTCCACCTGCTTGTAGAAGAGGTGCTTGCACGTCGTGAACAGGTAGGCACCGAGATCGACAGTGGCGGGGTCGAGCCGGTCGAGACGCGGCACCGCCCGCACGAACGTCTCCTGCACGAGATCGTCGGCGTCGTGCACGTTGCCCGAGAGCCTGAACGCGAACTTCCGCAACCGTGGCTGGAACTCCGCGTACAGCTGCTCCCACGCCTCGCGGTCGCGGTTGCGGAGCCGCAGCAGCAGCTCCGCATCAGGCGCTCGCTCGACGATCGCCATCGTCTCAGTGTAGGTCGTGACCGCGCTCGCGGAGGTAGTCCGCGAACGCCGCCTGCTTGGCCAGATACCGCTCGAGGGCGACGAGCCCTTCGGCAGCCCAATCGGCGATCCACGCATCCTCAACCGGGATCGCCTCCTGCTGTGTCGTCTTGTTGCTCATGGTGTCGCTCCTTCGGGTGGAAAGCGGTTGGGCGAGGCCGCGCTTGCGACCTCGCCCAGGGGATTCATCGATCGCTTCGTCTCTCACGCGACCGTGGCGCAGATCGCGTAGGCCCTGATGCTCCAGTTGCCTACAGTGGCGTTGACTTCGCCACCAGTTGCCCGCCACGTCGTGTCGTTGAGCGGGTAGCTGTCGTCGAGTGCGACGTTCGCGAACTGGCCGAGTAGCTGCGCGCCGCCGCCGAGGAGCTTCTTGCCGGCCGGGCAGGACGCATCGACCAGCTTGTTGATGGAATCGGTCGGGCTGACCGCATTCACGATCTCGAGACCCGAGACGCCCGGGGTGCCCTGCGGGCCTGCGGGGCCGGCCGGACCTGCGGGGCCGGCGGGGCCAGCGGGGCCAGCGGGGCCGGTCGTGAGCTGGCCGGGCGCGAAGTCGGCCTGCAGCAGCGAGCCGTTCTTGATGTCGAACGTGGTGAGCGCGTTGTCCTTGACGTCCTGCGAGCCGAGGGCGTTGTCCTTGACGTCGACCGAGCCGACGCTGTTGTCCTTGATCTGCGCGCCGGTGATGAGGCCGGCGGCGGTCGCCGTGCCCGTGACGG
>JBJXGY010000042.1:0-3097 GCA_046160185.1 Gaiella sp. | reverse complement strand
GTGGGACGACCTCTCCGCGGCGCGGCTCGTCCTCGTCGGGCGAGCGCACGCCGACAACTTCGCTCGTCGCGCGCATCTCCGCTGTCATCGGCGTGAACGCCACCATGCTTGAACGACCCTCGAACGGTGTACCCCTACCCCATGCACTCCCTCGGCGGGTGGGATCGGATTGCGCGTTATCGGCAGCTCCATCGCTGGCTTGAGGGATCACGCATCACCCCCTCGCGTCCGATCACTGCGGCATGCGGATCGGACTGGCCACTCTCTTCATCGCAGCCCTCGGCGCGACGGTGACGCTCGCCACCGGTATCGCCGGTGCGGGCCAGACAGGGTGCGGCTCCGGCGAGAACGGATCGACCGGCTACTCGTACGCGGGGCGGCAGGCGACGGTGACCGGTCATGGAGTGCGCGCGCGCATCACGACTCTGCGCGCGCCGACGGTCGGCGCCGGCCACGTCGCCGGCTGGGTCGGCGTCGGCGGGCCACGGCAGGGCGCGAACGGCGAGGACGCGTGGATCCAGGTGGGGATCGCCGGTCTGCCGAACACCGCACCGATGCTGTACGCGGAGATCATGGAGCCTGGTCACGACCGGGTCTTCATCCCGATCGAAGAGGGACTCCTCGACGGCGCCACCCGCAACGTCGCAGTGCTGGAGATGGCGAAGGCGCCGAATCACTGGCGCGTGTGGGTCGGCGGCCAGCCGGTGACGAAGCCGATTCACCTCCCCGGCTCGAGCGGGCGCTGGGAGCCGATCGCCACGGCCGAGTCCTGGAACGGTGGTGCGGCTACGTGTAACGGATTTGCCTTCCGCTTCGAGAACGTCGGCGTCGCGGGCGCCCGCGGTGGCTCCTGGCACGCCTTCCGTCCCGGGTACACGTTCCTCGACCGCGGCTACGAGCTCCACGCGCTGACGCCCGAGCCCGGCGCGGAGCGCACCCTGTCGACGCGCGGCCCCCGGCCGTACGCGTTCGACGCGCTCTCCACAGCCTAGGCGCCAACGCCACCTTCCCGGCGCCAACGGCCGGGGAAGCCTTCGAGAACGTCGGCGTCCCTTCTTGCGTGCGCTCCGTTCCTGCACTACGGTTCAGGCAGGGAAAGGAGGACACGGGGTCTAGGTATGGGGAGGCGTGACACAAGCGCGCTGGACGTGCTGCGCGACATGCGCAGGCGTGTGTTCTACGCGTTCCCGGACCGCCTGCGTTCGCAGGTGGCATCGCGGCTCCCGGATCGAGCTCTGCTGCCGGAGTGGCGCGGGAAGCGATACTGGGACGACCTCTACGGCGGTCCCGACCGCGACCCGTTCCGGCTCGACAGCACTCCGGACGAGCACCTCAAGTACGCGGCGACTCTCGAGCTTTGCGGGCCTGGTCCGTTTGCGAGTGCCCTCGAGATCGGATGCTCGATCGGCACGTTCACCGAGCTCCTGGCACCCCGCTGCGAGCGCCTTCTCGCGACAGACATCTCACAGGATGCGGTCACGACCGCGAGAGAGCGACTCGTAGACCAATCCCACGTCGAGATCGTGGCCAAGGACGTCACGAGGGACTTCCCGGAAGGGCCGTTCGATCTCATCGTGGCGTCCGACGTTCTGTACTACTGGACCTACGGCGAGAACGTGCGCGTACTTGCCGCGATGGAAGCTGCTCTGCACCCTGGCGGCGCATTGGTTCTGTTCCACTACGTGCCCCGCATGGGCAGCGTGCTGAACGGCACCGAGGTACACGACCTGATCGCGGCCGAGACGAACCTCACCAGCGTCTTCGCCGACGAGCGCGAGTACGGGGCAGGCAGGCTCTATCGTGTGGATCGCTACGAGTGTGCCCCGGCGCTTTCCGACACCCTGCTCGGCGAGGCACGGAGACAAGCGTTGCGCGTGGGTGACGCGGCGGTCAGACCTCCGAACGGAGATCGCTCCGCGTAGGGCCCGCCTACGCTCTGATCAGGATCGGGGTGCCCAGCTTCATCAGCCGGCTGAGCGCCATGGCGTCGCGGTCGTGCATGCGGACGCAGCCGTGCGAGACGGCCTGGCCGAGGAGCCATGGCGAGTTCGTGCCGTGAACACCGACGATTCCCCCGCCGGGCCAGTCGGTGAGATTGGAGTAGGCGCTCGTCTCGAACGCGAAGGCGCCCAGGATCGGCGCCTTCGGCTTGAAGCGCCAGGTCACGTAGAAGAGCCCGAGAGGCGTCTCGGCGCCGGGCGCGCCGACGGCGATCCGGCCGGTTCGCACGATCTTGTCGCCGACGCGGAACTCGAATCGCCGTGCGCCCCGGTACACGACGAGTGAGCGGTCGACGTTCTGGAGCTCGAGACTGGCGGCCGGCACCCATCCGGTGCGCCCGTTCGGCCGACCGGGAATGCTGATGCGGTACCACGTAGGCGTTCCTTCGGCGGACAGCTTCGCCTCGATCGCCATCACCACTTGCGGGCGGTAGTCGGGCCGGAACTGCGGGAGCACCGTCACCCTGGGCGCGCTCGTCGACGGCGCCGTCCGGGGGGCGATGGAGCTCCAGGCGATCGTTCCCGACCCGACCACAGACGGCGGCGACACCGTCGCCTGGCGAGCCGCGCCCGCCAGTGAGGCGAAGGTGACCGCGACCATCGCGGCGGCGAGCGTGACAAGGGTTCGCAGTCCCATGCTCAGACTCTACGTCCCGGAAGGGGGATCGTCCGTCCCTCGATCGAGGGGCTCCCCACATGCGAACGGCGCCCTGTGAGGGACGCCGTTCGCAGCAAGGAAGAGAGAGTGCTGTTCGTTATCCGGTGACCGGTGGCTCGAAGGCCCCAAGCACGCCCACCCGCTTCTCGGCGCACTTGGCTGGGCGGGTCAACTTGATCGTGATGATGCCGGCCTCGGACGCTCTGACCGTCGTGGTCACTCGCCCGCTCTCGTCGGCGGTCACGAACTTGTCGATACCGGGCCCCTTGATCCGCAGCTTGGCACCCGCGACGGACTTGCCGCCGGACGTGACGCGGATCGAGATGGTGCTCCGTGAGCCGGCCGTGATCGTCCGCTGCTGGATCACGAACACCGGGCAGGTCTTGACCTTCGGCTTCGGCTTCGGCTTGGGCTTGGGCCTGGTCGGCGGCGTCGCCGG
>JBJXGY010000041.1:0-5271 GCA_046160185.1 Gaiella sp. | reverse complement strand
CCCGGGACAGCCCGGGGCGGCGGCTCTCCACGTGGCTCTTCCGTCATCCGCGCGTGCGGTTGGTGGCGTTGCTGGCGTTACCCGTGGCCTGGCTGGGGGTCGTGTACTTCGGCTCGTTGTTCGTCCTGCTGCTCTCGTCGCTGTGGGATACGGATCCGTTCACGAGCGACATCGTCCATCGCTTCACGCTCGAGAACTTCGAACGGATCTTCACACGAGACGTCTACCGCGACGTTGCGTGGCGCACGGTGCGAATGGCCTTGCTCGTGACCGTTGCCTGCGTAGTTCTCGCCTTCCCGATTGCCTATTACATGGCCAGGGTTGCGGGCGCGCGGGTGCGAAATCTGCTTGTGGTGGCAGTGCTCCTGCCGCTGTGGGCGAACTACCTCGTCAAGGCGTACGCCTGGCGCACGATCCTCTCGGACGGCGGGGTGGTCAACTGGGCACTCGACCCGATCGGCCTGCACGTCGACGGGCTCTCCAGCTTCGGGCTGTGGCTGGTCTTCACGTACCTCTGGCTGCCGTACATGATTCTCCCCATCTACGCGGGGCTGGAACGCATCCCCAGCTCGCTGCTCGAAGCCTCGAACGACCTCGGAGGGCGTTCGCTCACCACCTTCAGGCGCGTGATCCTGCCGCTCGCATTTCCCGCCGTTGTCGCGGGCTCGATCTTCACCTTCTCCCTGACGCTCGGCGACTACATCGCGCCCGGCCTGATCACGAACCAGCAGTTCATCGGCACCGTCATCTACAGCATCCGTGGTGAGGCTCTGCCGACGGCGGCTGCGTTCTCACTCGTCCCGATCGTCGTGATCGTCGGCTACCTGCTCGTCGCACGACGACTGCGGGCTTTCGAGGCGCTCTGATGGTCGAGTCGCGTCTCACCAGGGCGCTGCTCCGCCTCGGCACCGGCGTCACGCTGGCGTTCATCTACGTGCCGCTCCTTGTCATCGCGCTGTACGCGTTCAACAGGAACGTGACTCAGAAATGGCCGATCGAGCGGTACAGCGCGAAATGGTTCTCGGAGGCGTTCAACAACGAGGGTGTGCGCCAAGCGTTGCTGAACTCGGTGCTCGCTGCGCTCGGAGCGACGGCCGTCGCACTTGTGCTGGGCACGCTCGCCTCGCTCGCGGTCGCGCGGCACCGCTTCTTCGGTCGCGAGGTGATCACGTTCGCCGTGATCCTCCCGATCGCCCTGCCCGGGATCGTGACCGGTCTGGCGTTGCAGGCGACGATCGTCGACGTGCTCGGCCCGCTCGGATTCACCTTCGGCCTCGGCACGATCATCGTCGGACATGCGACGTTCTGCGTGGTGGTGATCTACAACAACGTGATCGCCCGGCTTCGCCGCACCGCTGGTTCTCTGGACGAGGCTTCGGCCGATCTTGGCGCGGACAGCTGGCAGACGTTCCGCTACGTGATGCTCCCGCAACTGAAGACGGCGATCCTCGCCGGTGGACTTCTCGCGTTCGCGCTTTCGTTCGACGAGGTGATCGTCACGCTCTTCACATCCGGAGCCCAGCAGACGCTTCCGGTCTGGATCTTCGCCACCCTGTCACGGCCCGACGATCAGCCGGTGGTGAACGTCGTCGCGCTCTTCGTGATCCTGCTGTCCATCGTGCCTGTGTGGCTGGCCCAGCGCCTGTCGTCCGACGTCGGCACCCGCGCCGGACGCTGACCCCCACCGGTCAACTTCCGCCGGTCAACTCGATCTTCGCCGGGCCGATCACCGGCCAATGCGCGACCAGGCGATTCTGCATCCTGCTGCCCGGCGACGGGCACCGACCGCGCTCGGCCTGGTCGCCCTCGCCGGCGGCTACGGCGCGCTGGCACTTGTCACCTTCCAGCTCGCTGAGGCGGGGTCACCGGTGTTCTTCCCGGCCGCCGGCCTCACGCTTGCCGCCTTCTCCCTGCTCCCTGCGCGTTGGTGGCCGGTCGCCGCGGCCGTCGTCGTGGCCACGGAGATCTCCGTCGACCTCCAGCGGGGGTTGTCCCTCGGAGGCGCCGCGGCCGCGGCCGCTGCGAACACCCTCGAGCCGATGCTGGGCGCCCTGGTGCTGCAACGGCTCAACGGGCGTCCGCCTCGCCTGGAGTCGCTCGCGCACATTCGAGGTCTGCTCGTGGCGGTTGTCGCCGGCTCCGCGCTCGGTGGGGCGATCGGCGCCGCGGGGCTGGTCGCGACCGGTCTCACCGAGAGCTGGCCGCGCGCAGCCTTCACCTGGATGGTTGCCGACGGCCTGGGCGCGATCGTGCTCGCCCCACCGCTTCTCCTGTGCGGGCGAACGTTTCGGCTTTTTCGGGCAAGCCGGCGCAAGCTGACGATGAGCGTCGGCGCGCTCGCCGCGCTGACCGGCGGACTGGCGATCGGGCTCGTCGAGCGGGAAGCCGTCGTCTACGTGATGGTCGCGCTCGTCGTGTGGGCCGCGATCGTCTTCAAGGTCGAGGGCGCAGCCGTCGCGGGCATGATCGTCGCCGCCGCCGTGGTACTCGACACCGTCTCCGGCCTCGGACTGTTCGGGGACGGCGCGTTGATGACGACGGAAGAGGAGCTGTTTCTGGCGATCCTGCTCGTGGGGTGCCTATTGCTCGGCGCGGAGATGGCCGAGCGCCATCGTCTCGTGGCGAAGCTCAAGGCGAACCGAGCGTCGCTGCAGGCGGTGATCGACCATTCGCCGCTCGCCATCATCGAGGTCTCGACGCGCGACTGGACGGTGCTTCGCTGGAACGCGGCGGCGGAAACCGTGCTCGGATCGGCCGAGCACGAGGCCGTCGGGCGACCCTCGACGCTGTTCGACGGCCCAGCCGGGCGAGATCTCCGGACGTTGGTGCTTGCCGGCGATGTCGTTGAGGTCGAGACGACCGCCACGAGGCGAGACGGGTCGCAGGTCCTATTGGTCGTCTCCGCGTCCACCCTGCGCGGCGACAGCGGCGAGCCCATGCGCGTGGTGGCGATGGTGCAGGACGCGACCGAGCGTCGCGAGCTCGAGCGGCAGCTGATCTCGGAGGCCCGCCACGACGCGTTGACGGGGCTGGCCAACCGGGCGTCGCTGCTCGAGCGCCTCGAGCACGAACTGCGCCGCCAGGCGCGGCACGGCGGCGCGGTCGGCGTGTTCGACATCGACCTCGACCGCTTCGGAGCACTACTTCGGATGCTGGGGCGAGATGAGGCCGACAGGCTGCTCGTGGAGGTGGCGCAACGCATGCGCCGCGTCACCCGGCAGACCGACACGCTGGCGCGCGTCGCCGAGGACGAGTTCGTGATGGTCGCCGACGAGGTCGGCAGCCCGCGCGGCGCGGTCGAGATCGCACACCGGATCTCGGCGGAGCTCGCAGAGCCGATCGCGGTCGCGGGACGGCTCGTGCCTGTATCCGCGAGCGTCGGGATCGCGCTGACCGAGAACGGGCGCTCGACGCCGGAGGCACTGCTACGTCAGGCGAACGCCGCGCTCATGCTCGCCCGGTCGAGAGGGCCGGGGCGGTATGAACTGGACGACCCGGACGCCCGCACTGCGACGGCAATCCGACTCGACGACGAGGCTGCACTTTCCCGATCGCTCGAACGGGACGAGTTGCGGCTGGTCTTTCAGCCGAAGTTCGATCTGCAGTCCGGACGCATCGCGGGCGTCGAGGCGCTGGCGCGCTGGAACCGGGATGGCACCGAGATCCCGCCGTCGATGTTCGTGCCGCTGGCCGAGGAGACCGGGCTGATCGTCCCCATCGGCTACTGGGTGCTCGAGCGCGCGTGCCGGAGGCTCGCGGCCTGGAAGGCGACACTCGGCCCGATGGCTCCCTCGACGATCGCCGTCAACGTCTCCGCGCGGCAGCTCGTGGAACCGGACTTCGTGAAGCGTGTCTGTCGCATCCTGGAAAGAACCGGAACTGCGCCGGACCGTCTCGAGCTCGAGGTGACCGAGAGCGTCGCCTTCGACGCCGGGGGGACGGGCGTGGAGACGCTCCGGGCGCTACGCGCGTTGGGCGTGACCCTGGCCATCGACGACTTCGGCACGGGGTACTCGTCGCTCTCGCAGCTCCACTCGCTTCCGATCGACGTCGTCAAGATCGATCGGCTGTTCCTCGCCGGTCTCGGCTCGTCGAGGCGTGACTCCGCGATCGTCGGCGCCGTGATCACCCTGGCACAGTCGCTCGGCCTGCGGGTGGTGGCAGAGGGCGTGGAGACAGCGGAGCAACTATCGGAGCTCGTACACCTCGGCTGCGATCTCGCCCAAGGCTTCCTGCTCGCCGCGCCGATCAGCGATCGCGATCTGCGTGAACGGGTGTGGGACGGCGATGTCGTGAGGCGCCACCTCCCGGGGCCGGCAGCCGCGGCCGCCGCCTGACGGCGGCTCGCGACCTGTCTCGCCTGCCGTGCGCCGGCTTGTGTTACGAGGCTGCTGCGGCGACGCCGACGGGGCAGGCAACCCCTGTGCGGCCGAGACCGCAGTAGCCGCCCGGGTTTCGCTGCAGGTACTGCTGGTGGTAGGGCTCCGCGTACCAGAACGTACCCGCGGGAGCGATCTCCGTGGTGATCTCGTCGTACCCGGCGTTGATCAGCCGCGGCTGGAACATGTCGCGTGAGGCGAGCGCCGCGTCGCGCTGGTCGATCGCATCCCAGTAGATCGCCGACCGGTATTGCGTCCCGACGTCGTTCCCCTGCCGCATGCCCTGGGTGGGGTCGTGGCCTTCCCAGAAGGCACGGAGGAGATCCTCGTAGGAGATGTCGGCAGGCCGGAAGGCGACCAGCACCGCCTCGGTGTGTCCGGTGCGGCCGGAGCACACCTCCTCGTACGTCGGGTTCGGCGTGTGTCCGCCGGCGTACCCGACCGCGGTGGTATGGACGCCCGGGAGCTTCCAGAACAGGCGCTCCGCCCCCCAAAAGCAACCGAGCCCGAAGACGGCGCGACGTGTGTCGTCCGGAAACGGCGGCTCGAGCGGGGTGCCGAGGACAAGGTGGTCGCCGAGCTCCCAGCCGCGCTCGGCGTAACCCGGCAGCGCATCCTCGGCCGCCGGGATGTTCATGGGCTTTCGTGAGAAGAGCATGCTTCAAGGTACCGGGAACGCCCCTTCTCGTTACAGGCGATTGCAGGGCCTTCCCCGCGGAACACGGGTGTCTGGCTGTCAGTCAGACACCATCGCGCTGACCGGATCGGAGCCAGATCGCCCAGGGCTCGATCGAGCGAATGGTGAGGATCGTGCCCGCCCAAGGGTCACCCGTAAGCCGCGCGCGGACCGCCTCTTCGCTTTCAGCCGCGACGACGAGCAGCGCGTCCTCGC
>JBJXGY010000040.1:0-24809 GCA_046160185.1 Gaiella sp. | reverse complement strand
GTGATGGGCGCGGGCGATGCTAGGACGCAGGGAGCGCCAATACTGGAGGTATTGGCGCGACCGAGGACAACGCAGCGCGCGGGCCCAGCGCGGTCTGGCGACTCAGGCTTCATTCTGAAATGAGCTCAAAGCCTGCGAACCTCTTCCCGGCGGGTCTGACGGGCGCCGAGGCGGCTCGCCGCCTCGCAGATCTCGACCACGGGTGGCGCGAGGAGACGACGCGATCGAAGGCGTCGATCGTGCGCGCAAACGTCCTCACGCCGTTCAACCTCGTACTCCTTGCCCTGGGCGTGCTCACGCTCGCCTTCGCCGACTGGCGAGACGCGCTGTTCCTCGCGATCGTCGTCACCAATGCCGGCATCGGCATCTGGCAGGAGCTGAAGGCGAAGCGGGCGCTCGACGCGCTCGCCGCCCTGGTCGCGCCGCATGCGCGCGTCGTGCGAGACGGCGAGACCGTGGAGGTTCCGGTCGACGAAGTCGTCCCCGGCGATCTCGTCCGTGTGTTCGCGGGAGATCAGGTCATCGCCGACGGCGCTGTGGTCGAAGGCACCGGGCTGATGCTCGACGAGTCCATCCTCACCGGGGAGTCACACCCCGTGCCGCGCGTCGAAGGCGAGGAGCTCCGCTCGGGCTCGTTCGTTGTGGAGGGAAGCGGCGGGTACGCGGTGCGCGCCGTCGGGCCGGACTGCTACGCAGAGCAGCTTGCCGGCACCGCCAGGGAGTTCCGTCATCCGCGGTCGCCACTCGAGCGCGCGGTCAACCGGCTTCTCTACAGCCTCGTCGCGGTCGGCGTGCCGATCGGGAGCATGCTCGTGGTGGCGCTGTGGAAGCAGGACCAGCCGATCAGGCATTCCGTGGAGACAGCGGTGGCGGGGATGGTCACGCTCGTGCCGGAGGGGCTCGTGCTCCTCGTCTCGCTCACGTTCGCGGCGGGGGCGGTTCGACTCAGCCGGCGAGGTGCGCTCTCACAGCAGCTGAACGCGATCGAGTCGCTCGCCTCGGTGGACACGCTCTGCCTGGACAAGACCGGCACGCTGACCGAGCCGGAGCTCAGGGTGATCGAGACCATGGCCAACCCCGGGGTGCCCGACGGAGATCTCGATCTCGCCCTGGCGCGGTACGGTGCGTCCGCCGCTTCGCGGAACGGCACGATCGAGGCGCTGGCCCGGGCCTTCCCGGGGGAGGCCGAGCGCCCCGAGAGCGAGGTGGCATTCTCCAGCGCCCGTCGCTGGAGCGCGCTCACCTTGCACGGCGTCCACTACGTGCTGGGCGCGCCCGAAGTGCTGGGCGGCGTCCCTGCGCTCGAACGGCGCGCCGACGAGGCGAGGCGCCAGGGACGGCGCGTCGTGGCCGTCGGCGTCGCCGACCGCGCGCCCCAGCGGGACGGCGAGCCGCCCCGCGCACATCCCCTCGGTCTTGTCGTGCTCGCCGAGGACCTCCGGCCCGGGGTGCAGGAGACGATCAGCTTTCTGCTGGAGGAAGGCGTCGACCTCAAGGTGCTGTCCGGCGACGACCCTGCCACCGTCGCCTCGATCGCGCGCGACGCCGGCATTCCGGTCGACCTGCCACCCGTCGATGCGACAAACCTGCCGTCCGGCCGCGAGCTGGGAACGCTCGTGCGTGGTGCCTCCGTCTTCGGCCGTGTCTCCCCCGAGAGCAAGCGCGAGGTGATCGAGGCGCTGACCGGCGACGGTCGATACGTGGCGATGATCGGCGACGGCGTCAACGACGTCCCTTCGCTCAAGGCGTCCCGGCTCGCCATCGCACCCGCGTCCGGCACGCAGATGGCGAGGACGGTTGCGGACATCGTGCTCGTCCGCGGGGACTTCGCGGCGGTGCCGGTGATGATTGCCGAGGGGAGACGGATCCTCCGGAACGTGCAGCGCGTGACGAAGCTCTTCGTCACGAAATCCGTCTTTGCCGCGTTCCTGATCCTCGCCATCGGCCTCACACCCACCGAGTACCCGCTGCTGCCACGGCATCTGACCGTGATCGCTGCGATCACGGTCGGCATTCCTGCCTTCTTCCTCGCGCTCGCCCCGAGCTCCGGGCCGTGGCGCACGACGGGATTCCTGCGCGACGTGGCGCGCTTCTCCGTCCCCGCCGGGGTTGCCGCGGGCCTCGGGGTGATCGTCTCCTACCTCGTCACGCTCAACGTCTTCGCCCAGGGCCTGGTCCAGGCCCGGACCGCCGCCACCTCGACCCTGATCGTGATCGGGCTCTATCTGGTGCTGGCGCTCGAGGCCACCGGCGCCCGTCGAGCACGCTGGGTCGGCCTGCTCTGCGGCGTGCTGTTCGCCCTCTATGTGGCGATCCTCGCTCTCCCTGGGGTGCGCTCGTTCTTCGAGCTGGAGATCCCCGAGTTCGCCGCCGCCGTGATGATCGTGATCGGCGTCGGGCTGGCCGTCGGTTTCCTCTGGCTGACGGACGATCGTTTCGTCCCGCTCCCATCCCGCCGCTCGTCGATCGGGGAGGAGGCGCTGGTACGTACCATGAGACAATGAGCCTTGCTGTGACACCGAAGCTCGACGCGCGTCGCGTACGAGCAGATTTCCCGATCTTCGAGCACCCGATGAGCGGGAAGCCGCTCGCGTACCTCGACTCGGCCAACAGCTCCCAGAAGCCCAGGCAGATGCTCGATGCGATGAGGGATTTCTACGAGACCTCGTACGCCAACGTCCACCGGGCGGTCTACGAACTCGGTGAGCGTTCGACGGCGGCGCTCGAAGGGGCGCGCGAGACGGTGCGCGCTCTCCTCAACGCGCCCGCGGTTCACGAGATCGTGTTCGTGCGGAACGCCACGGAAGCGCTCAATCTGGTCGCGCACGCGTGGGGCAACCCGAACCTGGAGGCAGGCGACATCGTGGTCGTGAGCGAGCTCGAGCACCACTCGAACTTCGTGCCCTGGCAGGTGGTGGCGCAGCGCAAGCACGCGAAGCTGCGGCTCCTTCCTCTCACGGACGCGGGTGAGCTCGACCTGGCAGGGCTCGACGCGCTGACGACGGAGGGTCGGGTGAAGGTGGTGGCGCTCGGGCTGGTGTCGAACGCGATCGGCACGGTCAACGACGTGCAGGCGCTCGCCGCGTGGGCGCACGACCAGGGCGCGATCTTCGTGTGCGACGCCGCGCAGGCGGCACCCCACATGCGGGTCGACGTGCAGGCGCTCGGGTGCGACTTCGCCGCGATCTCCGGTCACAAGATGTGCGGCCCCAGCGGGATCGGTGCATTGTGGGGGAAGACGGAGCTGCTCCTCACCATGGACCCGTTCCTCACCGGCGGCCACATGATCCGCAAGGTCACCGCCGAGCGGACCTCGTGGGGGGATCTCCCGCACAAGTTCGAGGCCGGCACCTCGCCGATGGCCGAGGCCGTCGGCTTCGCGGCCGCCATCGACTACCTCGAGGAGGTCGGCTTCGACGCCATCCAGCAGCACGAGCACGAGCTGACCGGGTATGCGCTCGAGCGGCTGGCGGAGCTCCCCTGGGTTCGCTCGTACGGCCCGCCGGCCGAGCGCCGCGCCGGGATCGTCTCTTTCAACGTCGACGGGATCCACCCGCACGACGTGGCACAGACGCTCGGTTTCGAGGGCGTCGCCATCCGCGCGGGGCACCACTGCACGCAGCCGCTGATGCGCCGGCTGGGCGTCAATGCGACCAACCGGGCGAGCTTCTACCTGTACACGATCCCGGAGGAGATCGACCGGCTGGTGGACGGGCTCGCGATCGTCAAGGCGAGGTTCTCGTGAGCGAGTTCGAGCAGATGTACCGCGAGGTGATCCTCGACCACTACAAGACGCCGCGTAACCACGGGCTGCTCGAGCCGTGCGACGCCGAGGCGGAGGGACAGAACCCGTTGTGCGGCGACGAGATCACCGTCTCGGTGCGCTTCGGGCCCGGGGACGTGATCGACGACGTCGGGTTCGAGGGGCAAGGGTGCGCGATCAGCCAGGCGGCCACGTCGATGCTTACCGATCTTGTCAAGGGTCGCACGGCCCAGGACGTCGCGGTGATGCCGAAGGAGGAGCTGCTGGAGGAGATCGGCATCCCGCTCACGCCCGTGCGCCTCAAGTGCGCGCTGCTCGGGATCAACGTGCTCAAGGTTGCGCTCCATCGCGCGAAGGGCACCCCGCTGCCGGACGAGTGGGGCACCGCGAGCGGCGAGATCGACCTCTCCTGAGCTTGCTGCCTGCGATGGGTCGGACTCCGCGTGACTGAGCTCGAGATCTGCCCGCTGTCCGAGTTGCCGCCCGGAGCGATGAAGGTCGTCTCGGTCGAGCGTTTCCTGGCCGTCGGCGTCTACAACTGCAACGGCGAGCTGTACGCGCTCGAGGATCGCTGCTCTCACGACGACGGGCCGCTCTGCGAGGGCGAATGGGATCTCGAGAGCTGCCAGGTGACGTGCCCGCGGCACGGGGCCCGCTTCGACATCAAGACCGGCGCCGCGCTCCTGCTTCCCGCCTACCTGCCCGTGGAGACGTACCCGGTGACGGTGCGCGAGGACGGCATGGTCGTCGTCACCCTCCCGTGAACGGTCGATAAATCCTCCGTCCGGGTCTTGCGCAGCGTCCCCGGCAGCGGGTACCGTGAGATCACCACGGAAAGGAGGTGGTCGGGTGTCAGATTCGAGCAGTACCGGCAGTGGAGGTACCAGCGGGTAGAGGCGTGTCCCCGTGACCCACTGGGGAATCGCCATAGCCACGCGTAGGGGACTCGCGTTTTCGCGCCGCCGGCCATCCGGTCAGGCAGGAAGCGCCTCTACCAATCCAACGCTGGCTACCGAAGAGCGAGGGCCGCCCGCAAGGGCGGCCCTCTTCTATGCGCGCCTGAGCCCCGGCGAGCCGGGGCCGGCGGGCCGGCGGGGCCTCTTCGGGGGCTCGCCGGCGGCGTCAGCCGCCCGAGCCCACGCCTCGCCGCAGCTGCTCGTCGAGCCCCACCAGGCCGGAGAGCCCGAGCGCCCGCGCCGACGTCCCGCCGTCGGTGACCACGTTGTCGCCGAGCTCGAGCATCCGCAGCTGATCACGCGTCAGAAGCGGCCTGGGCAGCAGTTCGAAGAGCGCAGCCTGAGGGCGCAGGAACCACGCCGGCACGTGCAACGTCGGCCGCGAGGTCCCGAGCGAGCGCTTCAACAGCCCCCAGAACGCGTTCCAGTCGACGACGTCAGGGCCGCCCAGCTCGACCAGGGTGGGCGCGTCCGTCTCCTTCTGCACCGCGAGACGCACGGCGCGCGCGAGATCCTCCACCCAGATCGGCTGGAAACGTTGGGTTCCCTTCCCGATCACCGGGGTCACCGGCGCCAGCCGGGCGATGCGGGTGAACAGCGGCAGCGAGCCCCCGTCGCTTCCGAAGACGAAACTGGGTCGCAGGATGGTGTGGGAGATACCGGACGCGATCACGGTCTCCTCGGCCTGGAGCTTCGTCCGGAAGTAGGGCACAGCGCGCGCCGTCTCCGGTGAAGTGCCGAGCGCGCTCATGTGGACCACGCGGCGCGCGCCGGTCTCCGCCGCTGCGCGCACGACGTTCCGCGTGCCCGTGCCGATCACGGCGTCGAACGCGGACGGCGAGCCCGAGATGATCCCGACGAGATGCACGACGGTGCGGCACCCACGAACGGCCGCGATCACGGATGCGGGGTCGGTGACGTCGCCGCGGACGAGCTCGCAGTCGAGCCCGGCAAGAGCGGCGGCGCCCCGTGCATCCCGCACCATCGCCCGCACGCGTCTCGTGTGAGGCAGAAGCTCGCGCACGACGTGGCGCCCGACGAAACCCGTCGCGCCGGTGACGAGGATCACGCCTGCCCCTGGAAGTTCCGCCAGTACTGGCTCGGAGTCGGCCCGCGCTGCCCCTGGTACTTCGAGCCGAGCCCGCCGCTTCCGTACGGCCGCTCCGCCGGCTCGGACAGCCGCATGAACGACACCTGCCCGATCTTCATCCCGGGGTAGATCGTGATCGGGAGATTCGCCACATTGGAGAGCTCGAGCGTGACATGCCCGTCGAAACCGGGGTCGATGAAGCCGGCCGTGGAGTGGATCAGCAGGCCGAGCCTCCCCAAACTCGACTTTCCTTCCAATCTCGCGACGTGATCGCCGGGCAGCCGCACGTTCTCGAGCGTCGAGCCGAGCACGAACTCGCCGGGATGGAGGATGAACGGTTCCTCCTCGGCCACTTCCACAAGCTCCGTCAGCTCCTGCTCCACACGCACGTCGATGAACGGGTAGCGATTGTTGCGAAAGACGCGGAAGAAGCGGTCGACCCGCACGTCGACGCTCGACGGCTGAATCAGACCCGGATCGTACGGGTCGATCCCGATCTCGCCGGACTCGATCAACCGCCGGATGGCCGCGTCCGAGAGCACCATTCCGCCTATCGTAAAGGGCTGCGTTCCTCGGGGAGCAGTCGTGGCGAAACGCCCAGAGTGCGGATCCGGCGAGTGGCGTGATCGTGGAGCGCCGGTCGGTGGATCCGAGCCGGATGCGGTACGCTCACAAGCCCGGTGTCCATGCTCTACCCATCGCTCGACCCGAACGAGCGGTTCCGCGATCGGCGAGCCGACGTGCGGAGGCGCAAGAGGCGTCGGCGTGCGCTCCTGGTGGGGGTCGTGCTCCTCGTGCTGGCGGGTCTCGTGGGAGGCATGACGATGGCGCGGAAGTCCGGCGAGAAGCGAGCCGTGGACTCGTCCCCGACCGTGACCACGCTCCAGCCCGCCGCGGCGCCGAAACCCGAGCCGCGGCCGCTGCCCGTCGAGATCAGGGGAATCCACGTCACCGGCGCGCTGATGACGCTCAAGGGCCGGTACGCTGAGTACCTCGGATACACGAAGCACGGGCTGAACACGATCGAGCTCGACGTCAAGGACGAGGGCGGGATCGTCAACTTCATCCCCGCCGGGGTGCCGCTGGCGCTGGAGTCGGGCGCCGCGCGACCCTATTACAAGCCCCGCGAGACGGTCGCCAAGGCTCACGACAAGGGTGTGTATCTGATCGGCCGCGTGGTCGTCTTCCAGGATCCCGTGCTCGCAAGCCATCGCCCCGATCTCGCGGTCAAGCGCCCCGACGGCTCGATCTGGGCCACCGGCGAGGGTCTGGCCTGGGTCAACCCGTACGACCGCCGCGTCTGGGACTACGCCGTCTCGATCGCGGAGGCGGCGGCACGAGCCGGGTTCGACGAGATCATGCTCGACTACGTGCGCTTCCCCTCCGACGGTGATGTGGCGAGCGCGGTCTATCCCGGACGGACGACGCAGCCCCGCGGGCGCCTCATCGCGGACTTCGTGGCCTACGCAAAACGGCGCCTCGACCCGCTCGGCGTCCGGGTCTCCGCCGCCGTGTTCGGGCTTTCGGCTACGCGTGACCTCGGTATCGGCCAGCGGCCGCAGTGGCTCGCGGTCAACCTCGACCACGTCAATCCGATGTCCTACCCGGCGCTCTACGGGGGCGGCGAGCTCGGGCTGGCGAGCCCGAGCAGGGAGCCGGGAGAGACGGTGTTCAGAACGCTTGCCGACTTCCGCTCGGCGCTCGCAGACTCCGGCTCCAAGGCCCAGCTGATCCCGTGGGTGCAGGACTGGAACTACTCGCCCGGCATGGTGCGCCAGCAGATCGAGGCGCTTCGCTTGCAGGGCGCCAAGGGCTACCTGCTCTGGAACGCCGCCGGCGTGTACACCCGGTCGGCGCTCGCTCCGCCCGCGTAGCGGGCTGTCACGCGCCTGCCAGCGCCTGTAGCTTCGCCCAGGTGGTGCCGTCGACGGGAATGCCTTCGACCGATCGCTCGCTGGACGCGGCACGCTCCGGATCGCCCGGTACGAGGACGGGCAGCGCCGGGTCGGCGGGGCGGGAGGCGACGGCGTATGCGCGGAGACCGTCGAGCTCGGTCTCCAACCAGTCGCCGTCCACGAACCGGGCCGGGTCGAGCACGACCACGAACATGCTGTTCACGATCGTTTCACGGTCGCGAGTGCTGGCGTTCCCTGCACCGCCACCGGCCAGGACGCCTGCGAGCAGCTCCGCCCCGAACTGCAGCGCGTACCCCTTGTGCAGCGCGAACGGCAACAGCGCCCCGGGCGCCGCGTCGCCCTTGGGAAACAACACCTTCGGGTCTGTGGTCGGGCGTCCTGCGGAGTCGATCAGCACACCGGGTGCCACCAGCTCACCCCGGTTGGCAGCAACGACGGCTTTCCCGAGGGCGATCGCGCTGGTGGCCAGGTCGATCAGCACGGGGGGTGAATCAGCCGTACCGGGGAACGCGATCGTGTAGGGGTTCGTCCCGAACCGGGGCTCGGCGCCGCGATGCGGCGCGACGTTCGCAGCGTGTCCCGTCACGTTGACCACGTGAACCGAGACGAGCCCTGCGTCCGCGGCCCGCTCGGCGTAGGCGCCGATCCGGCACAGGTGGTGCGTTTCTCGCAGCGTCGCCACCACCGCTCCGGTTTCCCGGGCCCTGGCGATGAGCACGTCCATCAGTTCGAGGCCGACGCGCTGGCCGTAGCCCATGTCGCCCGTGAAACGCAGGAAGGCTCCACCGTCCTCGAGCATGCGGAGCGGTATGTTCGGGACGAGCCCTCCGTTCGCCGCGTGCTTCGCGTACGCGGGCAGCATCACCACACCGTGGCTGTCGTGGCCCTTGAGGTTGGCCTCCACCAGATGATCGGCGACGATTCGCGCTTCGTCTGGCTCGCTGCCGATCGCGGTCACGATGGCCGTCGCGAGGTCGACCAGCTCGGCGGGCGGAATGCGACGCGGCATCAGGGTGCCAGCCTCACACAAGCCCACTCGCCCGCGGTGCGCTCGTAGCGGGCCCGGTCGTGCAGGCGCCCCGGACGGCCCTGCCAGAACTCGATCGCCTCGGCACGCACCCGGTACCCGCCCCAATGCGGCGGCCGTGGAACCGGTTCGCCCGCGAAGCGAGCTTCGGTCGCGGCCAACCGGGCGTCGAGCGCAGCGCGGTCGGGCACGGGCCTCGACTGCGGAGACGACCACGCGCCGAGCTGGCTCTTGCGGTCGCGGCCCGCGAAGTACTCGTCCGACTCCGCATCCGCGATGCGGCTGACGGGACCCTCGACGCGCACCTGCCGATCCTGCTCACGCCAGTAGAAGCACAACGCCGCCCGGCCCCCGGCTTCGAGCTCCGCGGCCTTCCGGCTTTCCCGATTCGTGAAGAAGACGAATCCGCGCTCGTCGTGACGGCGAACGAGAACCATCCGTACGGACGGCGTACCTTCACGGGACACCGTTGCCAGCGCGGCTGCGTCATGATTCGACAGCACCGAGTTCGCCGCCTCCGCGAGCCAGCGCGCGAATTGGGCGTCCGGGTCGCGATCGAGGCTCTCGAGCCAGTCGTCCATGACGCGAGGGTACTCTGAGCCGATGGCCGCCACCCGGACAATCGACATCCGCACCGAGCTGCCGGGACCGCGCTCCCGCGAGCTGCTCGCGCGCGAGGCAAACGCCGTCGCCGGACCGCTTGCGGAAGTACACCTGCCGATCTTCGCAGCCGCCGCCTGCGGGTCCACGATCACCGACGTCGACGGCAACGTGTTCATCGACTTTGCAGGCGGGGTTGGGGTGATGAACGTCGGGCATTCGCATCCGAAGGTGCTGGAGGCGATCCACGAGCAGGTCGACCGGTTCGTGCACACCGACTTCACCGTGGTGCCCTACGAGGGCTTCGTCGAACTGGGGGAGCGCCTGTGCGCTCTCGCGCCGATCGCAGGACCGGCGCGCGCCGCGTTCTTCAACGCGGGCACCGAGGCCGTCGAGAACGCGGTGAAGCTGGCGCGTCTGCACACCGGACGCGCCGCCGTGATCGCGTTCGAGGGCGCGTTCCACGGGCGCACGCTGCTGGCGCTGACGATGACCTCCAAGCCACACCCGTACAAGACCCGGATGGGACCCTTCGCGCCCGAGGTGTACCGCGCCCCGTTCCCCAGTGCCTTTCACGGCCCGACGGCGGCCGAGGCCCTGGAGCAGCTGGGGGAGATGTTCCACACACACGTGCATCCCGAGCACGTCGCGGCGATCGTCTTCGAGCCGCAGCAGGGCGAGGGCGGGTTCATCCCGGCTCCACCGGAGTTCGTCAAGGGGCTGCGGTCACTCTGCGACCGGCACGGCATCGTGATGGTCGCGGACGAGGTACAGACCGGTTTCGGCCGCACCGGCCGCATGTTCGCGATGGAGCACTACGGGGTGGAACCGGACCTGCTGGTGGTGGCCAAGTCCATCGCCGCCGGTCTCCCGCTCTCCGGGGTGATCGGACGGGCGGAGATCATGGACGGTCCGCACACCGCGGCGATCGGCGGCACCTTCATCGGCAACCCGGTCGCGCTCGCGGCGGCCCTTGCCGTGCTCGACGTCTTCGAGGAAGAGGACCTCGTCGCCCGCGCGGAGATGATCGGTGGCGTGATCCGTCAGCGCATGCTGAGCTGGCAGGCGCGGTACCCACGTATCGGTGACGTGCGTGGCCTCGGGGCGATGCTCGCCATCGAGCTCGTCGAGGATCCGCTCACGGACGAGCCTGACCCCGCGCTGGCAGAGGCGGTGATCCACGCCGCCTTCGAGCGCGGCCTGATCCTGCTCAAAGCCGGCGTCCGTGGCAACTGCATCCGCGTCCTGTGCCCACTCACGATCGAGGGGGCCGTCCTGGACGAAGCCCTCGATGCGTGGGAGGCGGCACTGGACGCTTGCCTGTAGGACGGGGGCCCGGCGGACCGCCTTTTGGCGGGCCTCTTTAGAGGCTCGCCAGTGACGTTGGCAACGCCGCTTGCGAGCCCCTGAAGGGGCCCGCAGGGCCTGCGGGGCCTGCGGGGCCTGGGGCTCAGTACCGCAGCCCGCTCCGGCGTTCGTGCCGCTCGAGTGCCAGTGTGATCAGCCGGTCGAGCAGCTCGGCGTAGGCGATGCCGGACGCCTCGAACAGCCGGGTGTAGAAGCTCGTCGCGGTGAAGCCGGGGATCGTGTTCAGCTCGTTCATCACGACCTCGCCGTCGCCTGCGCGCACGAAGAAGTCGGCGCGCGCCATGCCCTCGCATTCGCTGGCCACGAACGCCTGCACCGCGAGCTCCTGGGCACGCGCGACCTGCCCCGCGCTCAGGCCCGGGGGCGGCACCACCAGCTCGGACCCGCCGTCATCGTACTTCGACGAGTGGTCGTACCAGTCGGCGTTGTACGACACGACCTGGCCGGGCAGCGAGGCCACGGGGAGCGGCAGGTTGCCGAGGATGCCGACCTCGATCTCCATGCCGTCCACGAACTGCTCCACCAGCACCTTCTCGTCGTGCCGGCGGGCGAGCGCTACAGCGGCCTCGAGGTCGCCTTCGCTCCGCACCTTGGAGATCCCGACCGACGAGCCGAGGCGCGCCGGCTTCACGAACACGGGGTAACCGAACGGGTTCCGCACCTCGTCGCCGAGGCGGAGCGTGATGTTCGGCGTGACCGGGACGCCGGCGTCGCGCATCACCGCCTTGAAGCGGTCCTTGTCCATGCAGAGCGCGGAAGCGAGGACGCCTGGGCCGACATAGGCCACGTCGGCAAGCTCGCAGACCCCCTGGACGGTGCCGTCCTCGCCGAACGGGCCGTGGAGGATCGGCACCACCACATCGACGCCGCCCAGCACAGCCGGCGAGCCACTGACGGGCACCGGTAGACGAGCAGCCTCGTCTGCCTCACCGGTCCCGAGACGGCCCGTGCCGGCCGGGGGAAGCTGCCAACGGCCCTGCCTGTCGATCTCGACCGCGAGCACGTCGTATCGCTCCGGGTCGAGCGCCTGCCGCACGGCGGCCGCCGAACGCAGCGACACATCGTGCTCGCTGGAGCGTCCACCGGCGATGATCGCGACCCGAAGACGGCTCACGGGGCGGGCGGCGGAGCGGGGTCCACCGGCACGGTGTCCGTGGGCGCGGTGTCCGTCGGCGGCGGCGACGGATCGGTCGGCGGCGCCACGAACCTGCCCACCGTGATCGTCACCGTCGTGCCGGGCACGGCCTCGGTGCCGCCGAGCGGATCCTGTGCGATCACGACGTTGTCGAGGGTCTCGTCATCGGTGTCCTGGGACACGACCTTCACTTTGAACCCGGCCGAGATCAGCGTCGCCCTGGCCAGGTCGGTGTCGGCGCCGGTCACATCGTCCACCGGAACGGTCTTCGGTCCCTTCGAGACCTCGAGCACGACCGTGCTGTTCCTGGCCGCGGTCGAGTTCCCGGGCGGATTCTGCGCGGTCACGCGCCCGGCAGGTTCCTTGCTCTCCACGTCCTGGCGCCTGACCGAGAATCCCGCCGTCTGCAGGATCGCCTCGGCCGCGTCGTAGTCGCTGCCGACGACGGACGGCACAGCGATCGGCCGCGGCCCCTTCGAGACGTTGATTCGCACGCGCGATCCCTCCGCCAGCACCGTCCCGCCCGCCGGCGCCTGCGCGATCACGAGCCCGGCCGGTTCCTTCGAGTTGATCTGCCGGGGATCGGCGTCGAGCCCGGCCTTTGTCAGCTCCTCGATCGCATCGGTCTGATTGGAGCCGACGACGTTCGGCACGCGTACCTTCGCGGTGCCTGTCGACACCTCCACCGTCACGATCGAGCCCTTGGCGAGCCGCGTCCCCGGCTCGGGCTGCTGGTCGATGACTTTGCCCGCCTCGACGGTCGAGTTCGGGAGGCGCCGCACGCGCGGCTCGAAACCGTCCTCGTCGATCGCACGCACCGCGAGGGCTTCGTCGATGCCGCGGTAGTCGTCCACGGCGACCGGTCGCGAGCTGTCGATCTGCTCCTGCACGCGGTCGTAGAGGAAGTACCCGACCGCGGCCAGAGCCACGAGCAGCCCGATCCCCAGGAGCCAGGGCCACAGCGACCGCTCGCGCGTGACCGGCCCGTCGTAGGCGCGGTAACGCTCGCTGTTGCCGAAACCCCCGGTGACCGCAGTCGGAGCGCCGTCGCCGTTCCCCCCGCCGGCGTTGCCCGCGGCGGCCGCAGCGATCATCATCGTCGCCGCCTCCTCGGTCTCGTCGCTGACGTGCTCCCCGCGCCCGACCCGCTCGAGCTCGCGATCCATCTCCTGGGCGCTGCGGAAGCGCCCGGACGGCTCCTTGGCCAGCGCCCGCAAGATGATCAGGTCGAGATCGTGGCTGATCTCCTCGCGGTGCGTCGATGGCGGTTCCGGCGCACGCTGGAGGTGTTTCATCGCGATCTCGACCGGCGTGTCGCCGTTGAAGGGCACCTTCGCGGTCAGGAGCTCGTAGAGCAGGATCCCGGTGGAGTAGAGGTCTGAGCTCTCCTCGACCGGGGCGCCACGGGCCTGCTCCGGGGAGAGGTACTGCGCGGTGCCGATGATCGATCCGGTCTCGGTCATCTGGCTCGTTCCGGCCCGCGCGATGCCGAAGTCGGCGACCTTGATGCGACCCTCGCCGTCGACGAGCACGTTGTGCGGCTTGATGTCGCGGTGCACGATCCCGTGCTTGTGGGCGTAGCGCAGCGCGGCCAGGATCTGGCGCGCATAGGAGACCGCGACTGGGATCGGGCACGGCCCACGGCTCGTGATCAGCTGCTTCAGCGTCTGGCCGTCGATGTACTCCATCACGATGAAGTAGGAGCCTTCGGCCTCGCCGCGATCGAAGATGGAGACGACGTTCGGGTGCGAGAGCCCAGCGGCGTGTGTGGCCTCCCGCCGGAATCGCTCGACGAACTGCTCGTCGTTCGCGTACCGCTCGTGGAGGATCTTCACGGCAACTCGCCGGCCGAGGTCGGTGTCCTCGGCCAACCAGACGTCCGCCATCCCCCCGGAGCCGAGGCGCCGCATGAGCTTGTAGCGCCCGGCGAACTCCGAGCCTTCGTGTCGTTGGGGGTTGGTCATCGCGTGCTGTTACCTATTCGACTCCGACGGGAGAAGTGCCTCCATCACCGATCGGGCAATCGGAGCCGCTGTCGCCCCACCCGTCGAGGACTGATTCTGCAGGACGACGGCGATGGCGACGCTCGGTCGCTCGCCCTCGCGGCCCGCGAAGGCGATGAACCAGGTCACGTTGCTCCCCGCCACACCGGTCTCGGCCGTGCCAGTCTTGCCACCGACACGGTACCCGGAGATGCGGGCCGCGGTGCCCGTGCCACCCTCGACTGCCCGCACCATCATCTCCGCCAGGTCGCGTGCCGTGGTCGGCTTCATCGCCCGGCCGACGCGCTCGCGCTCGAAGGTGCGCCTGGCGCTCCCCGACGCCGAGACGACCTTCTCCACGACGGCGGGGCGCATCAGGACGCCGGCGTTGCCGACCGCGCTCGCCACCATCGCCATCTGCAGCGGCGTCACCAGCAGTCGTTCCTGCCCGAAAGCCATCCTGCCGGCGTCCACATCGGAGTTCCTCTCGGGGAACCAGGGACGGCCGTCGCGGTACAGGCCGCTCGCCCGCCGCTCCTCGACAGGGGTCTCGAGCGGAGCGGTCTCGTAGAAGCCGAGCTTTCGCGCCTGCGCCAGCACCCGCTTCGCCCCGAGCCGCTGGCCGATCGTGCAGAACACGGAGTTGACGGAGTACTGAAGCGCCGTCGCCAGATCGAGACTCCCGAACGGCCGTGCGGTGTCGTAGTTGTTGACGCGCTTGCCATAGGCGAGGCAGTACCCAGGGTCGACGAAGCCCGAAGCAGGCGTGAACCGGCCGGAGTCGAGCGCGGCCGCCGCCGTCACGACCTTGAAGGTCGACCCCGGCGGATACAGACCGGCGGTGGCCCTGTTGAGGAGCGGGGACGCAGGGGCGCAATCGGCCGTGGTGGAGGCGATCCGCTCGAAGTCGTTCTCGACGAGGTTCGGATCGAACGAGGGCGACGAGGCGAGCACGCGCACCTTGCCGCTCCGGGGATCGAGCGCGACCACCGCGCCGCAGGTGTCGCCGAGCGCGTCCACCGCCACTCGCTGGGCTCGGACGCTCAGGGTGGTCAGGACACTGTCCCCGACAATGGGGTCGTCGTGTAGGTTGCGCAGCGAGCGCTCGACGAGCGAGCCGAGGCCGCGGTCGGAAGCCGTCAGCGCATCGTTGAGCGACCGCTCCAGCCCCGTCCGGCTCCGTGCGGCCGTCGAGTACCCCACTACGTGCGCCGCCAGCCGCCCGACCGGGTAGCGCCGGAACCACAGCGTCTCCTCGCCGCGCTGCTCGGCGTCGCTCCGGGCGAGCCGGACGCCGGAGGCCACGATCGGGCCGCGCTTGACCCGGAACTCGGCGACTCGCTGGATCGCGTTGTCCTGGCGCGCCGCGAGCGTCGGGCGCTCCCAGAGCTGCCAGTACCCCGTCGCCACGATCAAGGTCACGAGCAGCAGGATGGCCAGCCGTTCGATGCGACGTACGCTCGCGTTCACGATGCCCCTTCACGCGAGGAGCCGCGGTGGGCGACCAGGAGCAAGAGCCCTACGGCGATCATGTTCGCGAGGATCGAGGAGCCGCCATAGGACACGAACGGCAGGGTGATGCCGGTGAGCGGGAGGACGCGTACGACGCCGCCCACGATGATGAACGTCTGGAGCGCGAGCCCGAACGCGAGCCCGGCGGCGAGCAGCTTCGAGAATCCGTCCGGCGCCTCCCTGGCGATGCGCATGCCCCGCACGACGAGGACGACGTAGAGCAGCACCACTGCGGCCGCACCGACGAAGCCCAGCTCCTGGCCGATCGCCGAGTAGATGAAGTCGGTGTCGAGGTAGGGAATCAGCTGGGCACCGTCGAGCGTCTCGAAGGTCCCGCGCCCGAGGCCCGTGCCGGTGGGGCCGCCGTTTCCGACCGAGTAGAGGCTCTTGACGAGCTGGTAGGAAGCGCAGTCCTGACGGAGCTCGAGCTTGCCGTTGACGGCACAGAACACCGGCTCGTCCGTCCAGGGGTGAAGCCAGACGGTGACGCGCTGCTGCACGCGGTCGATCGCGTGATACAGCCCATACGCCCCGGCGCCGAAGAGCGCGAGGCCTCCGATCACGTACGCCGGCCGGCCCGTGGCCACGTAGAGCATGGCGAGGAAGATCCCGAAGTTGAGGAGGGCCGATCCCAGGTCGGAGGTCTGGACGATCACCAGCAGCGCCGCGCCCCAGACGACGAGCAGCGGCCCGACGTCCTTGAGGCGGCCCGCGGTGAGCGCCTCGCGCTTGTCGCGCAGGTATGCGGCCAGGAAGACGACGAGGCAGAGCTTCGCCAGCTCGCCAGGCTGCAGGCGGAACGGCCCAAGCTCGATCCACAGCCGGACTTCGTTCACCCGCAGGCCGAGACCCGGCACCGAGGGCAGCAGCAGAAGCCCGATCGCGGCCAGCCCGAAGAGATAGGGGTACCGCTCGAGGCGGCGGTGGTCGCGCACGACGAGCACAACCGCGAGCAGGGCGGCGAGCCCGATCCCCAGCCACGCCAGCTGCCGTTCGGCGTTCTCCGGAGCCACGCGGTAGATGAACGTCAGCCCGAGCGCGGTGAGAAGACCGGAGACGGGCAGCAGCACGGGATCGGTACCCCGGAGCGCGACACGGACGACGAGGTGGACGACGAGGTAGGCGCCGACGACCAGGACCGCCCATGGCACCCAGCCCGTGTCGAGGTCGCGGGCGCTCTCCATCCAGACGGTCGCGAACGCGGCGGTACCGACCGCGGCGCCGGCGAGGAGCAGCGCGAGCGCCGCCGGCTCGCGGAGGCGGGCTCTCACCGAACCAGGCTCCAGACCACGACCAACGCGGCCAGCCCACCGCTGGCCGCCAGTGCGAGAAGCGCCGGCCAGCGGCTGCCGGCGGCGGCGCCGAACCGGCGGCGAGGAACGGCGTCCTCCCTGCTGGGGGCCGGTGTGGCGGTGGGAGCCACCCGGTCGCCGGCCGGCTCGTCGACGATCTCGAACGCGATGACGGTGATGTTGTCCTCGCCCCCGTTCGCGTTCGCAGCGCTGACGAGGGCGTTCGCCACCTGCTGCGGGTCGCCGTCGAAGCCGGCGACGATGGATTCGATGTCGACGTCTCGCACCATGTCTGTGAGCCCGTCGGAGCAGAGCAGGTACAGGTCGCCCGGTTGCAGCTCGGCCTCGAGCGTGTCCACCTCGACGTCGGCCTCGGTGCCGACAACCCTTGTGATGACCGCTTTGTGCGGATGGCTCTCTGCCTGCTCGGGCGTGAGGCGTCCTTCGCGTACGAGCTCACCCACGAGTGAGTGGTCCGGCGTCAGCTGCTCGAGCACGCCGCCCCTCAGGCGGTAGGCGCGCGAGTCGCCGACATGCCCGATGGTGATGCGACCGCGATGCTCGTCAACGAGGGCCGCCGTGACGGTCGTGCCCATCCCCAGCGTCTCCGGGTCGCTCGTGGCCCGGTCGAAGACCCGGGTGTTGGCGATGCGAACCGCCTGCTGGAGGGTCGGCGCGTCCAGAATCAAGCCGGCCTGCTCGGCGAGCGTCGAGGTGGCGATTCGGGAGGCGACCTCACCGGCGCGGGCACCTCCCATGCCGTCCGCGATGGCGAAGAGCGGGAGCAGGCTGACGAACGCATCCTCGTTCTTGAGGCGGCGTCGCCCGGTATCGGACGCCGTGCCCACGCGACCGACCCTCACGGCGCGACTTCCAACTCGGTCTCGCCGACGAGGACGACGTCGCCGGGACGCAGACGTCGCGTCTGAACGGGCTCACCGCCGACGAAGGTGCCGTTCGTGGAGCCGAGGTCAGTCAGCCACAGGTCGTCACCTCGTCGCTCGAGCACCGCGTGACGGGCCGAGGCGAACCGGTCGTGCTCCAGCGAGAGCTCGACGTTCGGATCGCGCCCGATCACGAGCGGGCTCGTGACTTCGATGCGGCGAGGCCCCTGCGGCGTGCGCAGCAGGACGCTCCGCGTCGCCTGGGAGGTGCCCGCACGGGACGGACGCACCGGCGGCAGGATCATGCTTTCCTCCAGCTCCACGGTCGCTCGCCGGCCGGAGCGCAGCGCGATCAGAGCAAACGCCAGCAGTCCGATCGGCACCCCGATGCGCAGGGCCACGAGTGTGCCGTCGACCCCGGCTGCGAGGGTCACCCGAGCTTGCGACCGAAGACGATCTCGGCGCCCCCGATCGTGATGCGGTCCCCGTCCTCGACGCGAGCCCGCTTCACGCGTTTCCCGTTGACCATGGTGCCGTTGGTCGAGCCGAGATCGACGATCGACCATGTGGTCGGGCTGTCCTGCACCAGCTCGCAGTGACGGCGCGAGACGTCGGCGTCGGCGACCTGGACGTCCGCCTCCCGCGACCGTCCGATCACGACACGGCTGGAGGAGACCGTGTGGGTCTTCCTGCCGATCCGTAGCGTGATCGCTTCGCGCGCGACCGGTGGCGCCTCTTCGGATTCGGGGTCGAGCGGTGCCGTGGGCCGGTACACCATCGTCGCGGACGGGTCGACGGGCGGTTGCGGCGGCTCGAGATCGGGCGCCGGCGCGGGCGCGGGCGCGGGAAGCATCGGGGCGCGCAGCGCAGCCTCCACGCTCGGCTCACGGGGAGGCGGGAGCATGGGCGCCGAGCGAGGATCGAAGACGCGGACGGCGATTCCGAACTCGCCGACCGCGAGGTCGTCGTCGGTCGCAAGCTCCACGGTGGGCGGTGTCAGGAGCGCGTAGCGCTGACGCTCGGCATGCGCGGCGAGGTACTGCTCCAGCTCGTCGCCGAGGGCCGGCTCGAACCCCGCGAACTGAGCCCGGTCGCCCGGGGAGAGGTAGACCACGTAGCGGTTCGGCACGTAGGTGCGCGAGACGCCCGCCGAGCGGTGGTCGTCCATCTCCTTCACGAGCTTGCGCGCGAGCTCGACCGGCTGGACGTGCGATCTGAAGGCGCGGCCGAATACCCCTTCAAACAGGCCCTCGATCTTCCCCTCGATCGTGCGCAAGACGGACATACGCGGCCGGAATGATGGTACTGAACGGTTGTGAGCGGCTGGTTAGGCCGCCTCCGCGGCCTCGTCCGCCGTCGCCGTGGCCGGAGCGACCTCGACCGCCTCGCGGGTGCCCGACGCGCGCAGTCGTGCCCAGACTGCCGGGGCGAGGAGTAGGGCGCCGAGGAGCACCGTGCCGGGTGCCAGCCGCAGCATCTCGACGCCGTCCGTGGCCGCCACGCCGAGGGCGAGCTGCCCGGCGACCAGAGCGGTCACGGCAACGCGCCCGTTGCGGCGGGCAGTGGGCAGCAGTACGGCCGTCAACGCCAGCACGAGCGCGATCGCAACGAGATCGGTGGTGGTCGCTGCGAAGGTGACGAGCGCGTTGAGCACGTCGGTCAACCGCTCGGCGCCCTCGATCCCGAGACTCGGCACCCGCCCCCCGACGACAGGGAGAGCGTCGCCGTGCACACCGGCGACCAGCGCCGCAGCGAAGACGCCCGCGACCACCTGCAGGGCTCGGCGCACCGGAGTGCGGATCAGTAAGGCGACGACGGGGAGCAGCGGCAGCAGTCCCGCGGCCGCCAGCAGCGGGCCGGAGGTGAAGGTCAGCCCGGCTCGGGGCCGGCGCCAGGAGAACGCGAGCCAGAGAAGGGCGAACGCGGCCCAGAGCAGCGCGGCGCCTCGTGCAAGATTGCCCAGAGGGAAGAGCGGTGCGAACAGCACGATGGCGACAGCGAGGCGTGGAGCACGAATCATGGCCGCTCCCGCTGAGATCGCGAGCAGCGCCACGAGGCCCGGGGTCCAGAACGGGAGGAGCGTCGCCCCCACAGCCGCAGCGCCCGCGGCCCAGAGCGCCTGGACTGCCGCGAGCCCCGGAGGGACTCGCTCGACGACCCGAACAGGGCGTGGAGCTGCTGCGCGCGCGCGTCGTTTGGTCGGGGCGACCCGCTGTGGCCGGTCACGGTGGTCGCCGATCGCGGCGCGAAGCTCCTCGGCGAGCCAGAGCGGTTCAGGACGCTTCTGCGGGTCGAGGGACAGTGCGCGGTCCAGTGCGGCCATCAGCCGACGGGACAGATCTCGCCGTTTGGTCGAGATGTGCGCAGGGCCGCCCTCGATCGCGCCGGCCACCCGGGGGAGCGCCACGCCCCAGAACGGGTGCTCGCCGGCAAGTGCCTCCCAGAGCATGACACCGACCGCCCAAACGTCACTTCTCGCAGTCGCCTCACCACCGCGGAGCCGCTCCGGCGCGATGTACGCGAGCGTCCCGGGGACGTCGCCGACGTTCGTGAGCGTGTCGGCCTCGTCGAACTGGGCGAGACCGAAGTCGAGCAGTCTGGTCGAGATCTCGACACCGTCCTCGACGATGACGTTGGAGGGCTTGACGTCGCGGTGGACGATGCCTTCGCGGTGGGCGTGTGCGAGCGCCTCGAGTACCTGGGCGCAGATCTCGACAGCGTCCTGGTCGTCCACCTTGCCCTGCCGGAGCAGCTCGCGGAGCGTGCTTCCCTGGACGTATTCGTAGGCGATGTACACGTGGCCGGCGTCGCCGCCGAAGTCGTACGCGCGTACGCATCGCTTGTGTCGCAGGCGCGAAGCCGCTTCGACCTCACGCGTGGCACGCGCCGCGCGCTTTCCCTCCCGAGGCACGATCTTGAGCGCAACCTCGCGTCCCGAGCGCTCGTCTCTGGCCAGCCAGACCGAACCCGACCCTCCCCTCCCGATCGGTCGGAGCGGCCGGTAGCGATCGAGCACAAGCTCGCGATCGACAGGGGCGAAGGCCGTGGTGGACACGTGCTGCTTTGGTTCGCCGCCGCGACGACGGGTCCTCTCATGTGTGTCGATCCCGTACACTCGGACGAGCGCCGGCTCCGGAAACCGGCTGCAAATCAGTGATGGCCACACACGACGACGACATCCTCGATTTCGATTTCGTGGACGACGCCACCCAGGAGCAGGCGGCGCCGCGCCGCCAGCCGGACGGGGGAGCGGATGCGCCGGCCCGCCGCCCGCGGGTCTCCCGGCCTTCGCTGCCCCGGCCGCGATCGGCCACGCCGCTGCTGCGGCTGATCGGGCTGATCGCCTTCGCGATCCTGATCGTGGTGTTGCTCTCGATCTGGGCGCAGGGCTGCTCGGCCGACAAGAAACGCAGCGACTACGAGGCGTATCTGGCCGACATCGGGGACATCGGGAGCGCGTCGGCCAAGCTGGGTGAGGATCTTGCCTCGCTGCTGACCACCGCGGGTCTGACGCAGAAGACGCTGGAGCAGCGGCTCGGCGGGATCGCGCAGGCGCAGACTGCCGACGTCGAGCGGGCCCGCGCGCTGGACGCGCCGGGACCGCTGAACCCGGCGCACGAGCACGCGGTGGAGGCGCTCGAGTTCCGTGCCTCGGGTCTGCAGGGCCTGCTCCAGACCTTCAAGGACACTGCGGGCGCGAAGGAGGCCGGGGTGGCCGGCCAGCGGCTCGCCGTGCAAACGAACCGGCTGCTGGCGAGCGATGTCGTCTGGGCCGACCTCTTCCGCGCGCAGGCGACGCAGACCGCAATCGCAGAGGATGTGGCAGGACTTTCCGCGCCGCCCTCGGTGTTCTCCAAGAGCCCTGTCCTGTTCCGGGCCGAGTCGCTCGCCCAGATCTGGCAGCGGATCCACGGTGCCTCGACCGGCGGCACGGCCACACCCGCCGGCCTGCACGGCAGCGCGCTCGGCCCGGTCCGCGCACTGCCGGCGGGTATCCAGCTCTCCCAGCAGTCGGAGACAAAGGTTCAGCTCGACACCCAGCTCGCGTTCGAGGTGTCGGTGCAAAACAGCGGCGAGAGCCAGGAGGTCGGGATCGAGGTCACCCTGACCATTCCGCAGCAGCCGACGAAGATCGTCAAGAAGGGCCGCATCGACTTCATCGATCCTTCCCAGACGAAGACGATCACCTTCGCCGACCTGCCGGAGCTGGCCCCGGGCGAGTCGACCACGATCATCGTCGAGATCGCGCCTGTTCCCGGCGAGACCAACACCTCGAACAACACGTACGAGTACCCGGTCATCTTCTCCTTGTAGGCGGGTCGAGATGGAGTCCGCACTCCTGGTCTCGATCGTGTCCGCGGCGGTCGCGGGCTGCACGGTGTTGGCGCTTGCCTGGGCGTTTCACGTCCTGCGCGCCTTGAGGAAAGCCCAGGCGGCGGTCGTCGGCGGCTCGTCGCGGGACGTGGTCGACTTCACCGTGTCCCTGCAGGCGCGCATCGACGACCTGCACGGCGCCGTGGACGAGGTCGCCGCCGGGCTCGGGCGGGTCGACCGGCGAGTCGACGGCGCGATCACCAACACCGCCGTCGTACGCTACGACGCCTACGAGAACACCGGCGGGCAGCAGTCCGCCTCGTTCGCGTTTCTCGACTCGACGCGCACCGGCACCGTCGTGAGCGCGATCCAGGGCCGCGACTACGCCCGGATCTACGTGAAAGAGCTCGACCACGGCCGGGCCTCGCTCGCACTCTCCCCGGAGGAGCTGGAAGCCGTCGAGCGCGCGATGGGACGCTAGGGGACCCGGGGACTTTCCCCGTGCCGAAAGCGCCGGCGGCGTCCCGGGACGCGAGAGGGGACTGTCCCCGCAAAGTGGGCAGCCCAAGCCGCCGGTACAACCTCAACGGCTGAGCAGGCCCCGAATACTCGTCCCGAGACGCGAGAGGGGACTGTCCCCGCAAAGTGGGCAGCCCAAGCCGCCGGTACAACCTCAACGGCTGAGCAGGCTCCGAATACTCGTCCCGAGACGCGAGGGGGGACGTCCCCGCAAGGTGGGCAGCCCAAGCCGCCGGTTCGACCTCAACGACTGAGCAGGCCCCGAATACCTACCGGCCCAGCGACGCGTACTCGGGATTCGGCTGCCAACCGAGTCCCGAGGCCATGCGGTTCGAGAAGTTGAACATCGCGGTCACCTCCGCGATGTCCATCACGTCCTCGTCCGTCCATCCGGCCTCACGGAGCGCGTGCACGTCTTGCTCGACCATCCGGGTCGGCTCGCGAGTGAGCTTGAGGGCGTAGTCGAGCGCCGCCTTCATCCGTTCGGAGATCGCCGCGCTGTGATGATCGGCGGCGATGGCATCTGCGAGGGCGGCGTCTTTCAGCAGCTTGCGGAGCGCCGCCGAATGTGCGGCGATGCAGTACGCGCACTCGTTTGCGGTCGAGACGACGACGGCGATCATCTCGCGCTCGGCCTTGGTCAGGCTCGAGTCGCCCTTCATCAGCTCGTCGTAATGCTCCGTCCACCGTAGGAGATGCGTGGGGCGCAATGCGAACAGCCGGAGCACGTTGGGGACGAAGCCCAGCCTCTCCAGCGACGGTGCCCAGAGCGCGTGGACGGCACCCGGGAGCTCGTCGGAGTCGGGCACCCGCAGCCAGGTGAGGCGCTCGTCGGTCATGTGTGGATCGTACTCGCAGGGTACGCCCGATCCGCCGCCGCCTTCCGGGGCAACGGGCTCGACCCGCGATCCCTGGAGTCCGAGCCGGGATTGGTACATTCCGCCCAGATGCAGCACACTCTTGTTCTCAACGCGAGCTTCGAGCCGCTCAACGTGTGCTCGGTGCGCCGCGCACACGTCCTCGTGTGGAAGGGCAAGGCCGAGGTCGTGGAGCACGGTGCGACACCCCTTCGTTCGGGTGAAGGGTCGTTCGTGCGTCCCCTCGTGATCCGCTTGCTGCAGTACGTGCGCGTGCCGCGCACCGTGAAACGACGCATCTCCCGCCGGGTGCTCTTTGCCCGGGACGGCTGGCGCTGCGTCTACTGCGGCTCGGGCGGCGGGCGGCTCACTCTCGACCACGTCGTCCCACGGTCTCGCGGCGGCGGCTCCACCTGGGAGAACGTGGTCACGGCTTGCGCGCCGTGCAACCTGGACAAGGGAGATCGGACACTCGAGGAGGCAGGGCTGTCGCTCAAGCGCCTGCCGCGGCCGCCTGCGCCCGTGCTCTTCATCCGCCTCGCCGCGCAGCGGGTGCCGGACGCCTGGCAGGCCTACCTGCCCGAGGTCGCGCACGCCGCCTGAGGCCCGGTCCTACTCGTCTGCGCGGTACGACCCGAACACCCGGAGGTAGGCGGTCTGGGCGAGCATCTCGTGCAGCGCTTCGCTCAGCGCCTCGTCGAGCGGGTGCCCGCCGAGGACGCTGTCGAAGCGGTAGCGGAACGGTGTGCGCGGGATCGGCCGCGAGTGGAGTTGCACCATGTCGATGCCGCGGCGAGCCAGCGGCTCGATCGCGCGGTGCAGGGCACCGGGCCGGTGGTCGGTGACGAACGTGAGGGCGGTGCGCCAGGCTCCGTGGCGGCGGTCGAGGCGAGTGTAAGGCGCGATCGCTGCGAACCGGGTGTACGCCTCGGGATGGTCGCCGACGTTGTCGGCCAGGATCACGAGCTTCTCCAGGCGAGCCGCGCGCTCGCTGGCGATGGCCACCACCGCGGGGTCGCCGAGATCCGCGACGTCCTTCGCGGCGTCTCCGGTCGTGGCGGCGGCGGTCGCCGTGGCGCCGGGCAGCGAGGCGATCAGCTTGCGGCACTGGTCGAGCGCCACCGGGTGGGAGCGGATCTCGCGCACCTCGCCGAGGCCGATCTCCGCCGGGCCGACCAGCACGTGCCGGATCGGAAGAACGGCCTCGGCCACGATCGAGAGCGCCGACTCGAACAGGAGGTCGTGGGTCTCGTTCACCGGCCCGACGAGCGAGCTTTCGATCGGCAGCACACCGTACGTGCAGGTGCGAGCGGTGACGGCGGAGATGACGTCGTTCCAGCCCGGCAGCGGCACGAGGCGCGCCGCGGGGAAGAGCCTGTCGCAGGCGGCGGCGGAGTGGGCGCCTTCACGGCCGGGGTAGGCGACGGTGTTGTCGGTGAGGTTCACGGTGGGCCTTTCGCGCGGGTGTCCGGGTCGTCCGCCGGGTTCTGAGCTAGAGCGCCATCTCGCAATGTTCCACCGGAAACTCGGTGAGGGAGTGCGCCCTCTTCAGGATCACGTTGTCGGCCGTATGGCGGCCGACAACGTGCAGCAA
>JBJXGY010000039.1:0-38872 GCA_046160185.1 Gaiella sp. | reverse complement strand
TCGGCGGCTCGCCGACGGCGTTCGTGGGAGTCATGACATCAGCGTTAACGCGCCGCTAACACTCCGGCGGATTCAGCGTCTCACTTTCCCGGCAGGTACCAATAAACACCGACTCTCCGGTATGTCCGGAGAGCCAAAGGAAGGAGCTCGATGCGCATCAAGCTACTGCTCCCGGTCGTGCTTGCGGCCCTGGGCGCTCTGCTGCTTGTCGCGTCGGCGTTCGCAAGCTCGAACGCCGCCACACAAAAGAAGGGTGGCACGCTTCGGCTCAACATCTCGAACGGTGACTTCGAGCACGTCGATCCGGGCATCGCCTACGACACCACCGGTTGGTCGATGCTGTACACGGTCAACCTCATGCTCGTGAACTACCCGGAGAAGTCCGGTGCCGCCGGGTCCAAGCTGTACCCGGAAGGCGCCGAGGCGTTCCCGACCGTCTCCAAGGACGGCAAGACGTACACCTTCAAGGTGCGCGCGGGGCAGAAGTTCAGCGACGGCTCGCCGGTCACGGCCGCAGCCTACAAGCGGGCGTTCGAGCGCAACCTGAGCCCGAAGATGGGCTCGCCGCTCGGCGTGAACGTGAAGATGGACCAGCTGATCCAGGGCGCTTCCGCCTTCCTCGACGGCAAGACGCAGACGATCTCCGGCGTGACCGCCAAGGGTCAGGTGCTGACGATCAAGCTGACCAAGGCCGACCCGACGTTCGTCTCGATCATCGCCATGCAGTGGTTCGGGGCAGTCAAGCCGGACATGGCGTACTCGGAGGATGGCCTCAACGTCTTCCCCTCCGCCGGCCCGTACTACATCAGCTCGCGTGAAGTGGGCCGGTCGCTCGTCCTCACGCGGAACCCGAACTACAAGGGCTCGCGTCCCGCGAACCCGGACAAGATCGTGTTCACGGTCAACACCGACCAGGCGCAGTCGCTGCTCCAGGTCAAGAACGGCGAGGCCGACTTCGACGCAGCCGGCGTCCCGCCTGCGGAGAACGAGGCACTCGGGGCGCAGTTCGGCGTCAACAAGGGCCGCTACTTCGTCGGGCCCCAGGCGTGTGTCCTCTACTACGCGATGAACACGACGCGGGCGCCGCTCAGCTCGCTCAACGTCCGCAAGGGCGTGGAGTGGGCGATCGACCGGCCCGCACTCGTTCGCGTGTCGGGCAAGTACGCCGGTAGGCGCACCGATCAGATCCTCGTGCCCGGCGTGCCCGGCTACAAGGACTACAAGCTGTATGCGATCAAGGGTGCCGATCCGGCGAAGGCGAAGCAGGTCGCCGGTAACGTCAGCGGCACGGTGACCCTGATGCACGGCACGAGCGCGCTTCAGACGGCGCGTGCCCAGGTCGTGAAGTTCAACCTCGAGCAGATGGGCTTCGCCGTCAAGGACAAGCCCGTCTCCGCGAGCGTGTACTACAAGACCCTCGGCACCAAGGGCGTCGACTTCGACGTCGCCTACGCAGGGTGGTGCGCGGACTACAACGATCCGTTCGACTTCATCAACGTGCTGCTCGACGGCCGCACGATCCAGGCGGAGAACAACGTCAACTTCGCGTACCTCAACAACGCAGCCCTCATCAAGAAGATGGATGCGGCGTCGAAGTTGTTCGGCGACGCACGCGCGAACGCGTACTCGAAGCTCGATCTCGAGACCATGCGCGACCACGCACCGTGGGTGCCGTTCATGATCCCGAACTCGCGGATGTTCGTCTCCGCGCGGGTCAAGAACTTCATCTACCAGCCGTACTTCGGCGAGCCTGCCTACAACGCGATGTCGGTCGGCTAGGAATCACGAAGACCGATTGACGAAACAGGCTGGAGGGCCGATAGGATCTATCGGCCCTCCAGCCGACACCCTTTCCACACTCCTGACTGACTGATGCTCCCCTTCCTCGTCCGGCGTCTCCTGTGGGCCATCGTGCTCTTCCTCGCCGCGACGATCATCACGTACGTGCTCTTCTACGTCCTGCCCAGCGATCCCGCCTCCCAGCGGTGCGGCAAGGCGTGCAGCGAGGAAGACGTGCAGCGCGTGCGCGAGCTCTACCATCTCGACGAGTCGGTCGTCCAGCAGTACGGGCGCTTCCTGTGGGAACTGGTCGGCCACCAGTCGCTCGGCCGTTCCTTCTTGAACGGACAGGACGTCAACGAGCTGATCAAGGCCCGGGCACCGGTCACGGCCACGCTCGTCTTCGGCGGCGCCATCCTGTGGCTCACGCTGGCGATCCCCATCGGCATCTTCTCGGCGCTCCGTCCCAGATCGCTGCTCGATCGGATGACCACGATCTTCGTGCTCATAGGCATTTCCGCGCATCCAGTCTGGATCGGGCTCATCCTCGCCTACCTCTTCGGCTTCAAGTGGGGGGTGACGCCGATCACCGGCTACTGCGACTTCTTCAACCCCGGGGAAGGCGCGAGTTGCGGCGGGCCTGTCCAATGGGCGTACCACATGATCCTGCCCTGGGTGACGTTTGCGCTGCTCTTCACGGCCCAGTACGTCAGGTTCATCCGCGCGAGCGTGATGGAAACGCTCAGTGAGGACTACGTGCGCACGGCGCGGGCGAAGGGGGCGCCCGAGAGTCGCGTGATGGGACAGCACGTGCTGCGCAACAGCCTGCTGCCGATCGTCACCATCCTCGGCCTCGACATCTCGCTTGCGCTGGGCGGCGCCATCTTCACAGAGTCGATCTTCGGACTGCCAGGGCTCGGTCAAGCGGTGTTCCGGGCCGTCAACGTCGGCGACCTGCCGATCATCCAGGGCGTCGTCGTGTTCTCGTGTATCGCCGTCATCGTGTTTACGATTGTCGTCGACATGCTGTACGCCGTCCTCGATCCGCGAATCCGTCTCGCGTGAGACACGCTCGAGCAGCCCGCGGCCTCGCGTTGCTGGGGAGCGATCGGCCGCGCCAGCGGCCGCTTCCAAGCTTGTCGCGATTCCGGATGTGCACTTGCACCTCCGTAATCTGCGGAGGACAGGGGTTTTCCCGAGCCGGGAACCGCGAGAGCGGTTTCCGGCTCTGGGAGCAAGCGTGAGCGCACTCTTGGAGGTTCGCGACCTCCGCACCAGCTTCCGCACCGACGACGGAAACGTCCAGGCTGTGGACGGTGTGAGCTTCGCTGTGGAGCGCGGCAAGACGCTCGGCATCGTCGGCGAGTCCGGCTCCGGCAAGAGCGTCACGATGCTCACGGTGATGGGCCTCAACGACCGGCGGAAGGCGACGTCGACCGGTTCGGTGCTGCTCGACGGTGAGGAGATCCTGGGGTTGCAGGGGGACGAGCTGCGCCACATCCGTGGCCAGCGGCTGGCGATGATCTTCCAGGACCCGATGACCTCGTTGAACCCGGTCAAGCGGATCGGGTGGCAGCTCGCGGAGGCGGTGCTCGTGCACCAGGACGTGACGAAGGCAGCGGCCAGAGCGCGTGCCCTCGAGTTGCTCGAGGCGGTCGGCATCCCGAATGCGGCTCAACGCATCGACGACTACCCGCACCAGTTCTCCGGCGGCATGCGGCAGCGCGTGATGATCGCGATGGCGCTCGTCAACGACCCCGAGGTGCTGATCGCGGACGAGCCGACCACCGCGCTCGACGTGACCACTCAGGCGCAGATCCTGAGGGTGATGGCGGGCCTGCAGGAGCGGTTCAACATGGCGATCGTGATGATCACCCACGACCTTGGCGTGATCGCCGAGATCGCCGACGACGTGGTCGTGATGTACGCCGGCAAGGTCGTGGAGCACGCATCTGTTGACGACCTGTTCGAGGCGCCCCAGCATCCGTATACGTGGGGGCTGCTCGGCTCCCTGCCGCGGCTGCACGAAGGCGAGGAGCGGCTGTACCAGATTCCCGGCCAGCCGCCGTCGCTGCTCCGCCCTCCGCCCGGTTGCGCCTTCCACCCCCGTTGCGCGCACGCCATGGAGCGCTGTCAGGTCGAGATCCCCGAGCTCTCCACGCTCAACGCCGAACACGAATTCAGGTGCTTCCTGGACGGCGAAACGCGTGCGGCACGGTGGGCCGAACAGCGCGCCGGCTTCCACGTGGGGGCACTGTGAGCCGCCCGGCGCCATCCGTTCGCCTTGCGTGGTGTGATTGCGGCCGGCCGCGTCAGCGGCCGCTTCAGGGGTTTTCCCGAGCCGGGATCCGCGGGAGCGGATACCGGCTCTGGGGGAAAGCACAGGGGTTTTGCCGATCCGGGAGTCGCGGGAGCGGGTTCCGGCTCTGGGGGCAAGTATGAGCGACCCGCTGCTCGTCGTGGAGAACGTCAAGAAGTACTTCCCGATCACGGAGGGCATCCTGCTCAAGCGGGAGGTTGCCGCCGTGAAGGCGGTCGACGACGTGTCCTTTTCCGTGGAGCGGGGTGAGACGCTGGGCATCGTCGGCGAGTCCGGTTGCGGCAAGTCCACGCTCGCGCGCTGCGTGATGCGGCTGCTCGAGCCGACCGCGGGGAAGATCACGTTCGACGGGCGCGAGATCACGACGCTCTCCCGCTCGGAGATGCGTCCCATTCGGCGCGAGATGATGATGGTCTTCCAGGATCCATACGCCTCGCTGAACGGCCGCAAGCGCGTCGGCTTCATCGTTTCGGAGCCACTCGAAGTGCACGAGATCGGTACCGAGGCCGAGCGCAAGCGCCGTGTCCAGGAGCTGCTGGAGATCGTCGGGCTGAACCCCGAGCACTACAACCGGTTCCCGCACGAGTTTTCGGGCGGCCAGCGGCAGCGCATCGGGATCGCCCGCGCGCTCGCGGTCAACCCGAAGCTGATCTTGTGCGACGAGCCGGTGTCGGCGCTCGACGTCTCCGTGCAGGCACAGATCCTGAACCTGCTGAAAGATCTGCAGCAGGAGTTCGGGCTCACCTACGTCTTCATCGCGCACGACCTGAACGTCGTGCGCCATATCTCCGATCGCGTGATGGTGATGTACCTCGGCAAGGCCGTCGAGACCGGCGTGGAGGCGAGGTTGTACACGGCGCCAAGGCACCCGTACACGGGTGCGCTGCTCTCCGCCGTGCCGATTCCCGACCCCAAGCTCGGTCGGCAGCGCAAGCAGATCTTGCTCGAGGGCGACGTCCCCAACCCCATCAACCCACCGTCCGGTTGCCGCTTCCACCCCCGCTGCCCCAGGTTCCACGCAGGAACCTGCGAGGTCGAGCTGCCCGAGCTGCGCGAGGTGGCCGAAGGACAACAGGTCGCCTGCCATTACCCGCTCGAGCGCTGGCCTCTCACGCTCGAGGAGATGGGCGCGGGCGTTGCGACGGTCGCTTCCTGACGGCCTGCGCGGGGCGTTCGCCCGCTTCGCGCTGCTTGTCGCCGTGCTGGTCGCGGCCGTCGCCACGCTCGCCATTCCGCTCGCGCTGGCGACAGGTTCCGCCATCGGTCGTGCCGTCTCGGCCGGTCTCTACCTCGCGGGATCGGCGGTGATGCTCGTCGGGTTCGTCGCCGGAAACCGTGGCCCGCTACGCCGGACGGGTGATTCCTTCTTCGACCGCGGCGTGCGCCGAGCCACCGTCGACGAGCGCCGCGGGTCTATCGCCCTCTCCGCTGTGCTGGTCGTCGCGGGTCTTGCGCTGATCGCCATCGGCGTGGCGATCGACTCGCGCTTCGAGCTCGTCTGATCGGAGCGTGGTGCCCCGAAAGGGGGAGGCCCGTCGGGGTGTCACAGCCCACGCTGAGGTTTGCCGATTCTCGACCTATCACCAGATTGGTTACCGTAAAGCGCGATCATCGATGATGTACACGACTAACCCAGCCTCTGCCCGGGCGTCTCAATGAGTGTGATGCGAGAGTCACGCACAGCAGCCTGTGACCGCGCCCGAATGTGGGCCGCGCTCGTCCTCGACGGCGAGCTGTCCTCCTTCGAACGGCGCCTACTCGAGGTGCATCTCACGCGGTGCGCGTCCTGCCGCGAGCACGCCGAGCGGTTCAGCGCGATCACGATCACGATCCGCGAGACCGACGGTGAGATGCTCACGTCGCCGATCGTCGTGCGCGGACGGAGGCGCCAGTGGGGCGCCACCGGCGGCCGGGTGGCGGTCGCCGGAACGGCAATGGTCGCGCTGGTCGCGGTCGGGCTCGGGTTCGGTACCCGCCTCGGTGATCGACCGGCTCCTGCGGGCCCGGAGGCGCCGTTGATCATCGCGCCGGTGCTCACAGCGTCGGACTCACTCGATACGTTCCGCTCGGGGCAGGCGACGCGCACGCTGCAGGCCCATCGCACCGGTCTCGCCTCGCCGCAGATCAGCCCCTGACGGCAACGGTTCCCGCGGCGGTTTTCGGCCTCGGTGGGGTACGATTGCGCGCGTCGAGCCGCGCTCGCGGCCATCTTTTCACGTATCGCTGAGGCACAGGAGACCCATGGCCACCGAGAACGGTCGCAACGTCGGCAAGATCATCGAGATCAAGGGCGTCGTCATCGACGCGGTCTTTCCGGACAGCCTGCCCGGGATCCTGCACGCCCTCGAGATCCAGGTTCCAAGAGCAGACGGCTCCTCGGCGACGCTGATCGCAGAGGTGCAGCAGCACCTCGGTGACGATCGTGTGCGCGCCGTCGCCATGGACGCCACCGACGGTCTCTCGCGCGGCACCGACGCAGTGGACACCGGCGCGCCGATTTCCGTGCCCGTCGGCTCCCGCACGCTTGGTCGCCTGTGGAACGTGATCGGCGAGGCCATCGACGAGAAGGAGCCGGTCGCCGAGGGCGAGCGCTGGGCGATCCACCGCGACCCGCCCGCCTTCCGCGAGCTTTCGCCGAAGGTGGAGATCTTCGAGACGGGTCTCAAGGTCGTGGACCTCATCGCCCCGTACATCAAGGGCGGCAAGGTCGGTCTCTTCGGCGGCGCCGGTGTCGGCAAGACAGTGCTGATCATGGAGCTGATCCACAACCTGGCCAAGGAGCACGGCGGCCTCTCGGTCTTCGCCGGGGTGGGCGAGCGCACGCGTGAGGGCACCGACCTCATGCTGGAGATGAGCGAGTCAGGCGTGATCGACAAGACCGCGCTCGTGTACGGCCAGATGAACGAGCCGCCCGGTGCGCGTCTCCGCGTCGCGCTCTCGGGGCTGACGATGGCCGAGTACTTCCGCGATGAGGGGCAGGACGTGCTCCTCTTCATCGACAACATCTTCCGGTTCGTGCAGGCCGGCTCCGAGGTGTCCGCGCTGCTCGGCCGCATGCCAAGCGCCGTCGGCTACCAGCCGACGCTCGCCACCGAGATGGGGCAGCTGCAGGAGCGCATCACCTCGACCCGCACCGGCTCGGTGACCTCGGTGCAGGCGATCTACGTTCCGGCGGACGACCTCACCGACCCGGCGCCGGCCAACACGTTCGCACACCTCGACGCCACCACGGTGCTCTCGCGTGCGATCGTGGAGAAGGGCATCTACCCGGCGATGGATCCGCTCGATTCGACGTCGCGCGCCCTCCAGCCCGGGATCGTGTCCGACGATCACTACCGCGTCGCGACGTCGGTGCAGCAGGTGCTGCAGCGCTACAAGGATCTGCAGGACATCATCGCCATCCTGGGCATGGACGAGCTCACCGACGAGGACAAGCTGGTGGTCTCGCGCGCCCGCAAGATCGAGCGGTACCTCTCGCAACCGAACTTCGTGGCCGAGCAGTTCACCGGCACCCCGGGCCAGTACGTCAAGCTCGAGGACACGATCGCCGGCTTCGACTCGATCCTCAAGGGCGACTGCGACGAGCTGCCGGAGGCGGCGTTCTACATGATCGGCCCCATCGAGATGGCGTTCGAGAAGTCGCGCGAGCTCGAGAAGGCCGCCGCGTAAAGCACGCCGACGATGGCCGACGCGCACCCGAAGTTCGACGTCAAGCTCGTGACTCCGAACGGACCCGTCTTCGACGGCGAGGCGGAGATGCTGATCGTCCCCGGCAACGCAGGGGAGATCGGCGTGCTCGCCCGTCACGCACCGCTGATCGCGACGCTCAAGGCGGGCTCGACGCGCGTCCATCTCGGTAACAACGAGGTGCTCGAGTTCGCCACCGGCCCCGGTTTCTTCAAGGTCGAGACGGACACCGCGCTGGCGCTGGTGGACGACGCCGTGGACGTGAAGGCGATCGACGACGCGCGGGCCCAAGCGCAGCTCGAGGCAGCGACGGCGGAGCTGGCGAGGGTCGAGGCCGGCGAGTCCACTGCAGATCGCTGGCAGCTCGAGCAGCGCATCAAGCACGCCGAGAACCAGCTCACCGTCTCCGGCCGCACGACCGGCTGACGGCGGGCCCGGCGGGCAAGGCGTGCCCCCTCAGGGGCTCGCCGGCGGCGTGCCCAGATTTGACGCCCGGACGCGTCGTAACCGCTCCACCCCAAGGGACATGTCCCAAACTGACACTCGTCGGGGGAGGACACCGGTGCTAGCGTCAGCCGGGTGCCCGCAGGCTCTTTACTCCGGTCGAACGGACCGTTCCGGGTCTTCTTCACGGCGACCGCGCTCTCCGCCGTTGGGACGTATCTCGCCGCGATCGCGCTCACCGTCCACGTCGAGCAGCTGACCGATTCGGGCCGCTGGGTAGCGGGGCTGCTCATCGCCGATTTTCTGCCGATCGTCGTGATCGGCCTGCTCCTGGGGCCGCTGATCGACCGGTTGCAGCGGCGACGCCTGATGATCGGCGCCGACCTCGTCAGGCTCGTCGTCTTCGGCGCCTTGCCGTTCATCGAAGACCCCGCCACGATCGTCGCGCTCGCCGCGGTCAACGGCGTCGCCACCGGCTTCTTTCGCCCAGCGGCCTACGCCGGGCTCCCGAACCTCGTCGACGATGACGACCTCGAGCAGGCGAACTCGTTGCTCGCGTCGATGGAGAACCTCGCCTGGACGCTCGGTCCTGTCGCGGCCGGCGGGATGCTCGTGGTCGCCGGGGAGGACGCGGCGTACGCCGTCAACGCCGTCAGCTTCCTCGCCTCGGCGCTCCTCATCGGCCGGCTCACCAAGGCGCACTTTCAGTCGGTGATGCCGCTCTCGCGCGGGCACGGCCGGGACGTGCTGGACGGGCTCTCGCTCGTCTTTCGCACACCCGCGCTGGTGACCGTGTTCCTGGTCTGGAACGTGGCGGCGATCGCCACCGCAGGCATCAACTTGGGCGAGGTCTTCTTCGCGAAGGACACCCTCGGCGCTGGGGACTTCGGTTTCGGTGTGCTCGTAACCTCCACCGGCGTCGGTCTCGTGATCGGCGGGCTGCTCGCGCCGCAGGCGATCCGCGCGCTGAGCGTGCGCTACGCGTACGGCGCCTCGATCGCCTGGATGGGCGTGGGCTTCCTCGCCGTCTCGCGCGCACCGACACTCTGGGTGGCAGCGCCACTGATCGCGGTTGCCACGATAGGCAATGGATGCGCGCTCGTCTGCAACCAGGTACTGATCCAGCGCGGCGCACCCGACGCCATGCGCGGCAGAGCCGTCGCCGTGCTGATGAGCTCCTACTTCGCGATTCAGGGAGTGGCGATGGTGGGTGCCGGCTGGTTGATCGACCGGGAAGGAGCCCGCACCGTGTGGCTGATCTCGGCCATCGTCTATCTCGGCGGCGCTCTGCTCTCGTTCCTGCTGATGGCGGCGTTGCGCGTGCGGGCCGAACTGCCACCCGAGCCCGAGCTTGACGGCATCAGCCGTCTGCATACGCTCCTCGTCGAGATCGAGGAGACCCGGCGCGCGGAGGTCGCACGCGGCACGCCTCGCAGGAAGGTGCTGAAGTACGCCAACCGGCGCCACTGATCTCTACAGTCAGTCGGAGTGGCCAAGACGGCGTCAGCAATCGGCGAGCTCGCAGACGGCGTGCTCGCGGGGGACCGAAGGGCGTTGGCTCGTGCGGCGACGTTCGTCGAGAACCGCGACCCCGGGCTCGGTGAGCTGATGGCCCGGATCTTCCCGGCGACCGGCCGGGGGGTCACGGTAGGCATCACTGGAGCGTCGGGTGTCGGCAAGTCGACGCTCGCCTCCGCCCTCGTCAAGTCACTGCGAGACGCTGGCCTGCGAATCGGTGTGGTGTCGGTTGATCCCACGAGCCCGTTCACGCACGGCGCGCTGCTCGGCGACCGCGTACGGATGGCCGAGCACTTCACCGACAAGGAGGTATTCATCCGGTCGATGGGAACCCGCGGCCACGGCGGAGGGCTCGCCGCTGCGACCGGTCTTGTCGCTGCGCTGCTCGACGCCGCAGGCAAGGACGTCGTCCTCGTGGAGACGGTGGGCGTGGGGCAGGGGGAGGTCGAGGTGATCGGGGTCGTCGATCTCGTCGTTCTTGTCCTGAACCCGGGCGGGGGCGACGGCGTACAGGCCCTGAAGGCGGGGGCGATGGAGATCCCGGACGTGATCGCCGTGAACAAGCGGTCACATCCGCAGGCCGCTCTCACCGTTTCCGAGCTGCAGGCTGCGATCGCGCTAGAGCCCGATCACGCCAAACGGCCGGTGATCGTCGAATGCGAGGCGCTCGACGGCGAGGGGATCGACGAACTGTGGGCTGCGCTCGAGCGGAGGCGAAGCGACCTGGAAGGAGACGGCCGGCTGGCAGCGCGGCGGCGACGCGGGCTCGAAAGGCAGGTCGTGACGCTCGCCGTCGAGCAGGTCAGGTGCGACGCCGAAACCGCCGTCTCGCGGGACCCGGCGCTCGCGCAGGCACTGAACGACGTCGCCGCCCGGAGGCTCGATCCATACTCGGCGGCTGAGCAAGTGCTCTCTGTTCTCTCCCGGCATCAGTGAGCGCCGAGGCCACTCGCCCAGGGTTCGCCGATGTCGCAGAGGCGCGCGTCCGCGTGGCAGGAGTCGTGCGAGAGACACCCGTCTACCGTTCGGAGGCGATGAGCACGGTCGCCGGGCGTCGCGTGCTGCTGAAAGCCGAGTGCTTGCAGCGGACCGGCTCCTTCAAGCTCCGCGGCGCCTACAACACGATCGCGCAGCTCGGCGAGGACGAACGGCGACGCGGCGTCGTCACGGCCAGCGCCGGCAACCACGGGCAGGCGGTGGCCTGGGCCGCCCGCGAGATCGGCGCGATCGCCACGATCTTCGTTCCCGAGAGTGCTCCGATGCCGAAGATCGAGGCTGCGCGCGGCTACGGGGCGGAGGTGGTGCGGAGTGGGGACAGCTTCGACGACACCGTCCTCGCTGCGGAGGCCTTCCGCGGGCGTGAGGGCGCGACCTACGTGCACGCATTCGACGACCCACGCGTGATCGCAGGTCAGGGAACGCTCGGCCTCGAGCTTGCAGCACAGGTGCCCGAGGGGGCGGGAGTCGTCGTCGTGCCCATCGGGGGCGGGGGGCTGGTCAGCGGCATCGCCATCGCCTTGCGAGAGTTGCGGCCCGATCTGCGTGTAGTGGGCGTGCAGGCATCGGCCTGTGCGCCGTTTGCGGGCCGCGCACCATCGGGGGCGACGATCGCGGACGGCATCGCCGTCAAGGTGCCCGGCCGGCTCACCGCACCGATCGTCGCCGAGCTCGTCGACGAGATCGTGGTCGTGGACGACGACGAGATCTCCCGCGCGATCGTCTTCCTCCTCGAGCGTGCGAAGGTCGTGGCGGAAGGTGCGGGGGCAGCCGCCGTGGCCGCGCTGCTCGCCCGCAAGGTCGCGGGCGACGATCCGGCGTGCGCCGTCGTGGCCGGCGGCAACATCGACCCCACCACCCTCATCTCCGTCGTGCGCTACGGGTTGACGTCCAGCGGCCGGTACCTCGTCGTCGGCGTGCTCATCCCCGATCGTCCCGGTCAGCTCGCACAGATCGTGGCCACTGTCGCTCGTGAGCGCGCGAACATCATCTCGATCGAGCACCATCGCGAAGGTCGGAACATCGGCGTGCTGCAGACCGAGGCCGAGCTGACGCTCGAGACCCGCGACGAGGAGCATTCACGACGCGTCGTCGAGGCCTTGGAGCAGGAGGGCTACCTGGTGCGGCGCGCGCGCTGACGCGGCCGCAGGGTCCCGCGGACGGCCGTGCGGGCACCTCGCAGAGGGGCGGTGAGCCGCCAGCTCCAGGAGTCGCGCATCAGCTGCGCCAGGTACTTCTCGCGGGCGAGGTCGAGTTCGAGATCCATCAGCTGGCGTGCACCGAGGCGCGACTGCCCAGCAGCTGCGCGCAGCTGCGCGAACGCGTCATAGACGTCGGGCGCGGGATACGTGCGCGGAGGCGGGTGAGGGATCGGGATCCCGGTGACGATGATCCCAAGCCCGCCCCAGAGATCGTCGGTGCCCTGACCTTCACGACGGACGGTGCCGTAGACGAAATCGAAGTCGACGTAGGTCACCTTCGGGTACCCGGCCAGATTGACACTCTCGAGGCCACGTCTGACGCGCTCGTAGAGTGTGTCGTGAAGCACGATCACGGTGCGGGCCGTCGCCGGTGACTCGAGCAAGTCGACCAGGTCGCGGCTGACGCCCGGAGCCGAGTGGTCTCCGTCCACGAGCACGAAGTCGACGTTCCTTCCCGCTGCGGCGAGGTCGGCGAGCACCTCGGGCATACGCTCCTGGGACGTGGCGCGATGGAGATGCACGTTTGGAAACCGCTCCTGGGTGACGGACAGGTCAAACCGAGGATCGAATGCGTGGACCTCCTCGCTGTGAGCCGAGATGCGTTCGAGGCTACCTCCGGCGTCTGTCCCGATCTCGATCGCCAGCGCCGGCTGGAGAGCACAGAGGATCCCTTCGAGAGCAGCCCTCTCCCCCGGGTGCATCGACCACGCTGTCGACGACAGCAGGCCAGCCGCGGTGAGGGGGGATCCCGTCTTCATCCACCGGGATGCCAGTTGGCCATCCCGCCGGAGGCGATCGGACGCGTGTCGAAGCCGAGCCGCTCGAGCACGCTGGCGGCAACAACGGCACGAGCACCTGTCTCGCACACCGTGACGACGCTCCGCGACGGGTCGAGCTCAGCGGCCCGGGCTGCTGCCTGGTGATACGGAATGTGGAGGGCTACGGGGTGGTGGCCGCTCTCCCACTCGTCCGATTCGCGCACGTCCACCAGCTGGGCCGTGGCTCCGATCCCGTCGAGCTCGTGCACGGAGGTCGTGCGCATCACGACGTCGCCCGCGCCGTCGAGCCAACCGGCGATCTCGAGGAAGCCGACCGAGCGAAGCCCACGAACAGCCCGCGCGGCCTGGCCTGGATCTCCTGCCGCCACCGCGAGAGGCGACGACTCGGGATCGAGGAGGTAGCCGGCCTTTGTGGCGAACGACCCGCCGTCGATTGGAACGCTCAAGGCCGCCTCGCGATGACCCGCCAGGTACTCGGCGGTCGGGCGCACGTCGACGATCTGTGCGCCGGTCGGCGGTGCGGCGATCGAGACCACGGGTGGAGGTGACCCGACGAACGGACCACGGTTCAACTCGACGATACGGGCGATGTTCGGCGGTTTCGGCGTGGTGAGGCTCGCCGAGGCCCGGATGAAGGAAGCGGCATCCCCGAACGCGAGCATCGGGTTGAAGCGGCGCTCGAACCCGAGGGTGGTGGAGGCCTTCGAGCTCATCCCCTTACCGCACAGCGAGCCGGCGACGTGGCCGGGGTACACCTCGATGCCGTCGGGCAGCTCGAGCAGGTGCTGGAGCGAGCGGTAGAGCCCGGCCGCGCCCTCCTCACCGCCCACGGCCAGGTCGGGACGCGCGGTGTCGCCGACGAAGAGCGAGTCGCCGGTCAGGAGCAACCACGGCTCCTCGGCCCTCGTATGGTCGATGACCGCGAGGCAGCAGTGCTCCGGGCGATGACCCGGGGTGTGGATGCACCGGAGCGTGACGTTTCCGACCCGGATCTCGGCGCCGTCAGACAGCGGATCGTGGGCATACTCGGCCTCGGCCTCCGGGTGCACGGACACCCTGCTGCCGTGCTCGAGCGCGAGCCGGCCGTGTCCGGAGAGGTGGTCGGCGTGGGTATGCGTCTCGATCACCCGCACGATGCGGACACTCCGGCGCGCGGCCTCCTCGAGCAGCGGCTCGATCGCGTACGGCGGATCGACGACGACCGCCTCGCCGCAGGCCTCGCACCCGATCAGGTAGGACGCACACCCGAGATCGTCGTCGACGAACTGCCGAAAGAGCATCACACGAAGCTAGCACCGGTGGCCGCTATCGATCGTGAAGCGACGATCGCCGCCAGTGGCGGGCCAGCAGCGTTCCGAGTATCAGGCTGACCCCGACGGCGCCCACCACGAGAGCGGTGCCGAGTTGCGAGCCGGACCCGTCGGCGGTGGCGGGAAGGATGGTGAGCGGTACCTGCCAGGTGACCTCTTCGTCGTCCGCGTACCCCAGAATCGCGGTGAAGGACGCGGCGCCCGCCGCATCGCCCTGGAGCACGACCGCGAACGGCTCCGAGGCGGCGGGGGCGATCTCTCCTCCCGTCCACGTCACCGTCGCACCGGAGACCGATGCACGCCACCGGCCCCGGTCGGTCGCGCTGACGAGGGTCAGGCCCGGGTCGAACGAGACGTCGACGCGGATGAGCATGACCGTTCGCTCGTTGGGCACGTCGAGTGACACGGTGTGCCGCGCGCCCTTGGGGATGCCTGGGGGAGTCGGCACCACGTGCGCGCCGGCCGCCGGTGTTCCGAGCAGCGCCGCCGCCATGAAGACGGCGAGGTGCGTCCGGGCACGGGGCATACTGCTGACGATAGCCCTGCCCGACCGGAAGCAGCGTCGACGTTTGTACGCTGGTCGCGTGCGGGAGACAATCGAAAGGCGCGCGATGGGGCTGCTCTCGCTGGGCCACCTCGCGACGGACTATGCGGCCGGGTCGCTGCCGGCGCTGCTCGTCTTCCTCGACCAGCGTTACTCGCTGAGCAACACGCTGGTCGCCGCCTTGATGCTCGCGGCCACGGTGTCCTCGTCGGTGGTGCAGCCGCTGTTCGGGCTGATCTCCGACAAGCGGGGCGCGCTGTGGCTGATCCCGGCCGGGATCGGGACCGCCGGTCTCTGTATGGGCCTGATCGGAGTCGCTCCCGGCTACTGGGTCGTGTTCGTGCTCGTCCTCGTCGGCGGACTCGGCGTCGCGGCGTTTCATCCCGAGGGGGCGAAGTTCGCGGCCTACGCGAGCGGCCCCGGCCGTGCGCGGGGCATGTCGTACTTCAACGTCGGCGGCAACCTGGGGTACGCGCTCGGTGCTGCCGTCACGACGCCGCTCGTGGTGTGGCTGGGACTCTCGGGCGGTGCGCTCGCGCTGCTTCCGGTGCTGATCGTGGCGGTCGCCCTGCTTCGCGCGATGCCGTCGCTCGCCCGGGTGCACCCGCCGGTCACGGGTCGTGGCGGACCGACCGGGAGCAACCGACCGTGGGCGATGGCGCAGCTCGGTGTGGTGATCGTCCTGCGGAGCGTCACCTGGTTCGCCCTCCTCACGTTCGTCCCGCTCTGGTGGGTGGCCGAGGGGCATTCGAAGGTCGAGGGAAACCGCGTGCTCGTGCTCATGCTGTTCGTGGGCGCGGCGGGCACACTCATCCTCGGGCCGGTCGCAGATCGCATCGGGCTGCGGCGGACCTTGTGGTTGACCCAGGCCGTGATCGGCCCGCTGACGGCGGTCTTCGTCCTCGTGGGCGGTGCAATCGGGGTGGTCGCGGTCTCGCTCGTAGGGCTCTGCGTGGTGGGCACGTTCGGTGTGACGATGGTGATGGGCCAGCAGTACCTTCCGCGCAGCATCGGCATGGCGTCGGGCCTCTCGATCGGCCTCGCGATGGGGCTTGGGGGCGTCGCCGCCGTCGTTCTCGGCGCGGTGGCGGACGCCATCGACCTGCGAACCGCGCTACTCGCGTCCGCGGTCGCTCCCGCGCTCGGCACGGTGCTCGTGGGCTTCCTCCCGCCGGGCGCGGAGCCGCGTCCGTCGCCCACCGCTGTGCCGGAAGCGGCGACCGGCTCAGCTACCCTCACCTGAAACGCACCATTCAAGGAGCCCATGTGACGATCCAGGAGTTCTTCTCCGAGTTGCCGAACCGTGTCGACCCCAGCAACACGATTGGTCTCGACGCGACCTACGTCTTCGACATCGACGGTGCCGGAGTGTGGACGGTGGCCGTTGCGGACGGTGCGGTCTCGGTCAGCGAAGGCGCGAGCGACGCCGACTGCACGATCTCGACCACGGAGGAGACGCTGCTCAAGATCGCCCGCGGCGAGGCGAACCCGACCACCGCCTACATGACCGGCAAGCTCAAGATCGCGGGCGACATGGGCGCGGCGCTCAAGCTGCAGAAGCTGTTCTGAACCGGCCTCACCCAACCTGGCATTTCGCAGGCGTCGGACTGCTCGTCTCGTGGGGCATCAACGTGCTGGGGCTGATCGTGGCCGACGGCCTGTTCGACGGCATGACGGTTCGCCGCTGGGGACCGCTCGTGCTCGCGGGCGCCGTGCTGGGCCTTGCCAACACCGTGCTGCGTCCGCTGGTGGCCGTGCTGGCTCTCCCGTTCGTTTTGCTCACCTTCGGCCTTGGGCTGTTCGCGGTGAACGTGCTGATGCTGGCGTTCACCGAGTGGGTGACGCCGGACTTCTCGGTCGACGGGTTCTGGACCTACGTCGGCGCGACGGCGGTGGTCGGCGTCGTCAACCTGGGCTTGGGCAGCCTGCTCGGACGGCGGAAGCAAACGTTTCGTAAGGTCACGGTGCGTCGCAACCGCTGACGGGGTACGTTGCTCCGATGATCCGGTTGCTGCTGCTCGCCGCCACCGTCGCCTCGACGGTCGCGGTCGCCACGGCCGCCGCGGCACCGACGGTTCGCTACGGCATCCAGGACGACGCCTGGCTCGAGCATGGCACAGAGGGCACCATCGCCGAGCGCGCCGCCCACCTGAAGAGCCTCGGGCTCGACGTGGTCAGGATCACCCTCCACTGGTCGGAGATCGAGAAACAGCAGGGTGTCTTCGACTGGACGCGCCCGGACGGGGTGCTCAACGGGCTCCGCGAGGCCGGTGTCGAGCCGCTGGTCACGATCTGGGGCAGTCCGCGCTGGGCCAACGGCGGGCGCTCGACGAACTGGGCGCCCGAGCGGCCGTCCGACATTGCCGCGTTCGCCACCGCGGTGGCGGAGAGGTACTCGTGGGTCGGCCTGTGGCTGATCTGGAACGAGCCGAACCAGCGTCGCTGGCTGCGCCCGACGACCGCCGGGGACTACGTGGATCGGGTGCTCAATCCCGCGTACGACGCGATCAAGGCGGTGATCCCGACGGCGAAGGTGGGGGGTGGCGCGACCGCCCCACGCGCATCGTGGGGCGGCATCTCGCCGATCGACTTCATTCGCGACATGGGAGCGGCCGGCGCGAAGCTCGACGCGTACGCACATCACCCCTATGCGGCCAACCCGAAGGAAGGGCCGCTCGCCCAGGGCTGCCGTACGTGCAAGACGTTGACGATCGGCACGCTCGACAAGCTCCTGGCGGAGACGTCCGCCGCCTTCGGGGCGTCGACAAGGCTCTGGCTGACCGAGTTCGCGTATCAGACCGATCCGCCCGACCGCCGCGCCGGGGTGAGCCTGGCGACGCACGCCCGGTACGTCTCGGAGGCCGCGGAGCGCGCGTACTCGCTGCCCCGCATCGATCTGCTCATTCACTACCTGTACAAGGACGAGCCATCGCTGGCGGGCTGGCAGAGCGGGCTCGAGACCGTGGACGGGAGACGGAAGCCGGCCGTCCAGGCGATGCAGCTGCCCTTCTCCCAGGTGAAGCGCCTGGGCACGCGCATCGCCGTGTGGGGCCACGTGCGCGGTGTCCGGGGCCCGCAGGCGTACGCGATCGAGCGCAGGACGGGCGGTTCCTGGTCGACGCTGGCAGCGGGCAAGACGACCGCGAAGGGATACCTCAGGGCTGTCGTCGAGGCGGCTCCGAAGACGAAGCTGCGGCTACGCGTCGCCGCGGTCGACCGGACCAGCGTCATCCTCGTCGTGCGCTGATCCTTGCGACCGCTCAGGTCGAGATGAGCACGATCGCAACCAGCGTCAGCGCCACTCCGCCGAGTTGCGTGCGCGTCATGCGCTCGGAGAGGAGGATCGCCGCGAGCAACACGGTCGTCACGGGGTAGAGCGAGGAGAGGACGGAGGCGATGGAGACAGGCCCGCGCTGCAGGGCGGTGAGCAGCGCGATCCCCGCGACAACTTCGCAGAGCGCCATCACGCTCGCCGGCCTGATCACCGTTGCTCCGGCGCTCACGGGCCGCCGGAGACCGAGCGAGACCACGAGCAGTGTCGCCGTCGCCGCGACCCGCAGACCGACCACGGGCCAGAGACCGGCATCCTCGGAGGGAAGCGAGAAGACCACGAAGAAGCCGCCGAAGAGCAACCCCGCTCCGACCGCCAGGGCGATCACCGCGCCGGCGTCGGACGAGGTGCGGGTGCCGGGCGCGAACGAGACGACGAAGATCGCGCCGATCGCCAGCCCGAGGCCGAACAGAGACGCTGTTCCCAGTTCGTCGCCGGTGGCGATCCCGTACACGGCCGGGATCGCCGCTCCGATCACCCCGGCGAGCGGTGCCGCAATGCTGATGAGCCCGCGGGCCATGGCCGCGTAGAACCACACGAGGCCGAGTGCCGCGCACACGCCGGCGGCCGCCGACCATGCGAGATCCCCGGCGGTGACGCGATCGGCCGGCACGGCAAGTGCGACGACGAGCGAGACCGGCAGGCCGAGCCCCTGGGCCCAGAGCGTGACCAGGAGCGCGGGCGCGCGTCGCGAGGTACGCCCACCGAGGAAGTCGACGAAGCCGATCAGCGCGGCCGATGTGAGCGCAAGCAGCGCGGTCACGAATCGCGCCAGGCCGGCGCGCGGCCCTCGACGAACGCCGTGAGCCCCTCCTGGCCCTCGCTGCTCGCGCGCCGCTCGGCGATCCGCCGGGCGGTCTCCGGACCGTCGGGGCGCTCGAGCACGAGCCGCTTGGCGTGTCGCACGGCGCGTGGCCCGTTGGCGGCGAGCTCCGCCAGCACTCGCTCCAGGCTTGCTGCCGGGTCGTCCGAGACTTCGTGGACGAGCCCGATTCGTGCCGCCTCGGCTGCGTCGAACCGCTCCCCCGTGAGGAAGAGGCGGCGTGCCGGGCCGTCGCCGATCCGTCGCAGCACGAACGGCGAGATCACCGCCGGGATCAGCCCCAGCTTGACCTCGGAGAAGGCGAACACCGTGCGCGTGTGCGCGATTGCGATGTCGGCGCAGGCGACGAGCCCGATGCCGCCGCCCATCGCGTGCCCTTGCACCGTGGCGATCACCGGGGCCGGGCACGCGTCGATCGCCTCGAACATCCGGCGCATGGCGTCGGCGTCCGCCACGTTCTCCTCTTGCGAGAGCCCGATCGACGACCGCATCCATTCGAGGTCGGCTCCGGCGGAGAACGACTGCCCCTGGCCGGCGAGCACGACCGCCGTCGCCGCGCCGACGTCCACGAAGGCCGCGGACAGCTCCTCGATCAACGTCTTGTCGAACGCGTTTCGCGTCTCGGGGCGGCTCATCGTCACGCGCAGCACGCTGCCCTCTCGCTCGACCCGTAGCGCGCCCACGGCGCCAGGATAGAGTCGATCCATGTTGCGAGGCGCCATAGCGGCCGTCTCCACGCCGCTCTCGGAGGGCGGCGGCGCGGTCGAGGTGGGAGTGATCGCGCCGTATGTCGGGTTTCTCGCCGCCGGCGGACTCGACGGCGTGCTCGCGCTGGGCACGAACGGTGAGGGAATCCTGCTCACGGTCGCCGAGCGGCGAGCGGTCGTCGAGGCGTTCGTCACGGCGTCGGCCGGACGTCTCGCCGTGGCGGCGCACTGCGGGGCGCAGACGACGGCCGACTCGGTGGCGCTCGCAGCACACGCGGCCGAGGCGGGGGCGGACGCAGTCGCCGTGATCGGACCGCCGTACTTCAAACTCGATGCGGAGGCCCAACGCCGCCACCTGCTGGCGGTCGCCGAGGCGTGCGCGCCGACGCCGTTCTACGTGTACGAGTTCGCCGGCGCCGCCGGCTACCCATTCGACCCGCAGATGCTGCTCCGGCTGCGCGAAGAGGCCGAGAACGTGCGGGGGATGAAGGTCTCGGACACGCCGTGGAGCGCGTTCGAGACGTACCTGCTCGACGGCTTCGACGTGTTCGTAGGCCCGGAGGCGCTGATCCACCAGGGGCTGGAGGCCGGGGCGGTGGGCGCGGTGTCGGCGCTCGCCGGCTCCTTCCCGGAGGTGGTGGTCGAGGCCGTGCGGCAAGGGACGGCTGAGGCGTCCGAACGGGCGGGGGCTCTTCGCGCGGAGATCATGCGCTATCCGCAGCAGGCGGCGCTGAAACGGGCGCTGGCGGCCCGCGGCGTGCCGATCCGGCCGGACGTCCGAGCCCCGCTTCGCGACCTCACCGAGGCCGAGCTGGCGTCGTTTCAGATCTGGCTGAAGGGCGCGCCCCTGCACAAGGTAGACACGGCGGCGCGGCAGTGACCCGCCAGCGGCGATCGTGCCGGCTGGCGAGTCGTGTCTATCGTCGTCACAGCACCGTCCACGCCGCTGAAGAGGAGATCGCGCGTTGAACATCATCCTGCTCGCCGGACTGTGGCTCGACGCCTCCGTCTGGAACAACGTGGCAAGTTCGCTCGAGCAGCACGGCGATCGTGCCGTGCCGGTCACGCTGCCGGGCCAGGGGGACGGGAACACATCGGCGACGCTTGCGGATCAGGTGAGCGCCGTGCTCGCAGCGGTCGATGCGGTCGAAGAGCGGTCCGTGGTCGTCGGGCACTCCGCGGCCTGCACCCTGGCGTGGCTGGCTGCCGATGCACGTCCCGACCGCGTCGCCAAAGCCGTGTTGATCGGCGGCTTCCCGGCCGAGGACGGCTCGCCCTACGCCGACTTCTTCCCGACGCAGGACGGCGCGATGGCGTTTCCCGGCTGGGGGCCGTTCGAGGGGCATGACTCCGCCGACCTGGACGACGCCGAGAAGCAGGCCATCGCCTCGGCTGCGATCCCGGTCCCGGAGGGCGTCTCGCGAGGGATCGTCCGGCTCGTCGACGAGCGTCGCTACGACGTCCCTACGGTGCTCGTCTGCCCGGAGTTCAGCCCGGCGCAGGCCCGGGAATGGATCGACGGCGGCGATCTGCCCGAGCTCGCGAAGGCCAGGCACCTGACGTTCGTCGACATCGACTCCGGCCACTGGCCGATGATCAGCGCGCCGGAGGAGCTCGCCCGGCTCCTGACGGAAGCGGCTGAGCAGACATGAGAGAGGCACTCTCCGGGGGACCGACAACGGGATACACGATCCGACCACTCGAGGCATCCACGTGGGACGCGTTCGCCGAGCTCGTCGAGCGCAACAACGGGGTCTACGGCGGCTGCTGGTGCATCGGCTACCACCCGGAGTGCGGGCAGAAGGGGATCAGCTATCGCGCGGTCAAGGAGGAGCGCGTCCGCAGCGGCCGTGCCCACGCCGCGCTTGTCCTCGACGTGGACGGTGCCGCGCAGGGGTGGTGCCAGTACGGGAGCCCCGAGGAGCTGTCGAACATCAAGCACAGGCGCGAGTACGCCAAGGACCCGCCGCCGCGGCCTGACTGGCGGATCACCTGTCTCTTCGTCGACAAGGGGCACCGCGGCCGGGGTGTCGCGCGGGCCGCGCTGGAGGGTGCGCTCGACCACGTCGCGCAACTCGGCGGCGGGCTCGTGGAGGCGATCTCCGAGGTGACCGCCGGTCGCGAGGCGCAGGGGCGCTTCCTTTTCAGCGCGACGGTGGAGCTCTTCGAGCAGTACGGCTTCACTCGTGGGCGCCAGGTCGGCAAGCACGCCTGGATCGTGAGCAAGGTGGTCGAACCGGGGTAACCCCCGGCGTGCCCCATGTGGGCGCTCGGGATGACGTCGCGAACGCCGCCGGCCAGCCCGTGAAGGGCCGCCGAAGGCCCTCATCGTCGTCCGCCCACCGCAGACCAGGCGGGTCCTGCGCTCTACACGCAGGGCTCGGTGGAGAGCTCCTGGTGCCCGCGGCCTTCCTTGCAGCGCTGCCGCCACGTCGCGGACGTCAGAAGCCACGTGTCGCCGTCCTGTCTCGCGAGCTCGGCGACCACCTCCAGGTCGTCCACGGAGTCGTCCGCGAGGTTCTCGAGCGAGACCGTGACGCGCACGGTCGGATCGTCGCCAGGCGCAGGGAAGAGCGCGCTCAGCTGCTCGCCCTCCTGCGTTTGCTCACGGACGAAGATCTGCGCGACCTCGCCGGGGTCGGTCTCCCAGACCTCGTTGCGATCGGAGAGCTCGGCGTTGAACCGGCCCACGGGAACGGAGCCGTCGGGCTGCAGATCGAAGCGCGGGCCGCCCGGGTCGAGCGGGGCCTCGGGAACCGAGGCGGAGTCGCCGCCGCACCCGGTGACGAGTGCGACGCTACAGGCGAGGACGAGTCCGAGCCCGGCCACACGTCGGGGCGCCATCTCTCCAGCATACGCACGGCCGCAACCCGTGGACGAACACACGTTCGCTCGCTAGACTCGCGGCATGGCTGCGGAAGAGCTCGTCGTTCACGGTGCGCGGGAGCACAACCTCAAGGACGTCACCGTCCGGCTGCCGCGGAACTCGCTGATCTGCATCACCGGGCTCTCCGGATCCGGGAAGTCGAGCCTCGCCTTCGACACCATCTACGCCGAGGGTCAGCGCCGCTACGTGGAGTCGCTCTCCGCCTACGCGCGTCAGTTCCTGCAGATGATGGAGAAGCCCGACGTGGACTCGATCGAGGGGCTCTCGCCGGCGATCTCCATCGACCAGAAGACGACGTCGCGGAACCCGCGCTCCACCGTCGGCACCGTCACCGAGATCTACGACTACCTGCGCCTTCTCTTCGCCCGGGTTGGGCGGCCGCACTGCCCAGTGTGCGGGCGCGCGATCGCCGGGCAGAGCCTGGATCAGATCGTGGAGCGCGTGCTGGCGCTCGAGGAGGGCACGCGGTTCACCGTCAACGCGCCCATCGTGCGCGACCGGAAAGGCGAGTTCAAGGACGTGCTCGAGGAGCTGCGCCGCGACGGCTTCACACGGGTCAAGGTCGACGGCGAGCAGCGCCTGCTCGAGGAGGAGATCGCGCTCGACAAGAAGTTCAAGCACACGATCGAGGTTGTTGTCGACCGGCTCGTGATGAAAGCCGATCTGCGCCAGCGGCTCACCCAGTCGGTGGAGACGGCGACCTCGCTCGCCGAGGGCCTCGTCACCGTCGACCTGGTCGAGACCGGAGAGCAGCTTCTGTTCTCCGAGAACTTCGCGTGCCCCGACCATGGCGTCTCGCTCCCGGAGCTGGAGCCCCGGATCTTCTCCTTCAACTCGCCGCACGGCGCCTGCCCGCGCTGCACCGGCCTGGGGGCGCAGCTCGAGGTCGATCCCGACCTGCTCGTGCCGGACACCTCGCTCTCGATCGCCGAGGGCGCGCTGGTGCCGTGGACGGTGGGCGGCGGCAGCTTCTACGAGGGCGTGATCCAGGCGGTGGGCGAACGGTACGAGATCGACCTCCACGCTCCCTGGCGCGACCTGGCCGAGGAGCAGCAGGACCTCTTCCTGTTCGGCACCGACGGCGACCGCGTGCTCGTCACCTACAAGAACCGGATGGGGCGCAAGCGGCGCTATGCGATGGCGTTCGAGGGGTTGATCTCCAATCTGCAGCGGCGCTACCGGGAGACCGACTCCACGCAGCAGCGGGAGCGGATCGAGGAGTACATGAGCCTGCGCCCCTGCCCCGAATGCCACGGCGCACGCCTCAAGCCGGAAGTGCTCGCCGTCACCGTGGGCGGGGGCTCGATCCACCAGCTGACGCAGCTGTCGGTGACGCAGGCGCTCCGCTTCCTCGACCAGCTCGAGCTGACGACCACCGAGGAGCTCATCGGCCACCGCATCGTCAAGGAGATCCGCGAACGGCTGACCTTCCTCTCCGACGTCGGTGTCGGCTATCTCGCGCTCGACCGTGCCGCGAAGACGCTGTCCGGCGGCGAGGCGCAGCGACTCCGGCTCGCCACCCAGATCGGCTCGCAGCTCGTCGGCGTCCTCTACATCCTCGACGAGCCGTCGATCGGGCTGCACCAGCGAGACAACGACCGTCTGATCGGCACGCTCGAAAGGCTGCGCGCGCTCGGCAACACGGTGCTCGTCGTCGAGCACGACGAGCAGATGATGCGCAACGCCGACTGGCTCGTGGACATGGGGCCCGGGGCGGGAGAGCACGGCGGCCAGGTCGTCGCCCAGGGGCCTGCGGCCGCGGTCGAGCAGACACCCGGGTCGGTCACCGGCCAGTTTCTCTCGGGTGCCCGCAGCATCGCGATTCCGGCCCGCCGCGGCCCCGATCGCGGCTGGTTCACCGTGCGCGGCGCCGCCGAGCACAACCTCAAGGGCATCGACGTCGACATCCCGGTCGGGTGCTTCGTCGCGGTCACCGGCGTCTCCGGCTCGGGCAAGTCGACGCTCGTCAACGAGATCGTCTACAAGGCGCTCGCCAACCGGTTGAACAAGATGCGCACCAAACCCGGCGCACACCGCTCGGTGGAGGGCATCGAGGTGTTCGACAAGGTGATCGACATCGACCAGTCGCCGATCGGCCGCACGCCTCGCTCGAACCCGGCCACGTACACCGACCTCTTCACGCACGTCCGCGACCTCTACTCCCTCACCCCCGAGGCGAAGGTGCGCGGCTACAAGCCGGGACGCTTCTCGTTCAACGTGCGCGGAGGCCGCTGCGAGGCCTGCAAGGGCGACGGGCAGATCAAGATCGAGATGCACTTCCTGCCCGACGTCTACGTGCCCTGCGAGACCTGTCACGGCAAGCGCTACAACAAGGAGACGCTGGAGGTGCGCTTCAAGGGCAAGTCGATCTCCGACGTGCTCGAGATGCCGGTGGAGGAGGCGCTCGAGTTCTTCGCCAAGATCCCCAAGATCGGGCGCAGGCTGCAGACGCTGCACGACGTCGGTCTCGACTACATCCGACTCGGCCAGCCCGCGACGACGCTCTCCGGCGGTGAGGCGCAGCGCGTGAAGCTGGCCTCGGAGCTGTCCAAGGTCGCGACCGGCCGCACGCTCTACATCCTCGACGAGCCCACCACCGGTCTGCACTTCGCCGACATCGAGAAGCTGCTCGAGGTGCTGCAACGGCTCGTGGACGCCGGCAACACCGTGCTCGTGATCGAGCACAACCTCGACGTGATCAAGCAGGCTGACTGGGTGATCGACCTCGGGCCCGAGGGTGGGGAGGAGGGCGGCGAGATCATCGCCACCGGCACCCCCGAAGACATCGCGGCGGTGGAGGCGAGTCACACGGGCGAGTTCCTCCGTCACCTCCTGCAGGCGCGCAGAACGGCCGTGGCCGCGGCCTGACGGTCCGGCCGCGGGCTACGCTCGAGTGGTGACGGAAAGGACGAAGCTCGGGCACCTGGCTGACGCCGAGGCAGCGGAGCGCTCCGACGACGAAGCGCTGTCCGCGCGACGTTGGTGGCGGCTCGTCCCAGCCGTCCTCACCCACCCGCAGGCCGTGTTCGAGGAGATACGCGAGGGCGACGATGACGACCGGCTGGCGCGGCAGGAGCCCTTGCTCGCGATCGTGACCCTCTCGGGGATCGCAGGCTCGATCATCTCACCCGTCTGGAGCCGGATGCTCGACCAGAACGGTGTCGACGGCGTCGCGCTCCTCTTCGGCACCTTCGTCGTCGGAGGTCTCGCCGGATTCCTCCAGTTCTTCCTGCTCGGGTGGGCTGTCTGGGCGGGGGCCCGGGCCGTCGGGTCGCTCGAGCGAGCAGTGGTGGCGCGGCACGTCGTTGGCTGGAGCGCGATCCCCGTGGCGTTGTCGCTCGCCGTCACCGCACCGCTGATCCTCGTCGCCTACGGGGGCGACTTCTTCCGAGCAGGCGGATCCGACGAGGGAGCCGGCCGCTGGCTCGTGATCGGCATCGGCCTCGGCTTCGTGGCCTGGAGCCTGGCACTGCTCGTCGTCGGGCTCCGCACGACCTTCCGGCTCCCCTGGCGCGGCGTGTTCGGTGCCGCGCTGCTCGCGGCCGGGATCGTCGGGGCGCTCGCGATCTTCCCAGGCGTCGTCTGAACCGACGAACCGGTGTCTGACCGAGAGTCTGACACCACGGCAGACACGCGACCGCAACTCCCCCTTCCGGGGGACGTGTGAGGCCCGTTCGAGGGATCGCGAACTCACCCGTCACCGCCCACCCTGTGAGCACGACATCTCTTGATGGGGAGGGGACCCGGAAGCTTGCTCGCGGCGGTACGACATCATCTTCGTTCCAGGCGGAGAGCGGACGCCTGGCGCTGGATTGCGCTGCTCGCGGCGTCGGCATCGGCGATCGCCGCCATGGCAGGCGCACGTGCTCCGGCGACCGCGCTGCTGGCCGGCGCGGCAGGGTCGCTGGCGATCGCTCTGGCGGTTCGGGCGCGAGGCGCGAGTGCTCTGCGTGCGCCCCAGGCGACCGGCGGAAGGGCAGGGGAGACGGCGCCGGAGGCGCTGCTGGTCGAGTTCCTCGACGCCACACGGGAGGCTCTGTCCGCAGATGCCGCCTGGGTGATCGTGGGCAGAGGGCGACCTGACGGATTCCCTGCTGTTGTTCGTCTCGACAACACTGGTTTGCACAGTGCCGGAGCCGATGAGCTGCTCTCGCACGAGCGTCTCCTGGTGGAGATGACACACGAGCTGGGCACGGCGACCGTTCTCGACGCGGGGCGAGCCGAGCCGGGTGTGGGGATCGCCCTCAGCAAGCTGGGGCTCCGCTCGGCGCTGGTCGCGCCGTTCGCCGGTGGATCGGCCACGGGCATGCTGGCTTTCGGTCGCGCCGGCTCACGCCGCGGGTTCAAGGGCTCCGAGGTGCATCTCGCGAAGTCGTTCTCGCAGCACGTGGGCGTGCTCGTGGCCCACGAACGTCTCGAACGATCGGTCCGCAACCTGACGTCGATCAAGGAGGACCTGCGCCGCCGCGCCTTCCACGACGCGTTGACCGGTCTGCCGAACCGCGTCCTCTTCGCGGAGCGCGTCGGAGAGGCGCTTTCGCAGTCGGTCGGAGGGAAGACGGCAGTGCTGTTCATCGACCTCGACGACTTCAAGACCGTGAACGACAGTCTCGGACACCAGGCGGGGGACGAGTTGCTGATCGCGGTTGCCGGACGGATCGAGTCCGCACTGCGTCCCACCGATCTCGCCGCGCGGCTCGGGGGTGACGAATTCGCGATCCTGGCCAGGGTCGGCAGGACGGAAGAGGCGCGCGAGATCGCCGAACGGCTACTTGCCGTGCTCGACGAGCCGGTGACGGTATTGGGGCGCGAGGTCTCGGTGCATGCCAGCATCGGGGTCGCCTACGGCGGCACCGGCACCACCGTGGAAGAGTTGCTTCGCAGCGCGGACGCCGCGATGTACGAGGCGAAGGGCGCAGGCAAGCGGCGGATGGCGGAGTACGCCCAACACATGCACACGCGTGCGCGAGCCCGTCAGGAGCTGGCGACCGCGCTCGATCGCGCCGTTTCACGCGGCGAGTTCGACGTGCATTACCAGCCGATCGTCGAGCTCGCGACCGGTCGTGTGGTGGCAGTGGAGGCGCTCACCCGATGGACGCGCGAGCAGGGCCAGCCGGTGCTGCCTGCAACGTTCCTCCCGCTGGCCGGCGAGATGGGGCTTGTCGTCGAGATCGGCCGGTACGTGCTCGCACAGGCGGCGCGCGACGTGCACTCGTGGCGGCATGCCTTCCCGGGCGGGGAGCGGCTGAAGGTGAACGTGAACCTCGCCCCGGCCGAGCTCCGGAACCCCCAGCTCGTCTCCGAGATCGCAGGCGTGCTCGAGGAGACCGGGCTCGAACCAGAGGCCCTCGTGCTCGAGGTCACCGAGGGTGGACTGCTGGGTGACCCCGGCCATTCCTTGAAGACCCTGCGTGAGCTCAAGGCGCTCGGCGTCTCACTCGCCCTCGACAACTTCGGCAGCGGTCACTCCTCGTTCATGCACCTGCGACAGCTCCCGATCGACACGCTCAAGATCGCGCGCGAGTTCGTGCAGGCGATCCCCGGCGGCGAGGTGGACAGGGTGTTCGCAGAGACGTTCGTGCGCATGGGCGAGGTGCTCGGGCTCGAGGTCGTCGCCGAAGGCATCGAGACCGATGCTCAGGCCCGCAACCTCGTGCGCCTCGGCTGCCGGCTGGGTCAGGGCTACCTCTACGGGCGGCCGGCACCCGCTGTCGGGCTGTCCAACGCGATCCTGGCCTCCGGGTTGCGCGGCGCGGCCTGAAACTCGGCTTCTTCCTCGGGCGCCATCGCATAGGTGTGCTCGACGCCGGGGAACTCGCCGCCCCGCACCTCGGCGACGTACGCCTGGAGCGCGTCGCGGATCTCCGCCGAGAGGTTCGCGTAGCGCTTGACGAAACGCGGCAGATGCCCCTCCGTGAGGCCGAGCAGGTCGTGGTAGACGAGCACCTGCCCGTCGGTGTGCGGGCCGGCACCGATGCCGATCGTGAGGACGCTCACCTCGGCCGTGACCTGGGCGGCAACAGGCCCGGGGACGGCCTCGAGCACGATCGCGAAGCAGCCTGCTGCGACCAGCTCGTGAGCGTCGCGCACCAGCCTGAGGGCGGCCTCGGCGGTCTTGCCCTGCGTCTTGAAGCCGCCGAGCTTGGTGGCCGTCTGCGGTGTCAGGCCGAGGTGGCCCATCACTGGGATGCCGGCGTCGGTGATCGCACGCACGCGCGAGAGCATCGGCCCCGCGCCCTCCAGCTTGACCACGTCCGCGCCGGCCTCCTTGACGAAGCGGACGGCGTTGCGGACGGCATCCTCGTCGGAGACCTGATAGCTGCCGAAGGGCAGGTCGGCGACGACGATCGGCCCGTTCGTGGCGCGGGACACGGTGCGCGTGAGGATCACCATCTCGTCCATCGTCACGGGCACCGTCGTCGCGTCGTAGCCGAGCACGACCATGGCTGCGGAGTCGCCGACGAGAATCATGTCCACCCCTGCGTCCTCGGCGAACTTGCCTCCGGGTGCGTCGTAGGCGGTGACCATCACGATCTTCTCGCCCTTCCGCTTCATCTCGCTCAGGTCGAGCAGGGAGCGCTTCGCTGCGGGGAAGCTCACGTTGTTTCTCCTTCCAGTGGGACGTTGTCGATGAGACGGGTCGAGCCGACGCGGACGGCGGCGGCGAGCACAGGGGGGTCGAAGGGGGCGATCTCGACGTAGTCCACTGCGAGGCCGGCAGTCTCCAGCCGCCGCCGCGCCTCGTCTGGGTCGCGCGTGGCGAGCGCCTCCGGCAGCGCGCGGACACGCTCGCGCTCGTCGCGGGTGAGCCTGCTGTTTCGCGACGAGAGCGCGACGCCGTCCACGTCGCGCACGGTGGGGTGCGCTCGGAGCTCGAGCTCGAGATCGAGGTCGGCGATCATCCGCCGCAGCACGGCCACCTGTTGTGCGTCCTTCTGGCCGAAGAAGACGATGTCTGGCCGGACGATGTTGAACAGTTTGAGGCAGACGGTGGCGACCGCCCGGAAGTGCCCAGGGCGGTGCATCCCCTCGAGGATGGACGAGAGCTCGGTGACCTCGACCCAGGTCTGATAGCCCGGGGGGTACATGGCTTCGGTCGCCGGAGCGAAGACGAGGTCGGCGCCCGCGAGGGCGGCTATCCGTACGTCGTCGTCCTCGCTACGGGGATAGGCGGCGAGATCGCCGGCGTCGCCGAACTGGGTGGGGTTGACGAAGAGGCTCACGACGACGGTGTCGCAGCAGGACGCCGCCTCCTCGATCAGCGCCCTGTGACCCGCGTGGAGTGCGCCCATCGTCGGGACGAGGCCGATCCGGCCGGCGCGACGCTTCGCCAGTGCCTCGCGGATCTCGGGCACGGTCCTGCAGACCTTCACGCCGCGGCTCCCGCCAGTCGGGACGGGAAATCGGCACCGGCCTGGCGTGCAGTCAACCGCGCGAGACCTTCGTACATGGGAACGAGCTCCGGCGCGTGTGCCGCGAGCGCGGTGAGGTGCAATTCCACCGTCGACCAGTCGCCGCGGTCGATGGGGCCAGTCAGCTCGAACGCGTTGTCGATCGTGCGTCGCATCAGGGGGATCAAGCCCTCCGGCGGCGCGCCCGCGTCCTCGAGCAGGCGGGCGGCTGCGCGGTACAGGGTGACGAGGTAGTTGGAGGCGATCGCCGCGCCGCAGTGGTAAAGCGTCCGCAGGCTGTCGTCGAGTCGAAACGGAGTCAGCCCGAGGGTGGCGGCAAGCGTCGTCGCCGCAACCACCGCCTCCTCCGACTCCGCGCTGACGGCGGCCCATGCCCCGTCCAGCTGCTCCGGCCCGCGGGTGGTGGTGAAGGTCTGCAGCGGATGCAGGCCGAAGCGGCGCGTGTGGGGGGAGAGCGCGGCGAGCGGAGTGGCCCCGGACACGTGAGCGAGCCACGGGCCGGGGGCGACATCCGCCGCCACGCCGGCGATCGCGCGGTCAGGGACGCACAGGAGAACGGCCTCGGCTGTGCCCGGCTCGTCGGTGAGCCGCACGCCCCGCTCGGCGAGCCGCGCACTCATTGCTCTGCCGACGCGCCCGCGCGCGCCGATCACGCACATCGATTCGAACACTCCGCTCCAGTTCCGTGGGATACCGGGCTCTCGCAGAAGTGTAAACGCGTGGCTGGCGGCCCGCTATTCCGTGTGTGCGAGGCGCCGGCGCGCCGAGCCATGCACGGCGGGCCACTCCGAGTCGAGGATCGAGTACCAGGCCGAGTCGCGGTTCACGCCGTCGCGCACGAGCATGTGCCGGCGGTGGATGCCCTCGAACGTCGCACCGAGCTGCTCCAGCGCGCCGCGCGAGCGCTCGTTGAGCTCATCGGTCTTGAACTCGACCCGCCGGCATCCCCACACCTCGAACGCGTGCTCGAGCATCAGCAGCTTCGCCTCGACGTTGGCGCCGGTGCCCCAGGCGTCCGGATGGAGCCACGTCCAGCCGATCTCGACCGATCGATGCTCGGGCCGCAGCGCAAGGAAGCGGGTGGAGCCGACGATCCGGCCGTCGCGCTGCAGCACCGTTGCGAACGGGATCTCCGTCCCTGCGTCTCCCGCAGCCAGCGCTGCCGCGAGGAGCGCATCGAGTTCCACGCGGGTCGCGGGTTGCAGCGGTGTCAGCCACGCCCACGTCCGCGGATCCCGTGACGCCTCCCATAGCCCGGCCCCGTGATCCGGGTGGAGCGGTTCCAGCCGGACGACCGAGCCGGGCAGCACGGGTGCCTGCCACCGTTCGCTGGCTGCCATCCTGCGACGCTACACTTACGGGCATGCCCATTTACGAATACGCCTGCATGGAATGCGAGGATCATTTCGAGGAGCTCGTCCGCAGTCAGGAGCAGGCCGTGACGTGCCCCTCGTGTGGCGCCGGGAACGTTCTCAAGCAACTCTCCACCTTCGCCACCATCGGCACCCAGGCGAAACCCAGCTTCAGCGGCCCGGCCACGCGCGGCGGCGGGGGCTGCTGCGGCGGCGGCTGCGGCTGCTGACCGGGCTGCGGGCAGGCCGGAACGGAACACCGGTGTCTGACTGACAGTCAGACGCAGGTTCTGCGGGTGGGCGCCACGCGATCGTGGCTGCCAGCGGGCCCGCCTTCTACACTCGACCCATGGATGTCGTCGATCGCGCGAATCGTCTACGCGCGCACGGTGAGGAGGCCGCGGGGTGCACGCGATGTGCGCTGCAGGCCGGGCGCACGCAGGTCGTGTTCGGAGCCGGCAATCCAGCCGCCAGGCTGATGCTGGTCGGCGAGGCGCCCGGGTTCCACGAGGACAAGCAAGGGGTGCCGTTCGTCGGTCAGGCAGGGCAGCTGCTGGAGCGACTGCTCGCCGGAATCGATCTCGACCGCAGCGACGTCTACGTCGCCAACGTGCTCAAGTGCCGTCCGCCCGGTAACCGCGACCCGCTCGCGGACGAGATCGCCGCGTGCGAGCCGCATCTGTTCCGCCAGATCGAGACGATCGCGCCCCGGGTGGTGGCGAGCCTCGGCAATGCCGCCACGCGGCTGCTCTCGGGTCGCGACCACGGGATCACCAAGGTGCGCGGGGTCCCGTACGAGGTGGCGATCGGTGCGACCCGCGTCACCCTGCTTCCGCTCTACCACCCGGCGGCAGCGCTCTACACACCGTCCATGCTCGACGAGCTGGAACGGGACTTCGCCTGCATCCCCGCGCTGCTCGGAGTGACGCTCCAGGAGCCGGCTGTCGCACCCCCATTGGCGGCTCCCCAGCCGTCGCCGGCCGCTGAGCCTGCCGTGCCCGTCCAGCTCGGCCTCTTCTGAGCGGTGCCGGAGGAGCTCACCGTCCTTACGGACGGGCCGGGCAAGACGGAGGCGCTGGCAGCCGAGATCGCGACTCGCCTTCAGCTCGGGGACGTCGTGCTGGTCTCGGGCGAGCTCGGGTCCGGCAAGACCACGTTCGTGCGCGGCGCCTGTCGCGGGCTCGGGGTCACACAACCCGTGACCAGCCCCACGTTCACCATCGGTCACCGCTACAGCGGCCAGGTCGACGTCTCGCACCTCGACCTGTACCGCTTCCAGGGGGTGTCCAATGCCGAATGGGGTGACCTCGAGCCCTACTTCGACGACGCCATTGTCTTCGTGGAGTGGCCCGAGGAGGGTGCCGGCACGCTTCCGGAATCCCGTCTCGTCGTGCGGCTCGAGCACGACGGGGTGGATCGGCGCCGGATCACGCTGTCGGCGCGAGACGAGGCGCTGCTGGAAGGATTGAAGGATGCTCACCCTCGCGTTCGACACGGCGACTGACGTCGCCACCAGCGCGCTCCTCGACGGCGACATGGTGCTGGGCGAGCGCGTGTCCGTCGCCCGCACGGTGCTCAGCGACGTCGACCGGCTCCTGCGTGACGCCGGCGTGCCACCTGCGGACCTGGCGCGCGTGGTGGTGGGTCTCGGCCCGGGCAGCTTCACCGGCACCCGCATGGGCATCGCCGCGGCGCGCGCGATGTCGTCGGCGCTCCAGATCCCGCTGGCCGGGGTGTCCACGCTCGACGCCCTCGCTGAGGCCGCGAACGGAGCCTTTCCGGTGATCGACGCGCGGCGCGGCGAGGTGTTCGTCCCCGGCCCGCGCGCGCTCGCGCCCGATGAGATTGCGGCGCCCCCGGGAGCCACCCTGGTGGGCAGCGGCGCCCTCCGGTACCGCGAGAGGTTCGTTGCTCTCGGCTTCGACGTCCCCGTTGACCACGACCCCCGGCACATCCCGTGGGCCCGCGCCCACGCTCGGCTGGCGGTATTCGGCGGCGCTGCCGTGGAGCCGATCTACGTTCGCGCACCCGACGCCGACAAGGTGCTGGCGCGGCCGTGACGCCGACGGTGAGACCCGTACGGACGGACGATCTCGAGCGCATGCTGGAGATCGAGCGCGTCTCGTACGACGTGCCGTGGTCGCGCTCGATGTTCGAGGGCGAGCTCGCCAAGGCGGGATCGGTGATGCTCCTGGCCGAGGAGAACGACGACATCGTCGGGTACGTGGTGGTGTCGCGCTACGTCGATGCGTGGCATGTGATGAACGTTGCCGTGACCCCTACCTGCAGGCGGCGCGGCATCGCCTCCATGTTGCTCGAGAACGTCCTCCGAGGCACGGCCGGCCAGGCGGAGCGCGGTCACACCCTCGAGGTCAGGGCCTCGAACCTCGGCGCCCAGAAGCTCTACGAGCGGTACGGGTTCGTCCCGCACGGTACGCGCCGTGCGTACTACACCGACAATCGCGAGGACGCCGTCATCATGTGGCGCGATCCGGCTGGAGACGAGGCGGTACCCGGATGAGACGCCCTGGGGCAGCCCTTCGCGCTTCGTTCCAAGCTTGCGGCCGGCCGCGTGAGCGGCCGCTCCCAGGCTTTTCCCGAGCCGGGATCCGCGGGAGCGGATACCGGCTCTGGGGGCCGGGATGAGCGCTGGCCCGATCCTCGCGATCGAGACGTCGTGTGACGAGACGGCGGCCGCAGTCCTGTCCTCCGGGGGCGACGTGCTCTCCACCGTCGTCTCCTCGCAGGCGGAGCTCCACGCCCGCTACGGCGGCGTCGTACCCGAGGTTGCCTCCCGCCATCACCTGGAGTTGGTCGGCCCTGTCGTGACAGCTGCGCTGAACGAGGCGGAGACGGGCGTCGGAGACCTCGGCCAGGTCGCGGTCACCCAGGGCCCCGGTCTTGTCGGGGCTCTCCTCGTCGGGCTCTCCTACGCCAAGGCGCTCGCCTGGTCGCGCGGGTTGCCGCTGGTGCCCGTCGACCACCTCCACGGGCACATCGCCTCCCTCTGGCTCGGGCCTGATCCCGTCGAGCCGCCGTTCCTCTGCCTGCTGGCCAGCGGCGGACACACCCTGCTGCTGGCGGTCGACGACCACTGCCGGTACCGGCGGCTCGGCTCGAGCCTCGACGATGCGGCGGGAGAGGCGTTCGACAAGGGTGCGCGCCTGCTCGGGCTGGGCTACCCCGGCGGCGCGGCGGTGGAGAAGCTCGCTCGCGACGGCGACCCCGACACATATCGCTTCCCCGTGGCGCGCGTACCCGGCCTCGATTTTTCGTTCTCGGGGCTGAAGACCGCCCTGCTCTACGCGGTCCGCGAGCTTCCTGAGGGCCGGGTGGGAGACGCCGGGCCTGATCTGGCCGCCTCGTACCAGAGGGCCATCGTCCGTGCCCTGGCGGGCCGCCTTGAGCAGGCAGCGGGCGTGACCGGGCTCGACCGCATCGCCGTCGTCGGCGGTGTCGCCGCCAACTCCGAGCTTCGGCAGGCGCTTCCGGACGCGCACTTCGCGCCGCTCGCGTACTGCACCGACAACGCAGCGATGATCGCTTCCGCCGCTCGCTACGTCCCTGCCATCCGGCCGCCCGGGTATCTCGATCTCGATGCGTATTCCTCGCTTGCGTAACCTGGCCGCGCTCGCCGCGGGTGCTGTGCTGCTCGCCGCTCTGCCCGGCGCAGGGCTGGCGGAGGAGGACGAGCGCACGCAGGCGGCCGCTGCCTGGCAGGGCATCCTCGGCAGCCGCGCGACGGCGCAGCTGGGTGGGCGATGGATCGTCGTGCTCGACCGGCGGTCGGTCGCCCAGCGCGTTGCTCGCGCCGGCGGGGCCGACGGCACCCAGATGCGGCTCTGGACGCGTCGTGCCGAGCGAGAGCAGGAGGCCGTGCTGGCACGGCTCGCGTTCCGCGGCGCTCCGATCGAGCCCGAGCACCGCTACGTGCGCGTCGTCAACGCGTTCGCAGCGCCTCTCGATGCGCGCTCCCTGCGCGTCGTGGAGTCCGATCCCGGCGTGCTCGGGGTGTACCCGGTCCGCGCTGCATACCCGGCCGCGCTCGACGAGCCGCGTGATCCCGGCGTTCCCGTGGCGGAGACGGGTATCGGGATACCCGGGTTCAGCGGCAGGGGTGTCACGGTCGCGCTCGTCGACACCGGCATCGACCTGGAGCACCCTTATCTCGAAGGGCGGCTGGAGCCGGGGATCGACATCATCGATCCGGAAGGTGACGCCTCAGCACGGCAGAACCCCACGGTGCCGGGACAACCCGAGCGGCACGGCACCGAGCTGGCAGGGCTCGTCGCGGGCAGCGGCGGCCCGGGCGGCCTGCGGGGTGTGGCGCCCGACGCGCGGCTACTGCCCATCCGTGTCGCCGGGTGGCAGCCAGAGACCGGCGGCGGCGTTGCGGTCTACGGCCGCACCGACCAGGTGCTGGCCGGGCTCGAGGCTGCCGTCGATCCGAACGGCGACGGCGATCTGCACGACGCGTCCCGGATCGCACTCGTGGGCGTCAGCGAGCCGTACGCATCCTTCGCCGACTCACCTCTCGCGCGCGGTGTCGAGGGAGCCGCGGCGCTCGGAACGCTCGTGGTGGCGCCCGCCGGGAACGACGGTCCCGCCGGTCCTGTCTACGGCAACATCGGCGCGCCTGGAGCGAGCCCCGCTGCCCTGGCGGTCGCAGCCGCCGACGTGCGGGGGCGCGCCCGCGTCGTCCATGTGCTCCTGCGCACCGGCCTCCGCGTGATGCTCTCCGGCTCGGTCCCGCTGGGCGGGTCGGTCGCGCCCGAGTCCGCGATCCACATGCCGGTCACCGCTCTCGCAGCCCGTAGGCCCTCGGTCGTCACGTCCGATCGGCAGGATCCGCGCTACTACGACGACTCCGGGCTGAGCAAGGTGGCCGGAAAGGCCGTCCTGTTGCCGCCGGGGTCGGCCTCGCCCGAGGCTGTCCGTGCCGCCGCCGCCGCCGGGGCCATGGCCGTGCTCGTCGACGGTGCCGTGCCGTCCGGCTCGCTCGACGTCGACGACCCGCTCCAGGTTCCCGTCGTCGGGCTTCCGGCCGGCACGGCCGTTCAGATCAGGGTCCAGCTGGCAAGCGGTCGCGCCGTGATGATCGCGGTTGGCGCGGCCGGGATGAAGGAGAACGACGACCCATTCGGGCCTGCTGCGTTCGCGTCCCAGGGGCTCGGTTTCGACGGAAGCGCGAAACCGGATCTCACGGCGCCGGGCGTCGTGCTCGGCACCTCCGAGCCCGGCCGGGGTGAGGACGGTGTGGCTCGCTACGGAAGCGTCAGCGGGTCGAGCGCCGCCGCCGCCGTGACGGCGGGAGCGGCGGCGTTGCTCGCGGAGGCCCGGCCGGATCTCGGGCCGGACGGCCTGCGTGCCGCGCTCCTCTGGACGGCCCGGCCCGTCCCCGGCGGATCGCCACTGGCCGGCGGCAGGCTCGACCCTGCCGCTGCGACCACCACGGAGCTGATCGCCGATCGCGCGACCGTCAGCTTCGGTGCCCTGGTCGAGCGCGGCACCAGGGTGAGGCGTGTCAGGCTGCACAACGTCTCCACGCGGAGCCTGGTGCTGACGCTCACCGCCGAGGCCCCGGCGGGCACGACTGTCCGGCTCGAGCCGCGTACCGTCCGCCTCGAGCCCGGAGCCAGGAAGACCGTCAGCGCAACCCTCTCACTGCGCGCCGTGCCGCAACAGGCAACCGCCTTCACCGGCCTGCTCGAGCTGCGCATCAGGCGCGGCGCCAAGGTGGACATCCCGTGGTCGCTGGCAGTGCCCCGCGGCGGGGCGGGACTGCTGCAGGGGCTGGCGCTGTCCAGCGACCGGCTGAAGCCGTCCGACACCGAGCCGGCGGTCCTCAGCTTCGTCGCAGGAGGTGTCGAGGGAAGCCCGGGCGACCTGCAGCTGCGGCCGCTGGAACGCCTGGTCGTAGAGCTCCATCGCGGCCGTCGCAGGATCGGCGTGCTGGCATCGCTACGGGACGTGCTGCCCGCGCGGCTCGCCTTTGCGCTCACCGGCCGCGGGCCAGGAGGGCGGCGACTGGCCAAGGGTGAATACCTTCTGCGTGTGATCGCCACGCCTGTCGGCGGCGGCCGACCCGAGACAGCGGTCGCCACGCTCCGCATCGTGTGAGGTGACAGCCGCGTGCGACCGGAGGTCGCACGCTATAGTCGCCACCCGTGGGCGTCGTGGCCAACGGGATCGGTGAGTCACATCTGCGCGAGGACCCGTTTGCGATCGCCCAGCAGCAGCTCGAGCGGGTCGGCGAGGCTTTCGGGATCGACCCCAACCTCGTCCGAGTGCTCGCGGAGTGCAAGAAGACGGTCGAGGTATCGGTGCCGGTGGAGATGGACGACGGCTCCGTCAAGGTCTTCGAGGGGTATCGCGTCGTCCACAACATGACTCGCGGCCCGGCCAAGGGTGGAATCCGCTACCACCCCGACGTCACCCGCGAGGAAGTCAAAGCTCTGGCGATGTGGATGACGTGGAAGTGCGCGCTGATGTCGCTTCCCTTCGGTGGGGCCAAGGGCGGCGTCGTGTGCAACCCGAAGTTGCTCTCGCTCGGCGAGAAGGAGCGGCTGACGCGCCGTTACACCACCGAGATCATCAACGAGATCGGGCCGGAGAAGGACATTCCCGCCCCGGACGTCGGCACGGACAGCCAGGTCATGGCGTGGATCTTCGACACGTACTCGATGAACGTCGGGTACTCCGTGCTCGGCGTGGTCACCGGCAAGCCGCTCTCCGTCGGCGGCTCCGTCGGACGGGACGAGGCGACCGCACGCGGCGCCCTGTACTGCATCCGCACGGCTCTGCAGAAGCAGGGCCAGAGCCTCCCGGGCGTACGCGTCGCGATCCAGGGTTTCGGCAACGTCGGCGGTAACCTGGCCCGGCTGATCGCCGAGGAAGGAGCGCGCGTCGTCGCGATCAGCGACTCGAACGGCGGTGTCGTCAACGCGTACGGCTTGGACATCCCGTCGGCGCTCGCGCACAAGCGCCAGCACGGGACGCTCGAAGGGCTGCCGGGCACGGAGCCGATCACGAACGCCGAGCTGATCGAGATGGAGTGCGACGTGCTCGCCCCTTGCGCGCTCGAGCAGGTGATCCACGAAGGAAACGCCGACGCCGTCAAGGCGCGCATGGTCTGCGAAGGGGCGAACGGGCCGACGACGCCCGGGGCCGACCGGATCCTCGAGGACCGCGGCGTGCTCGTGCTCCCGGACGTGCTGGCCAACGCGGGCGGCGTCGTCGTCTCGTACTTCGAGTGGGTGCAGGGGCTGCAGGAGTACTTCTGGAAGGAATACGAGGTCAACGCCAAGCTCAACGACATCACCGTGCGTGCGTTCGAGGAGACCTGGCAGACGCGCGACCGTCATGCCACCTCGATGCGCCTCGCCGCCTACGGGATCGCCGCCCAGCGGGTCGCGGAAGCGACGACGATCCGCGGGCTCTACCCCTAGAGGCGTCCGTGTCGGTCCTTTGCCCTGTGTCCGGTTGCGGCCGGCCGCGTCAGCGGCCGCTCCAGGGGTTGTCCCGAGCCGGGGTGCGCGGAAGCGGATCCCGGCTCGGGGGGCGGGCGTGACCCACGCGATCACGCTGTACACCGCAACCGGGTGCTCTCTCTGCGAGGACGCGCTGAAGGTGCTCCACGACGTGCGGGCGGACCTGCCTTTCGAACTGGAGGTTGTGAACATCGCCGGTGACCCCGACCTCGAAGCGGCCCATCGCGAGTCGCTGCCGGTCGTGGTGATCGACGGTGGCCCGACCTTCCGCCTCTTTCTCGAGGCTGACGC
>JBJXGY010000038.1:0-10989 GCA_046160185.1 Gaiella sp. | reverse complement strand
GCCGCCCAGCCGCTCCACGAGCTCGATCTTGGCGGCGGCCGTGCCGCCGGTGGCGAGCACGTCGTCGAGGACGATCACGCGCTGGCCGGCCCTGATCGCATCGGCGTGCACCTGGATCCGGTCGGTTCCGTACTCGAGCGCGTAGGTTGCCTCCACGGTAGCGGCCGGCAGCTTGCCCGGCTTGCGGGCGGTGACGAGGCCGCACCCGATGGCATAAGCGAGCGCTCCCCCGAAGATGAAGCCGCGCGCCTCGGCGCCGAGGATGAGGTCGGGCGTCCTGGGCCCCGCCCAGGCGGCCAGTTCGTCGATCGTCTGCCGGAAGGCTGCCGGGTCGGCCACGAGCGGCATGATGTCCTTGAAGACGATTCCCTCCGTGGGGAAGTCGGGGATGTCGCGGATGAGGCCGGCGAGATCGATCCTGCTCATCGGTCGGCGACTTCTTTCAGGTCCCGCAGCAAGAGCAACTGCGCGAGCTCCTGGGCGACGGCCGAGAGGGCCTCGAGGTCGGCGAGCGCCTCTCCGCGGCGCCGTGGGTCGCGCGAGCGGAGGCCTGTCGCCACGAGCTGCTCGAGCAGCGCCGACTGCCGCCCCGCGGCGTTGCGGAACGCGCGCAGATGCCGGGCGTCGAGCCCGTACGAGGCCAGCCGCCCGCACGCGGCGGCGATCTCCGCCTCGGACTCCCGATACAGCCGCGATCCGGCCTCGACCCGGCTCTGGAGAAGGTCGAAGTCTTCCAGCTGCCGTGCGAGCTCCGGTGTGATCCCGGCGTGCTCGCACAGCTCCTGCGTGTCGAGCTCGCCGTCGGGCATCTGTAGCGTGCGGCTGCGCCTGCGGGCACGCTCCACGTCCGGGGAGGCCAGCTGCTCGCGAATCACGCGCAACGGCAGGAACTCGTCCCGCTGAAGTCGCAGGATCGTCTCCAGCCGCTCGACATCGTCCTCCGAGAACAGCCGGTAGCCCCCACGGGTGCGCTGTGGCGCGAGCAGGCCCTGATCCTCGAGGTACCGGATCTTGGAGATCGAGATGTCGGGGAACTCGTCGGTCAGGCGCTCGCAGACTGCGCCGATGGTCAGGCGCCGGGCGCGCGCGACATGGGTATCGGCGGTGGTGCTCATCGGATCAGGAAGGTCATCCGGTACTTGCCGATCTGTACCTCGTCGTCGTCTTCGAGCCGGCTGGTGTCGATCCGGCGCCGGTTGACGAAGGTGCCGTTGAGCGAGCCGAGGTCACGGATCGTGGTCTCGTCGCCGCTTCGGACGATCTCGGCGTGGTGTCGAGAGACCGTGACGTCGTCGAGAAAGATCGGACATTCGGGTGAACGGCCGACGCCGATCGTGCCCTCCGCAAGCGGGAAGGCATCGCCTTCGCGGCCGCCTCCCGTGCGGACGACGAGCGCAGGCCCGGTGATGCCCTCGAGCATGCTCGTCATCTCGAGCTCGAGGCTCTGCGTGATCTCGTCGACGGCGGGCTTCAGGAGCGCGGCCCCGCACCGAGCGCAGAAGTTGGCCGCCTCTGGGCTTTGAAACCCGCATTCCGGGCAGTAGACGTGCGTCATTCGCCCCCGGCTCCGAGCCGGGACAGCGCATCCGGGTCCCACTTGCCGCCGCGCATGCGGCGTGCCCGCTCGGCGCGGACGATGTCGATCCGGCCGTGCACGACGCGGCGCTCGAGTGAGATGTCGTCCTCGCGACGCTCGAGCGTGCCGATCAGGTCGTGCAGGTCACCGTCGCTGAGCGTCTCCATATCGGGGAGGGAGTCGGCCCGGGAGTCGGCCGGCAGGTCGCCGCTCCCCTGGAAGATCGGGCGCTCCAGGTGATCGGGGGCCGGCAGGTCGAGCGTTCCGGCCGCGACACGCTGCTTGAGGCGCTCCACGCGTTCCTGGCGGAGGGCGTCGATGGAACCGTGGAGGTGGCGACGGCGGTTGGAGATCTCGTCCTCGGTCGATTCCAGACTGCGCAGCAGGCTGTCGAGCTCGGCGTCGCTGAGCTGCTCGAGATCCGGAAACTGCTCCACTGGCTCGTCCCTTCGCGTCGTGGTGTCCACTGATTGAATCAGCCGCTCCAGCCAGGGGTCAACCTGAACTTGAGAGTTGCACCGGTGATCTTCGCCACCCGCCCACGGTTCCCTGCGGCGTCCGGTCCACCGTGGCTGCAGCAGCCCGGTCGCCGTTCGCGCAGAACACCTGTGTGTGACCGACAGTCGGACACCCAGCCCGGGCTCCAGCGCGCGGGTCACCGGTGTCCGGCTGGTCACGCAGGCGCACCCAGGGGTTCGCTGGTCCCTTGCTGTCCGCCCGGCACCGGTTCCCAGGTTCAGAGCACCTCGCGCCGGGCCTTGGCCACGTACTGCAGGGCGGCGGCCACGGCCAGCCCCAGGTTGATCCAGAAGCAGACGAGCGGCCAGGTCGTCCCCTTCTCCGTGACGAGCACGAAGCCGAGCGACGCATACAGACCCCACGTGGCGGCCTTCCCGAGCCACGAGACCTGGAAGTCGTAGCCGCGCTTCTCGACCAGCTTGTACCCGCCGACGAGCATCAGATCGCGTACGAGGATGAGCAGCGCGATCCAGGGCAGCCGGTCGTACGCGACGAGCATGATCACGGCGACGTCGATCATCACCCGGTCGGCGAGCGGGTCGGCGATCTTCCCGAACTGCGACTCCACCTTCCAGCGCCGCGCCAGGTACCCGTCGATCTGGTCGGTCACCCCGGCGACGCCGAACACGATGCCCGCCGGCCAGCTCGGCCCGGTCGAGTCGCGAACGAGCAGCCAGACAAAGACGGGAATCGCCGCGAAGCGGGCGAGCGTGAGCGCGTTCGGAATCTTCTGGCGCACAGCGGCATCCTAGGTGTCTCACGGGTGTCGGCCATCGCGCCTCCCGCGGTATCTCCCGTGGTGTCCGACTGTCAGTCGGAAACCGTGTAGCTGCCCCAGCACGGACGCCTCTCTACACTGACGACCGTGGACGTGACGGAAATCACGTTCGACGAGATGGTTGTCGAACGCTCCGAGGAGATCCCGGTGGTCGTGGATTTCTGGGCCGAATGGTGCGGTCCCTGCCGGGCGCTGACGCCGGCGATCGAGGAGGCCATCGGGGAGCGGCCTGGCCAGGTCGAACTTGCGAAAGTAGACGTGGATGCCAACCCGGGCCTCTCGCAGCGCTTCGGCGTCTCCGGCATCCCTGCCGTGAAGGCGTTCCGCGGCGGTAAGGTCGTCGCCGAGTTCGTCGGCGCCCGTTCGGCGGCGTCGATCGGCGCGTGGCTCGACGACCTCCTCGCCCCACCCCGCGCCGATGCGCTGGTCGAGGAGCTGCGCGCTGCGGGCGAGCTGCCGCATGTGGTGGCGGCGCTGGATGCCGGCGACGATGAAGGCGCCCTGGCCTGGATCGTCGCTGCCGTGCCCTCGGCCGACCCTGAGGCGCGCGAACGGCTGCGCGAGGTCGCCGTTGCGCTCTTCGACCGGCTCGGCCAGGACGACCCGCTGGTCAGCACGTATCGCCGCCGGCTGGCGACCGCGCTCTATTGACCGAGCGGGCCTACAGCCTCCCGATCCAGAATCGTGTCCGGTCGAGGTACGCCCGCTCCGCCGCCTGACCGGTTCTCCCCCACGCCCCTTCGTAGCTGTCGTAGCCGGGCCGTGCGCGGGCGGGCTCGATCTGAGTGCCCTCGTGCCATTCGTTGTAGCTCGTGATCGTGATCAGATCCGGCTGCGCGCGGGTCGCCTGCCGCCACAGCGAGTCGTAGCGGCGCCCGCCCTCGCGGCCTTGCACGCGCGTGTCGCCCGTTGCCCGGGTTGCCTTGTAGCCCGGACCGACGGACGGCGCGCACAGCAGTCCACGCGCGTGCGCCGCCTTGCAGGTACGGCGGAACTGGGTGCCGTCGTAGATGAACACGTCGTATGTGTAGAACCCGTCGAAGCCCCCCTGGACAGCGCGTCCGACGAGCGCCGTGTTGGCGAAGACCCGGACGCCCTCGAGGATGGCCAGCGCGGGCTTCCATTGCGCATCGGAGATCGTGGTCGAGTCGTACACGTAGAAGTCCCGGTACCCGCGCGCAGCGAGCGATGAGATGGCTCCCGCGGCGGTAGTTGCCGTCCGCCCCGGGAACGGCTCGACATGGATCGCGACTCCGAGCCCCACCCGCTCGGCCTCACGCTTGACAAGTGGGAGCCGAGCGTCCTCCGGCGACCCGAAGCCCCACCAGGAGCTGACGACGGTGTCGACCCCGAGTGCGGCGATCTCGCGCATGTGGGCGCGTACGATCCGGACGTCGGCGGACGAGTAGGGCCCGCGGGCCGGGTAGAAGTCGGCGGCGACCGATCCCGGAGGTCTCGCACCCTGGAGGTTCCAGTGCACCCAGTTGCCGTCGTGCGCCGGCGTGCTCCACCACGGGTAGTAGAAGATGGCGACCTCGGGCGGCGTCGCCTGCCCCTCGACCGCGGAGGCAGCGGAAACGGCCAGGAGACCGGCGACCGCTGCCGCGACGATCGCGACGAGCCGCGCCCCCGGTCTCCCCCATGTCACCGCCGCGCGCTTGCTACTTGAGCGGGTTTGTGCCGGCCATCCAGATGATGACCCGCTTGAACTTTCCGTCGGCGTCGAAGTCGAAGAAGTTGCAGTTGTGCATGTCGTTCTTCGAGCCGTCTTTGAGCTCGCCGATGTACCCCTGCTCGGTCGCGACCTTGCCGCGGGCCTCCTCGACCACGATGTTGCGGATCTCGTGGCGGATCCAGGCGGACGCGCCGAAGAAGTCCGTGAACATGCGGCGGATCTCGTCGGTGCCCGTGAACGTGACGTGATCGGTCTGTACCGTCAGCGTGGCGTCGTCGGCGAAGTGCGCGAGCACCCCGTCGATGTCCATCGCATCCACGGCGTCGAAGTAGGTCTGCGGGGCGGCGGCGAGCGCCTCCCGCGTCCAGGGTGCTGCGGTTGTGGACATTGGTGCCTCCTCGTCGGTGCGCTTGCGGTGAGCGGCGAGATTCTACGCCGAATGCCTGACATTCACGCGTCGAGCCTCTCAGCCAGGGTCGCCGCGACCATCGCCGCGTCGCGGAGCGTAGGCGACGTCTCCACCAGGTAACGCGTGAGCCAGCGCGTCGCCGCCCTGTCGTACTTCGACGAACGTCGCTCCGCGTAGAGATGCACGAGCTGCAGCGCGTCGTCGAGCGTGACCGTCCCCAACTCCCGTGCCGCATCCTCTGCCGCCGCGAGGTTCCGTCGCTCGAGAGCGCGGCGAAAGCGGGCGTAGGCGCTGCCTTCCGACGTCATACGAACACATGTTCGCTGCAGCGGAACGGAACCGCAACCCCGCGACTCTCCCTCGATCGGGGGACGGCGACCGGGGCGCTCTTCCCCTGATCGAGACGAAATATCCTCCCTTGCGGGGGAAACACGTCCTGCGCACCGGGCGATGCGCCTCCGGGCAGACCTCGGTTCACTGAATTCACGCCTGCTCTGGGGAGAGGAAGCAAACCAGGCCCATCATCGTGTCCGCCACCTCTGCGAGCCATCCGCATCCTGTCGCGCCGCCCGAGACCGGGGAGCCACCCCGCCTCGCCCGGACGGAGCGCCCGCGCCGCTGGAGCGTGATGCGGCGTGCGCTGCTCGTTGCCGATCTCGTGGGCCTGAGCTTGGCGTTCGCGGCGGCGGAGGTCGCGTTTGGTGCCGACCCCGGCTCGGGCGGACACCTCGGAGTGTTCGTGGAGATGGCGGTGTTCGTGGCTGCCCTCCCGTGCTGGGTCGGGGCCGCCAAGCTCGGCGGACTGTACGAGCGCGACGAGCGCCAGACGAGCCATTCCACCATCGACGAGCTGATCCACGTCGCCGCGGCCGTCACCGTCGGCACGTGGCTGTTCTTCGTCGCCGCCCACGCGAGCGGTCTCGCCAACCTCCACCTCGACAAGCTGCTCGCGTTCTGGATGCTCGCGGTGATCCTGGTGACCGTCGGGCGGATCGCCTCGCGGGCGTTCGTCCGCGGGCTGCGGGGCGGGTACGAGCGGACCGTGATCGTGGGCGCCGGGTACGTGGGCCAGCTCATCGCCGAGAAGCTCGCACACCATCCGGAGTACGGAATCGAGCTCGTCGGCTTCGTCGATCTCGCGCCGCGCGGGCTCCCCGACCACCTCGCGCACCTGCGGACGCTGGGCTCGCCGGAGTCGCTCTACGCGATCGCCTTCGAGCACGACGTGCAGCGGGTGCTGGTCGCCTACTCCCTGACGCCCGACGACGAATTGCTGCCGGTACTACGCCGGCTGCGCCGGCGCGGCCTGCGCATCGACATCGTGCCGCGCTTCTTCGAGCTGATCGGACCCGGTACCACGATGGACGACATCGCCGGCCTGGTGATGATGGACGTGCCCACAGAAGGTCAGCGGAGCGGGGGCGATCGTGTGAAGCGCGTCCTCGATCTGGTGATCGCCGGGACCACGCTCGTCTTCGCAGTACCGGTGCTGCTCGCGGTGGCCGCCTGCATCGCGCTCGACTCGCCCGGGCCTGTGCTCTACCGCCACCGCCGGATCGGGAAGGACGGCAAGGCGTTCGACGTCCTCAAGTTCCGCACGATGCGCATCGAGTACTGCCGCGGCAGTGGGTACGGCGGGACGCAAGCCGAGGATGCCTTCGCCCGCCTGCTGCAGGACGAGGCGCTAAAGGCGGAGTTCGAGCGCTCCCACAAGCTGAGCGACGACCCGCGGGTGACGCGGGTCGGGAGCTTTCTGCGGCGCTCGTCGCTCGACGAGCTACCCCAGCTGTTCAACGTCGTGCGCGGTGAGCTGAGCCTCGTCGGCCCGCGTCCGATCACGCAGGAAGAGCTGTTTCGGTACGGCGACTCGGTGGATGCGCTGCTCGACGTACGGCCGGGCATCACAGGGTACTGGCAGATCAACGGCCGCTCTCACACGGACTACGGAGAGCGCGTCCGTCTCGATCTCGCGTACCTCCACGACCGGTCGCTCTCGCTCGACCTCAAGATCCTCGCGAAGACGGCCCAATCGCTGCGCACGAGGAGCGGCGCATGTTGAACGGGCACGCGCAAGCGGCGCACGCCGACGCCACCGCCCGTCCCCTCCGCGTCGCGATCGCGCATGACTGGCTGATCCGGTACGCCGGCTCGGAACGCTGTGTCGAGCAGTTGCTGATCGAGTTCCCCGGCTCCGCGCTCCTGACCTCCGTCGTCGGTCGCGACCCCCTGCCGGAGCTGTTCCGGGACGCCCGTGCCTCCTGGCTGCAGCGCGTCCCAGGCGTCACCAGCCATCACGAGTGGGCGCTGCCGCTGATGCCGATGGCCTGGCGGCTGCGGGCGCCGGTCGACGACGTGGACGTCGTCGTGTCCTCGAGCCATGCCTGCGCGAAGGCGGTCAGGCGCTCGGCGTCCGTGCCCCACGTCTGCTACTGCCACACGCCGATGCGGTACGCGTGGTCGTTCGAGGACGAGGCGTCACGCTTCCCGCGGCCGCTTCGCCCGGTCGCACGGCTCGCGATGTCCGCCTTCCGCCGCTGGGATCGGTCGACGGCCGCCGGCGTCACGAGGTTCGTGGCCAACTCCACCGCGGTCGCGTCCCGGATCGCCTCCTGCTACGGCCGCGAGGCGACGGTGGTGCATCCCCCGGTGGACACCGACTTCTTCACTCCGGGTGGCGAGCGTGGCGACACATTCCTCTATGTGGGCCGGCTGGCCGGCTACAAGCGGCCGGAGCGCGTGGTGGAGGCGTTTCGAGGGCTGCAGCAGCGCCTGGTGGTCGTCGGGACAGGCCAGCTCTCCGGCTCGCTCCGCGCCTCGGCACCCGGCAACGTCGAGTTCCTGGGCGAGGTCTCGCGCGAGCGCCTGCGCGACCTCTACCGCTCGGCCCGCGCTCTCGTCTACCCCGTGGTCGAGGACTTCGGGATCGCCATGGCGGAAGCGCAGGCGTGCGGCACGCCCGTGATCGCTCTCACCGCCGGCGGCGCGGCCGACATCGTCGCCGACGGAGCGAGTGGCTGGCTGCTCGACGACAGCTCGCTTGCCGCCCTCCGCAGGGCGATCCGGCGCGCCTCGGTGGAGGCCCTGGACGAGGCGGCGATCCGCCGTCGCGCGGAGCGCTTCTCGGCCGGCCGCTTCCGGCGCGAGATGCGAGAGACGATCGAGGCCGCGGTGGGCGACCTCAGGAGCGCGGCATGAGGATCTGCCATGTGCTCACCGACGCACACGGGGGTGGCCTGGTCTACGCCCGAGCGCTGGCGACTGCCGCCGAGGAGCTGGGCGCGCATGTCGACTGGGTTCATCCGGGCGCGACACCGGTGCGGCCGTCGGCACTGCGTGCGGCCTGCGCGCAGGCAGATCTCGTGCATTGCCATGGCTTCCGCGCGGGCCTGGCCACGGCTCCCTTCAGCAGGCGACTCGTCGTCACGGCGCACGGTTCCCACCTGGTGCGCCGGTCAGGCGTTCTCGGGCGGGCACTCGCTCCGGCGGCTGTGCGCGCGCTTGCGCGACGGTGCGGGGCCATCATCTGCGTCGGACGCGAGGAACGCCAGCTGCTGCGCCGGGTACTCGGGGCCGAGGCCGGCCGCCTCGTGCTCGTGGTCAACGGAAGCCCGGCCGTGCCGATGCCCGACCGCGCAGAACGCGCCCGCGTGCGGCGCCGGCTCGTGATCGACGAGACCACGCCCGTGCTGGCATTCGTCGGGCGTCTTGAACAGCTGAAGGACCCGGAGCTCGCGATCGCCGCCTTCCAGCACGCAAGGATCACCGTGCCGCAGGCCCAGCTGCTGATCGTCGGAGACGGGTCACTGATGGGAACGCTCCTGGACAGGAGCTACCCGGGCGTTCGCCTGCTCGGGAGCCGACCCGATGCAGCCGAGGTCATCGTGGCAGCCGATGCTCTCGTCAACACCTCGGTCTGGGAGGGCATGCCGCTGTCGCTCCTCGAGGGGCTCTGGCGGGGTCGGCCGGCGGTCGCGGTGGCCGCGCCGGGCAACGCCGAGGCGCTCGGTGACGCAGGCATCGTCGTCGGGTCTCGCCATCCCCTGCATCTGGGACGGGCCATGGCGGGCCTGCTGTCCGACACGGATCTCCTCGTCAGCCTCGGCGTGCGAGCGCGCCTGCGCGCGGAACGGCTGTTCACACAGGAGCGCATGATCGACGAGACCCTGGCCGTCTACGAGCGCGTGCTGCGCGGCCTGCCCGCTCGAGCTCCTCAGCTGGCGGGCGCCGTCGAGGCGGAGGCGCGATGACGACCGTGCCTGTGTCCGGGCGACTGACGATCGGCGTGTTGCCGCCGCTTGGCGGCTCGCTGACGTCCCTGCACGAGAGCGGCCAGGTGAAGCGGCTGGTCGACTACTACTTCCCGTCCTACCTCGAGCGCTTCGACCGTATCCTCCTGTTCTCCAGCTGCCGGGAGTCGCTCGCGGACTTCACCGACGACAGAGCGCTCTTGCGACGGGCGGCGGTCGTGCCGCCGCCTGGGGACAAGCAGGGTCGTACCGCGTGCCTCGCTCGGCTCGTGAACACGCGTGTCCTGCGATCCTGCTCTGTCCTGCGCGCGATGCAGGCCCCGGGAGCGCTGCCGGCGTTGACCGCGAGGGTGCCGCTCGTCGTCACGTACGGGTACTCGTACCGCGACGTCTCACGCTATGCGGGGCGTCCTGCGTGGGTAGAGGCGCCGCGCCAGCTCGCGCTCACCGGAGTCCTCAGCGCCGCCTTGCGTCGAGCGACGGTCACGCTCCTCACGAACCCTGCACTCGAGCAGGAGGCACGGCGGCTCGGTGCCCGCCGTGTGTCGCTGATTCCGAACGGCGTCCCGCTCGACCTGTTCGCAGCGAACGGGCGGCACGTCGAGCCGACCGCAGACGTGGTCGTGCTGGGCCGCCTCTCGAACGAGAAGAACGTGGGGCTCATCGCCAGGGCGGCGGCTCACATCGACCAACGGCTGAGAGTGCGGGTGATCGGGGACGGCCCGTTGCGCGCAGAGCTCGAGGCTGCGTTCACGGCGGCGGGATGCGAGGCGACCTTTCTCGGCACGGTGCCGTACGCGGAGCTTACGCCGCTCCTGCGCGCCGCCTCCGTGTATGTGCTTCCGTCCTCCACCGAGGGCCGCGCGAAGGCGCTGCTGGAGGCAATGGCCTGCGGGCTGCCATGCGTGGTCAGCGACATCCCCGCGTTCAAGGACATCGTCGCTGCGGGAGCGGCGGTCTCCTTCCCGCCGGGGGACGAGCGGGCGCTCGCGGACATCCTCACCCGGTTGCTCGCCGATCCCGATCGTCGAGCTGCGCTGGGAGCGCTCGGGCGGGCGTTCGTGGAGAACACCGCCGATCTCGGTCACGCCCTCGCGGAAGAAACCTCGATGCTGGCCGCTGTGGCCGCGAAAGGAGCAACGACGTGACCGATCCACGTGTGTCGGTGGTGTTGCCGGTGAAGGACGGCGAGGCGACCGTGGGTCGCGCGATCGAGAGCATCCTCGCGCAGACCTACGAGGCGTTCCAGCTGGTCGTCGTCGACGACGGCTCCGAGGACGGGACGGCCGCCGTGCTCGCTGGGTACGCCGACCGGCGTCTGGAGGTCGTCCGGACGCCGCACATCGGGCTGGGATCCGCATTGCGCTTGGCGATGGCAAGGTCGCGCGGCGAGATCATCGCCCGCCAGGATGCGGACGACGTCTCCTGGCCGGAGCGCATCGAGCGCCAGCTCGAGCTGTTCGACCGGATGCCCGAGACGGTGGTGATCGGCGTCGACTGGGAGGAACGAGATCGGACCGACCGGATCATGCGGCAGCGCCGGCCGTTCGTCGCCGGCCGGCTCGGCCGCTCCCTGTTGCAGGTCAATCCAGTCTTCCACGGCGCCGTCGCCTTCCGCAAGGAGGCTGCGGAGCGGGCCGGCGGTTACAACCCCTCGTTCCGGTTCGCCCAGGACTACGACCTGTGGCTGCGGATGGCGGAGGTCGGAGCCGTCTACAACCACCCCGAGGTGCTCGCGACGCGATACATGGACGGCACCAACATCGCCGCGCGCCACGAGCAGGC
>JBJXGY010000037.1:0-41986 GCA_046160185.1 Gaiella sp. | reverse complement strand
GCTTCCGCGGCGAGAGCGGTCTCGAGACCGCGCACACGCTGAACGGGACGATGGTCACCGACCGTGTGGTGCTCGCGATCCTCGAGAACTTCCAGGGTGAGGTGCCCGAGGCGCTGCACGGGTTCGGAGCGCCTGCGCGGATCGTCAGCTAGTGCACGCGTCCGTAAGTTCGGTCGGGGTTGGCAGTTCCCAGACCGAGCAGTCCGAGGACGCAGGGAGTCCCGATACTGCAGTATCGGGGCGACTGAGGACGACGGAATGCGATGTGTCTGGGGGCCGCCAAACACCCCACCGTACTTGCGGACGCGTGTACTAGCGTTGGCTGCGTGACCGCCGTCCGGACCGACACGCCACTCGCCTTTTCCGACCGGGTCGCCGCTGCGGTGGAGCGGAAGCGGTCGCAGCTCATCGTCGGGCTCGACCCGCGGCTCGATCTCCTCCCCATCGAGCTGCGCGGGTCGGCCGAGGGCGGCCGCGCCGCCGCGGCCATGGCGGTCGAGCGCTTTTGCCGCGGCATCATCGACGCCGTGTCCCCCTACACGGTCGGCGTCAAGCCGCAGCTCGCGTTCTTCGAGGCGCTCGGGGCCGATGGGTGGCGTGCCTTCGAGGCAGTGTGCGCCTACGCGCGCGACGCCGGGCTCGTCGTGGTGGCGGACGGGAAACGAGGCGATATCGGCGCGACGGCGAGGGCGTACGCGGCCGCCTTCCTCGAGCCGGTGGAGGGTGGCGCACCTGTGGCCCACGCGCTCACCGTCAACCCACTCCTCGGAGAGGACTCGCTCGATCCCTTCCTCGCAGCCTGTCGCCGGTACGGCGCCGGCATCTTCCTTCTCGTCCACACCTCGAATGCCGGTGCCGCGGACATCCAGGGGGCCACGCTCTCGGACGGCCGGCCGCTCTGGCGCCACATCGCCGATCTCGTGGCCGAGTGGGGCAAGGGCATCGTCGGGGACTGCGGTCTCTCCGCCGTTGGCGCGGTGGTCGGGGCGACGTATCCGCGCGCGATCGGCGAGGCACGCCGCGCGATGCCGCAGGCGATCATGCTCCTGCCCGGCATCGGTGCGCAGGGCGCCGGCCCGGCCGATGTCGCGAGGGCCTTCACGAGCGGGCCTGCAAGCGCCCTCGTCACCGCTTCGCGCTCCGTGATCTACGCCTACCGAGACGTAGCCGGTGAGGTCGACTGGCGCAGCGCCGCGGGCGAGGAGGCCTCGCGCCTTGCCGGCGCCATCTGGGAGGCTTCCGGCTGGTGAGGCGCCGGCTGCGCATCGTCGTGCTCGTCGCCTGCGTGGCGCTCGCCGCCGCTGCCGGCGCTCTTGCGACCTCGTCTCCGCCGGCCGTCGACGCGCGGGCGTACCTGCTCGTCAGCGGCGTGGACGGCTCCACGCTCGCTGCGCGGGCACCCGACGAGCCGCGCGCGATCGCCTCGATCACGAAGCTGATGACCGTGCTGGTGGCGCTCGAGCACTCGGCGCTGGACGAGGTCGTCGCCGTCCCGTACGTCGCCACCACGGTCGGTGAGTCCGGGATCGCGGCGCTGCCCGGCGAGCCGCTGACCGTGGCCCAGCTCGCGGTCGCCGCGCTCGTGCCCAGCGCGAACGACGCCGCCACCGCACTCGCCTGGCACGCCGGCGGCGGATCGGTGCCCCGCTTCGTGGCGTGGATGAACGGGAAGGCCCGCAAGCTCGGGATGACGGGGACGCGCTTCCGCAACCCGCACGGACTCGATCAGCGCGGGCACGTGTCAACCGCCCGCGACACCGTCATCCTGCTGCGGGCCGCGCTCCAGAACCGCTTCATCCGGATCTGGTCGAAGCGGGCCACTGCGCTGATCCCCGGGCGGCCGAAGCTGACCTCGACCGATCGCCTGATCGGGCGCATGCCCGAGCTCGTCGGGGCGAAGACCGGCCAGACGAGCGATGCCGGGTGGTCGCAGGTGGCGGCAGTGCGTGCGGACGGCATCAGCGCCTACGGCGTGGTGCTCGGAGCGCCCTCGCGTGACGGCCGTGACCGTGACCTCGAGGCGCTCCTGCGGTTCGGCCTCACACGCTACCGTCGCGCGCTCCTGGTCGACCCGGCGCGTACCTACGCGACCGTCCCGACCGGGTGGGGGCTGCCAGATCTCCGGCTCGTCAGCCCCCGCGCGATCGCGAGGCCCGCTCCGGTCACGCGCCCCCTGGTCGAGCGGGTCGTCGCCCCGCTCGTCGCGACCCTTCCCGTCCGAGCCGGTCAGCGCCTCGGCGAGGTCCGAGTCTATGACGGCTCCAAGCTCGTGGCCCGCGCGCCCCTGGTCTCCGACCGGTCGCTGTCGAGGCCCGGACTCGTCGGTCGCCTGCGCTTCTACGGCGGCCGGACCATGCACCACTTGACGGGATTCGTAACCTGAGACACGGAAAGGCTCTTTCAGACCGTCCATGATCGTCACCGTCACACTCAACGCTGCGCTCGACCGGTCGCTCACCGTTCCCACGTTCCAGCTCGGGCACCGGCATCGGGCGAGCGAAGTGCGCGTGCTCGCGGGCGGCAAGGGGATCAACGTCGCACGCGCGCTCAAGCGTCTGGATGTTCCCGTCGTCGCCACCGGGCTCGCCGGCGGGCGCACCGGGACGAGGCTCGTGGAGGAGTTGACGAGCGAGGCCATCCTCAACGACTTCGTGCGGATCCAGGATGAGTCGCGCACCTCCACGCTCATCGTCGATCCCACGGCCAACACGCACACAGAGATCTACGAGTGGGGGCCGAAGGTGACCCCGGCCGAGCTCGACATGCTCATGGAGAAGCTGCGCTACCTCTCTCGGGGCGCGCAGGTCGTCGTCCTCGCCGGATCGCTGCCTCGCGGGGTCGACGAGGCTTTCTATGCCGACGTGGTACGCGAGATGGCGAAGCGTGGTGTGCAGGTGGCTCTCGACACAGACGGTGAGCCACTTCGCCGCGGTGTCGAGGTCGAGCCTTGGCTCGTCTCGCCGAACCAGCAGGAGGCCGAGCAGCTCGTCGGCCAGGAGCTCCAGGACGAGGACGACTTCCTCTGGGCGCTGGGGGCGATCGCCGAGATGGGCGCCCGCAACGTCCACATCACGGTGGATTCCGGCTGTTTCGCGCTCATCCGCGGCGAACGCATGCAGCGGCGCTATCGCGTTTTCGGCCCGCAGCACGAGCCGGTTTCCGCGATCGGCGCCGGCGACGCCCTGCTCGCGCAATGGCTGGCTTCGTACCTCGAAGGGAAGGGCGTCGAGGAGTGCCTGCGGCTCGCCGTCGGTGCGGGCGCCGCCTCTGTGCTCGAGGTCGGCGCCGGACACTTCGACCCCGCCGAGGCGCGCCGCTTCGCGGGCGAGATCGAGGTGCACGAGCTCCAGCCCGTGACCTGAAGCCCGAAGTCAGGCACCAGGGCGCCAGAGCACCACAGCACCAGCGGTTGTCCCCGCCGGGCGGGGTGCTAGTCTCGACGGAGGTTGGACGAGGCGTTCGCGGACAAGTTCGGCAAGCAGGGACTGACGTTCGACGACGTCCTGCTGATCCCGGCGGAGTCGTCGGTGCTCCCGAACGACGCCAGCACCGAGACCAGGCTGACCCCTTCGATCGCGCTGCAGATCCCGCTCGTCTCGGCGGCGATGGACACCGTCACCGAGGCCCGGCTGGCGATCGCGCTTGCGCGTGAAGGAGGGATCGGCGTCCTTCATCGCAACCTCTCGATCGAGGATCAGGTGGCCGAGGTGGACAAGGTCAAGAGATCGGAAGCCGGGATGATCGTGGAGCCGGTGACGCTGCCGCCGGGCGCGCTCGTCGCGGACGCACTCGAGTTGATGACGCGCTACCGGGTGTCCGGAGTGCCCGTCACCGACGACGAGGGCGTCCTCGTCGGCATCCTCACGAACCGTGACCTTCGCTTCGGTGCCGATCCCGCCGCGACCGTGGCCTCGGTCATGACCGATCGCAATCTCGTCACCGCTCCCGTGGGGACGACGATCGACGAGGCCCAGGCGATCCTCGGACGCCACAAGATCGAGAAGCTGCCGATCGTCGACGCGGACGGGAAGCTCAAGGGGCTGATCACGGTCAAGGACATCTCCAAGCGTGTCCAGTACCCACTCGCCACGAAGGACGGCCACGGGCGGTTGCGCTGCGCCGCGGCTGTCGGCGTCGGGCCGGACGCGCTCGAGCGCGCGGCGGCGCTGGTCGACGCCGAGGTGGACGCGCTCGTCGTCGACACTGCGCACGGCCACTCACAGGGTGTGCTGGACGTCGTGCGCCGGGTCAAGGCGCTCTATGACGTCGAGGTCATAGCCGGCAACATCTCCACAGGCGAGGCTGCCGAAGCGCTGATCGACGCCGGGGCGGATGCGGTGAAGATAGGCCAAGGCCCCGGCTCCATCTGCACCACGCGGGTGGTGGCCGGGGTGGGCGTCCCTCAGATCACGGCCGTCTTCGACTGTGCCAACGTTGCCCACCGTCGCGGTGTGTGCGCTGTTGCCGACGGCGGCATCACGTCCTCGGGCGATGTGGCGAAGGCGATCGCCGCCGGCGCAGATTCGGTGATGATCGGGTCGCTCCTGGCGGGTACCGACGAATCGCCCGGCGAGGTGCTGCTGGTGCAGGGGGAGCGCTTCAAGGAGTACCGCGGAATGGGCTCGCTCGGTGCGATGCGCGCGCGCTCGTTCTCCAAGGACCGCTACTTCCAGGGCGACGTGGAGGACGTCGAGAAACTCGTGCCGGAAGGCATCGAGGGACGCGTGGCCTACAAGGGGCCGCTGGCACCGATCGCCTACCAGCTGCTGGGGGGCCTGCGTCAGGCGATGGGGTACTGCGGCAGCCCGTCCGTCGAGGCGATGCAGACGCAGACGCGCTTTCTCCGGATCACCGGTGCCGGCCTTCGTGAGAGTCACCCGCACGACGTGACGATCACGAAGGACGCGCCGAACTACCGCCGCGCGTGAGACGACCTGTGTCAACCCTTCGCTCTGGGTTGCTCTGGAACGGCCGACCGCATGAGCGGCCTCCTCAGGGGTTCTCCCGAACCGGGCTCCGCGGGAGCGGGTCTCGGCTCCGGGGACAGTCGTGAGCACACACGAGGCCGAGGTCATCCCCTTCCCCGGCCTGGGCGAGCGCATCGAGGAGCGCCCGGTGCTGGTGCTCGACTTCGGCGGCCAGTACAGCCAGCTGATCGCGCGGCGTGTTCGGGAGGCGCGCGTCTACTCCGAGCTCGTCAGCCATCGCTTGACGGCGGCCGAGATCGCCGGGCGCCATCCGCTGGCGCTCATCCTCTCCGGCGGGCCTGCTTCGGTGTACGCCGATGGTGCGCCGGGCCTCGACCCGGGAGTGTTCTCGCTCGGCATCCCTGTGCTCGGGATCTGTTACGGCATGCAGCTGATGGCGCGGGATCTCGGCGGGCGGGTCGACCGCACCGGGGGCTCCGAGTATGGTCGTGCCGAGATGAGAAGCAGGGGAGGCGCCTTGCTCGCGGGGCTCCCCGAGGAGCAGGTGGTCTGGATGAGCCACGGGGACTCGGTGGCAGCGGCGCCACGCGGAGCACAGGTCACTGCCTCGTCGCCGTCCACTCCGATCGCCGCGTTCGAGGATTCCGACCGCGGCCTGTACGCAGTGCAGTTCCACCCGGAGGTCGTACACACGCCTCACGGCCAGGCCGTGCTGAAGAACTTCCTGTACGAGGTCGCCGGCGCGCTTCCGACCTGGACACCGGCGGCGGTGATCGAGGAGCAGGTCGAGCGCATCCGACACCAGGTGGGCTCGGAACGGGTGATCTGCGGCCTCTCCGGGGGCGTCGACTCGGCCGTTGCGGCGCTGCTCGTGCACAAGGCAGTCGGCGACCAGCTCACGTGCGTCTTCGTCGACCATGGCCTCTTGCGAGAGAACGAAGCGGAGCAGGTGGTGGAGACGTTCGGCGGGCACTTCCACGTCCCGCTGATCCACGTCGAGGCACGCGAGCGGTTCCAGCGTCGCCTGGACGGGGTCACCGAGCCCGAGACGAAGCGCAAGATCATCGGCGAGGAGTTCATCCGTGTCTTCGAGGAGGAGGCCGGCAAGCTTGGTGACGTCCGCTTCCTGGTACAGGGAACGCTGTACTCGGACGTGATCGAATCCGGCGGCGACGTGGGAGTGGCCGCCACCATCAAGTCGCATCACAACGTCGGCGGCCTGCCCGAGGACATGTCGATGGAGCTGGTGGAGCCCCTGCGGCTGCTCTTCAAGGACGAGGTCAGGCGCGTGGGGGAGGAGCTCGGCCTGCCGGAACGGATGGTCTGGCGCCATCCCTTCCCCGGCCCGGGGCTGGCCATCCGCATCATCGGCGACGTCACTCCGGAGCGCCTCGCGATCCTGCGCGCCGCCGACGCGATCCTGCTCGACGAGGTGCGCCGCGCGGGTCTCTACCGCGAGCTCTGGCAGTGCTTCGCCGTGCTGCCCGCGGTCCGCTCGGTGGGCGTGATGGGTGACGAGCGGACGTATGCGTATCCGATCGTGATCCGCGCCGTGACCTCTGAGGACGCGATGACCGCCGACTGGGCGCGCCTGCCGTACGAGTTGCTCGAGGTGATCTCGAGCCGCATCATCAACGAGGTTCCCGGCGTCAACCGCGTCGCGCTCGACATCTCCTCGAAGCCGCCGGCCACCATCGAGTGGGAATAGGTTGGTACCGGGCTTCAGCCTGGTACCAACACCGTTTCCCGGTACCGGGCTTCAGCCTGGTACCAACACCGTTTCCTGGTACCAGGCTTCAGCCTGGTATCAACACCGCTTCCTGGTACCAGGCTTCATCCTGGTACCGACACTGGTGCACCGCCTGGTACCGACGCAGGTTCAGACGACGAAGGGCCGGCAGCTGCCGGCCCTTCGTGTCATGACGAGGAATCGCTCGTTCCTATTCCTCGGGAACCGCAGGCTCCGTTCCCGAGTTGCTCGCCCAGGAGGCCTGTGCGCTCGTGCCGCTCGACCAGGAGGCGCTGGCCCAGGAGGCCGATGCCCAGCTGGCGCTCGCCCAGGAGGCGGACGACCAGCTCGCGCTCGACCAGGAGGCCGACGACCAGGAGGCGCTCGCCCAGGAGGCGTTCGCCGACGCCGTGGACGACCAGCTCGCCGCGTTGAACACCTTGGCGCCCGTCGCCGGATCGGTGACGAGGAACTGGTTGAGCGCCGCGTTCGGGTTGGCGACACCGGCCGTCGCGACCGCTGCGCTGCCGCGGACGACGCCGACGCCGAGTGCACCCGGGCCGGAGTAGCCGGTCGGCTGCGCTGCGCTGAGCATGATCGCGCCCTTCACCTGATCGGGCGTCCAGCTCGGGTGGTTGGCGATGATGGTCGCCGCCACGCCGGAGACCACCGGGGCCGCGAACGAGGTGCCCGACATCCACATGTTGCCCGCTCCGGATGCACGCCCGGGGAATTCGGCGAGCATCGTGGAGGTGGTCGGTACCGCACCGCGCATCCAGCGGCCCGGGGCGGAGACCTCGGGCTTGAAGAAGCCCTCGTTCGTGTAACCCCACGCCGACCAGTAGGCCGCGTAGTCGTCCGAGATGGACGTCGTGTTCTTGGTGCCGGACGCGCCGACCGTGATCACGAACGGATCGTTGGCGGGCGCGTAGTGCACGCCTGTCGGGCTCGTCGAGCTGACGCCGTAGTTGCCGGAGGCGACGACCACGACGATCCCCGCCTGCCACAGCCGCTCGACCGCCTGGTCGATCGGGTCCGCGTAGAACGCCGTGCCGCCCGCGTTCAGCGAGAAGTTGGCGACGCGGATGTTGTACGTGTTCTTGTTCTGGAGGATCCAGTCGCAGGCCGCGATGATGTCGCTCGCGTAGCCGAGGCCGGCGTCGTCGAGGACGTCCAGTGACAGCAGCTTGGCGTTCGGCTCGGCACCCGCGTAGGTGTAGCCGCCGTTGGCCGCGATGCTGGCCGCCAGCGTGCCGTGACCACGGCCGTCGCTACCCGCGACGGGCGTCGAGTTGAGCGCCTGACCGCCGGCGAAGTTGATCTGGCCGAGGAAGCGGCTGCCGAACTCCGGACGGCCGTTCGCGACGCCGGAATCCACGATCGCGATCGTCGGGTAGTTGCCCGCCGGCAGCGTGGTGTTCCAAGCGGCGGTGACGTCGGCCGCCTCGGGCCACTTCTGCGAGTTGTTCGCCTCGAGCTGCGCCCGCGTGTCGAGGGTGATCGACTTGATCCTCGAACGCTTGGAGAGCCGCAGGATCTGCCGTCCCGTCAGCTGTGCCGACGTGCCGGCGATCGAGAAGAAGCGCTTGCGCACGCCGACGCCGGCGCCGGGATCGTGCCGCTTCGCGTCGCCGACCTCTGCCACGACGTCGGTGCTCCGCGAGCCGCGCGAGCCCTGGACGATGACGTTGAAGAGCGCCTTCGGCGAGGCCGCCGCCGCGTCGAGCAACTCCTGGGGGACGTATGCCTTGTCGCCCTGCGACGCCGTGGCGACGTCGACCCGACCCGCCATGACTGCGAGCGCAGCGATCAGACCGAGCAGCACGTACTGCCGCTTGCCCTTTCGTCCGCCCCAGAGGGCGTTGGCGCGGGACCCGCCTGCTCCCTTGCCGCCCGTGTCAGATGTCTGCCGCATGTTTTCCTCCGTGTGTCCCGCCCGCAGAGCGGGACGAATTCCTCGTTGACACATCGCACGGTAGGACCGCCACGAACGCGTGCACTGGCTCCGAAGGGGGATCCAGAAGACCGTTTCATCCCTCGTTCGAGGGAAACAGCCGGCGCAAGGAGGGGGTTGTCCCTCGTTCGAGGGAGACCCGCCGGGGGCGTGGTGAGTGGAGAGGGTGACTGACTTCGTCGGTCACCGGTGTCATGTCCCGGTTGATGTCAGGCCGAGCGGGCCCGAACAGCGCCGTTCCCTCGCGCGAGGAGTAAAGATCCCCTCTGGAATGCCGATCCCGGCAGCGATGCGGTCCCGGTCTCTGCCTGCCCTGACAGTGCTTGCTGCGCTGGTCGTTGCACTGCTTCCGGCTCCGACGTCGGCGAGCGAGGCGCTGACGGACGTCAACGTCAAGCTCGCCCGCTTCGCGGTGAACGCAAAGGGAGAGGCGCTCGTCTCCTTCGTCACGCAGGAGGGCAAGCGGCGGAACGTGCTCGCCTGGGGCGCGGTCGACGCCAACGCTCCGATCGACCAGTCCGTGGCCCAGGTGCGCTTCCGGTTCGACTACGCGGGCGGCTGGGGGAAGTACCGCAAGGCCGGGTACTGGAAGACCTTCGTCGACGCCTGCCGGCCCTACGACGGACCGAAGCTCGCGTACTTCGTCGCGGGCTGCCGTGCGCCCGACGGCTCCCTGTGGGGGATCCAGGCGTGGCAGCGTCTGCAGCCGCTGCTCGGGTTCGAGCCGTGGCTACCGCGGCACACGGCCTGGGAGTACCACCTGTCGCACTGGACGGGCGAGCTTCCCTCTCTCGAGCTGTACCGGCACTGGACCTACGGCGGGCAGTGGCAGGGCGTGTTCGGGAGGTACTCGTACCGCGGGCAACCGGTTCACGGTTTCGGCTCGAACAATGTGGGCAACCCGCGGGACCGTTACGGGCGGAACATCTACATCGACACCCTCAACTCGGTGTACGGCCCGGGCTGGAAACGCGAGGCCGGGATCCTCGCCCACCGGCCGACAGGCACCTTCTGCCACAGCTTCGTCCCCCAGAAGTCATTCCCTGGCTACCCCAGCCAGGGCATCCGCCCCGCCGCTCCCGGCGAGGCGTACCGGGCGACGGCCATGGGTCCGGGAGTGACGCCGATCGTGCAGGTGGAGATCCCGGGAGCGACCGCGGCGCAGCGTGCCTCGCAGGGCACCGTCCTGGAGACCTGGGACCAGGTGATGGCGGGCGACCGTATCTGCGCCGCCGAGCGATCGTCGTAGCCGCGCGCCGCCGCAGGCCCGTGGGTTACATTCGCCTCGACTGACGGGTACGACAACGAGGCGTGGGATGAGCGACTGGGACGACGACACCTGGGGCGGCGAGGACGCCGGTCTCGACGACGAGGGCGGCCTGCTGCTCGACGACGAGGACGACGGGGACTCGGACGGCTGGGACGACGCCGACGACGATCAGGACTGATTGAGATGATTGATCGGCGATTTCCGGCACGTCCGGATGACGCCCACGACACGGCGCATCGTGCGGCGCTCCCCTGTGACCCGTACAGCTCCGGTGCTGGCCCCAGCCGATCACCGCACGCTGCTTGGTCGTGAACGCCCCCGACCGCACCCAATCACCGATCAATCATCTAGCAGCTCGGCGATGCCCGCCGAGTCGATCGCGACCGTGACGCGGTCTCCCGTCCGGGGCGTGCTCGACGTGGCCAGCGCCGCCACGAGCCGCCGTCCGTCCCGTTCGCGAACGGCAACCCGGACGAGCGGGCCGTCGCGTTCCACCTCCTCGACGGTGGCGTCGCCGCCGGCCGTGATGGTGATCGCCTCCGGGGCGATCGAGACCGATCTGCCTGCGTGCCGTGTGACGTTGCCACGACCGATGAACTCGGCCACCCACCCGCTGGCGGGTTGCCGCCAGAGTTGTTCGGGTCGAGCGACCTGCACGACGCGCCCGGTGCGGATCAGCGCGACGCGGTCGCCCAGCGCGAACGCTTCGGCGACGTCGTGTGTGACATGGACGGCGGTGATGTCGGCGTGCCGGAAGATGGACTCGAGGTCGGATTGCAGGCGTCTGCGCAACGGCCCGTCGAGTGCCGACAGCGGCTCGTCGAGCAGCAGCACGCTCGGTTGCGGCGCGAGCGCCCGGGCGAGCGCGACGCGTTGCGCCTCGCCGCCCGACAGGGTCGCCACCCGGCGGCGTTCGAATCCCGGGAGGCCCACCATGCGAAGCACCTCGTCGATCCGTCCGGCCCCGTGCCTGGGCTGAGGCAGGCCGAACGCGACGTTGCCCGCGACGTCGAGATGCGGAAACAGCACCCCGTCCTGAAAGACCAGGCCGACGCTGCGGCGGTGCGCCGGCTCGCCGGTCACATCCCGCCCACCGAGGTGTACGCGCCCCGCTGCCGGCCGCAGCAGCCCTGCCACGACCCGGAGGAGCGTCGATTTTCCGGACCCGCTGGGGCCGAGGAGTGCGAGGGTCTCGCCCGGTGCCACTTCCAGGGAGAGGTCGGTCAGGACGGGGACGCCGCCCGGGGCCGCGGTGATGTGCTCGAGCCGGATCACCGGCGCCGTCCGCCGGCGAGCTGGAGCGCCATGAGCGCCGTGACGGTGAGGAGCGCGAGCACGACCGAGAGGGCCGTCGCCGTCGCCAGGTTCTCCACGCCTGGGCGGCCGAGAAGCCGGAAGATGGCCACCGGCAGCGTCGGCCAGTCCGCACGCGCCAGGAACACCGTGGCGCCGAACTCGCCGAGCGCCATGGCAAACGCGAGGCCCGTCGCAAGCACGAGCCCCGGGCGGAGCAGCGGGAGATCGACCCGCCGCAGAACGGCCCGCGGCGGCAGGCCGAGCGAGGTCGCGGCCTCGCGCAGTCTGGGGTCGATGGCCCGCACCGCCGGCACCAGGGCGCGCAGCACGAACGGCGCGGCCACGAGCGCCTGGGCGAGCGGCACGATCCAGGGCGAGCCGCGCAGGTCGAAGGGCGGGTCGTCGAAGGCGAGGAGAAAGCCGAACCCGAGCATCGCCGCCGACGCGCCGAGTGGGAGCATCAGCAGGAGGTCGACGGTGCCCGAGCCGCGGGCCGCGAGCACCGCCGCGGGCAGCGCAACTCCGACGGCGATGCCGGCCGCCACCGCGGCAAAGAGGAGCGAGTTGACAGCGGCCCGCCACGGCTCGGTGAGGAGCGCGGGGGTGGGCTCGAAGAGCCTCCCGTATGCGCCGAGTCCGATGCCTCCTTCGAGCGTGAGCGACCGCGAGACGAGGAGTGCCGGCGGTACCGCGAGCAGTCCGAGGGTGACGGCGACGGCACCGGCCACGAGACCCCGTGCGGATCCGGTGGGCCTTGGGGCCTGGGTGGGCCGGCCGCTCCCGGTGCCCGCGGCGCGCCGCTCGAGGGTCGCGGCCGAAACGGCGACGAGCGCGACGACTGCCAGTTGCAGCAGCGCGAGTGCCGCGGCGGTTCGCAGGTCGAACTGGCGGACGGCCTGGTTGTAGATCTCGGTCTCGAGCGTGGCGCGGCCCGGCCCGCCGAGGATGACGATCACTCCGAAGGACGTGAAGCAGAACAGGAAGACGACGGCGGCGGCTGCGGACAGCGCGGGAGCGAGCAGGGGGAACGTGACGCGACGGAAACGCGCCGGCGGGGGCAGGCCGAGCGTGGCCGCCGCCTCGTCGAGCCGCCGGTCGAGCCCCTGCCAGACGCCGCCGACGATCCGCGTGACAACGGCGATGTTGAAGAACACGTGCGCCAGCAGGATGGCCGGCACAGACCGCTCCAGGCTCTCGGGCAGCACGAGCAGAAAGGCCGTGGCGACGACGATCGTGGGCAGCACGAATGGGACGGCGACGAGGGCCTCCGCCAAGCCGCGCCCCCGAAAGGAGAATCGCGAGAGCGCCCAGGTCAAGGGCAGCGCGGCGAGGAGCGTGAGCGCGGTCGACACCGCTGCCTGCCAGGCCGTGAACCACAGGATCTCGATGGTCCGCCGCCGGCCGATGACGTCGAGCGGAAGGTCGCCCGTGTCGAGGCTCCGCTCGAGCACCGCTCCCAGCGGGAAGAGGAAGAAGACGGCGAGGAACGCGACGGGCAGAGCAGCGAGCGCCGCCCGCCTCACCGGAGAGCGACGTCCGTCCAAGCCGCGACCCAGCGGTCCCGCCCGGCGGCGATCTCGTCCGGTGGGAGGGAGAGCGGTGCTCGCGGCGCGATCGCGTGCCGCGTGAACGCAACGGGCAGCGCGACGCCGGTGCGCACCGGGTAGACGAACATCGAACCCGGGACGTCGGCCTGGAATCGCGCAGAGAGCATGAAGTCGATCAACGTCCGGGCGCCTTCGGGGTTCGCTGCGCCTCGCAGTACGCCGGCGTACTCCACCTGCCGGAAGCAACCGTCCTCGATCGCCACGGTTGGCGATTCCTCGAGCTGCTTGCCGGCAAAGATCACCTCGGCCGCCGGGCTCGTCGCATACGAGACCACCAGCGGCCGCCTGCCGGGGCTGCCTCCGGCCCCGGAGAACTGCTGGGTGTACGCCTCCTCCCAGCCGTCGACCACGAGCACGTCGTTGGTGACGAGCCGCCGCCAGTACTCGAGATACCCCTTCTCCCCAAAGCGCGCGACGGTGGCGAGCAGGAAGGCCAGTCCCGGCGACGAGGTGGCGGGGTTCTCGACGACGAGCATGCCTTTGTACTGCGGATCGGTGAGGTCGTCCAGCGTCACGGGGAGGGGCGGCAGACCGTTGCCGCCGAAGGCAGAGCGGTCGGCGTTGAGGCAGACCTCGCCGTGATCGATCGGAGTCAGCTGCCCGGCACGGGAGGGGAAGGCCGGATCCACCGCCTCGAGCTCGCCCGAGACGTAGTCGTCCAGCAGCTCGCCGGTGACCACGCGCGAGACAAGGTTGTCGTCGATGCCGAAGATCACGTCGCCCTGCGGATCACCGGCGGTGAGGAGCGCCGTGTTCGTCATGGCGCCGGTGTCCCCGCCCTGGAGCACACGCACGGTGAGCCCGCTTTCCTCCTCGAATGCGCCGAGGACGTCCTTGGAGACCGCGAAGGAGTCGTGCGTGACGAGCACGACCTCGGAAGGTGGCTCGGAGCCGGCGCAACCGCTCGAGCCGAGCGCAACGAGTGCACACACGACGAGTGCAGCCGAGCGGAGGCTCACGCTTGCCCCCCCAGAGCCGGAACCCGCTCCCGCGGCTCCCGGCTCGGGAGAATCCCTGAAGCGGCCGCTGTCGCGGCCGGCCGCTGCCCGGAACGCGAGACGGGGGTTGACATAGGGCGTCTCATGCCACCGTCCGATCGGCCTCGGGGCGGATCGCCAGCACCACGCCGCGCGAGACGGAGACGTGGGCCACCGGCTCCCGGAAGGTGTTCGACACGCCACGTGTCGACCCAGCCTCGAGCGTCTCGCCGTGAAGCGGGTACTCGAGGCCGCTCGCGGTGACGCCGTGGGCCGGGCCGCCCACCGGGAGCAGCGTCACCGTCTCGCCCACCGCGCCTGTCAGCGTGCGCGAGCTGCGAACGACGTGGATCAGCGCCGGGCCTGCCGCGGCGTCGATCGTCGTACCGGCGAATCGCTCGTGGGCGAGGAGCAGAAAGCCCGAGAGCGCGTGGTCGAGCCGTCCGCCGGGCGCGAGCCGCACGAGAATGCGGTGTGCGCCACGAGCGGAGGCTTCGTCGAGCGCCAGCTCCAGATCCGTGGCGTCCTTGCGAGCGGGATGCCGGACGACTTCCACCCCGTCCCCCTCGGCGGCCGCGACCGCCTGGGGCGTCGCCGAGTCGAGGTCGCCGACGAGCACGTCCACGTGAAGACCCAGCACACGCGCGGCGTCGACGCCCCCGTCGGCCGCGATCACGAGCGCATCGTGCTCTTCGGGCTGTGGATTGCCGGTCGCTCCGCTGGCGACGACGACGACGAGCCGATCTTCCTGCATCCGTTCCTCCGCTGGCATTACCCAGATCAGGTTCGCGGGTCGGCGGCGTGGTCAGCCGCCCTCTCAGCCCGGTGCCCCGAGCTCCCCGTTCGCTTGCAGGGTGAAGTCTAGCGCTGCGCGCCATGCGCCTGGGGTGTCCGGCGGCATCGCTGTACACGCCGGCCGGGGGTGGTGCCTGACCGTCGGTCAGGCACCGGTTGTCCCAGCATCGTGCGCACAGCTGCGCTGCCGGCGACCCGTGCGTGCCGGCTACGTCAGTACGGTGTAGGCCTTGGCCGCGTCGGCTACGAACTGCCGGTGCAGCGGGTAGATACGTACGCTCGGCTCGCCCGGGAAGCCCAGCTCGCCTTTGACAGCAGGCATCAGCCGCTCCTCCACGAACCGCTCGAACTGCTCGGCCGACTCCCAGACGTCGTGGATATGCAGTCCATCCTCCTCGAACCACGCGGCGTGGACGCGTCCGCCGTCCGGCTGGTCGACTTCCCAGCCGACGCGCTCACATGCCTCTTCATACATCTCGGCCGTGATCTTTGGCCAGTGCATGACCATCACGATCGCCATTCCGCTGCCTCCTTCCTGCTCGATGACATCATTCGTGGCCGATTCGCATCCGGGACGATAGTGGTTCGGCGTCGTTTTTTGGTACGATCCCGCGCGGCCGGTCGCTGACCGGCTCCTTTTTCTCTGCGAATGAAGACCTACACCGCAAAGCCGGGCGAGATCCAGCACGACTGGTACGTCGTGGATGCCGAGGGGCAGACCCTGGGCCGTCTTTCCACGCGCATCGCCGACACGCTGCGCGGCAAGGGCAAGCCGGTCTACACGCCCCACGTGGACACGGGTGACTTCGTAGTGGTGGTCAACGCCGAGAAGGTGGCGGTCACCGGGAAGAAGCTCGACGAGAAACTCGTGCACTGGCACTCGGGCTACCCCGGCGGGCTCAAGACGCGTACTCTGCGAGAGCAGCTCGAGCGCCGCCCGACCGAGGTCATCCGTAAGTCCGTCAAGGGCATGCTGCCCAAGAACCGGCTGGCTGCCGCCCAACTGCGGAAGCTCAAGGTGTACGCCGGCCCGGCACACCCGCACGAAGCGCAGCAACCGAAGCCCCTCGAGCTCTAGGAGTAGCGAACACCACATGGCAGAGATCGCGCAGTACCTCGGCACCGGCAAGCGCAAGACGTCGGTCGCGCGCGTGATCCTCCGCCCCGGTGACGGCAAGACATGGATCAACGGAAGGTCGCTCGAGGACTACTTCCCCCGCGCCGCTCATCGGGCGCTGGCTCTGGCGCCGCTGCACACGGCCGGTGCCGCGGGGACCTACGACCTACGCGTGCGTGTCCACGGGGGCGGCATCAGCGGTCAGGCGGGCGCGGTGCGCCACGGCATCGCGCGGGCCCTCGTCGACGCCGATCCCGAGCTCCGCGTGCCCCTCAAGCGCCAAGGCTTCCTCACTCGCGACGCCCGCCAGGTGGAGCGCAAGAAGGCCGGCCTGCACAAGGCGCGCAAGGCGCCTCAGTTCTCCAAGCGCTAGTAGGACGAACGCCAAGAGCGGCCGGAACCGCTCAGGACTGACGCGCCAGGGGTCTGACCCCGCCCAGGCAGCCGACTCTTTCCGCGCACACGGTCGCGGGGACTGACCCCAAGGTGTATCGACCTCCGTGCGTACACTCGCCCCATGAGCACCCGACGCCTCTTCGGCACCGACGGTGTACGCGGAGTCGTGGGCGAGACCCTCACGGAGGAGCTCGTGGAACGCCTCGGTCGTGCCGCCACACTCTGGAACGGCGGCGGACGGGTGCTCGTCGGCCGCGACACCCGAGGCTCGGGGCCTGCGCTCGAAGCGGCGCTTTCCCGTGGCATCGTCTCCGCCGGAGGCACGGCCGTCCTCGGCGGAGTGTTGCCAACCCCGGCTGTGGCGCTGCTCGCTCAGGACCTGGGAGCAGTGATCTCGGCCTCGCACAACCCGCCGCGCTACAACGGCGTCAAGCTGTTCGACGGGACGGGCAGCAAGCTGTCCGAGGAGAGCGAGGCGGCGATCGAGGCGCTGCTCGACTCCGCGCCGGTGGGAGGCGGCACCGTCGAGATGCTGGACGACGCAGCCCCGCGCTATGTCGACCACGTGCTGCAGCACTTCTCGAGCGACCTCGGCGGTCTCCGGCTGGTCGTCGACTGTGCCCACGGCGCGTTCTCCGCGATTGCCGGGCCTGTCCTCGAACGTCTGGGCGCCGAGGTGACGCTGATCGGCGCCGAGCCGGACGGCGCGAACATCAACGAAGGGTGCGGCGCGACCGACACCGGCCTGCTGGCGCGGACCGTCCGGGACGGCGGTCATGACCTTGGTCTTGCGTTCGACGGCGACGGCGACCGGCTGGCGGCCGTGGACGGCGACGGCAACCCCGTCGACGGTGATCAGATCGTTGCGATCCTCGCCCTTGCGCTCGGTGTCGACGTGGTCGCGGTGACGCAGATGACCAACCTCGGCTTCCATCACCTGATGCGGGACCACGGCATTCGCGTGCTGACCACGGACGTCGGCGACCGCTACGTGCTCGAGGCGCTTCGCCGCGAGGGGGCTGTGCTGGGCGGTGAGCAGTCCGGACACATCCTGCATCTCGAGCACCATGTCTCCGGAGACGGGCTGGCGGCAGGGCTACTGCTGCTTCGCGCGATCGCCGGCAGGACGCTGGCGGATGCCGCCGCCGTGCTACGCCGCTTGCCTCAGGCAAAGGAGAACGTAACGGTCGTGCGGCGCGAGCCGACCACCGCCATTCGCGAGGAGATCGAGGCCGTCGCGGCCGAGCTGGGCGACCGCGGGCGCGTCCTCGTGCGTCCGTCCGGCACCGAGCCGATGATCCGCGTGCTCGTCGAGGCAACGGGCGAGCAGGAAGCCCGCGCAGCCTGTGCTAGGATCGCGCATCGCGTCAGACAGGAGCTGGGCTCTTGACCAATCGCCGCGCCTTCTTCACAACGTGAGGAGTGGGCCTGTCACGGCGCTCCCTTCAGGGTGCCGTCGCCAGAGTCCGGAGGTGGGGCCGAGGAAGCGAGGGTTGTCATGTGTGGGATCATCGGATACGTAGGCCCGAGAGAGTGCCAACCGCTTCTGCTCCAGGGGCTCGAGCGGCTCGAATACCGGGGCTACGACTCGGCCGGCATCGCGCTGCTCGAGGAGGGGGGGCTGCGGTATCACCGCGCCATCGGCACGCTGCAGAACCTGAAGCGCGTCGCCGTCGACCATTTCTCGCCGGCCACCACGGGGCTGGGCCACACCCGCTGGGCAACGCACGGTGGCGTGACGGAGGAGAACGCCCATCCGCTTGCCGCCGAGGACGACGCCAAGCTCGCGATCGTGCTCAACGGCATCGTCGAGAACTACCGCGAGCTGCGTGAGCGGCTCACCTCGGAGGGGCACGTGTTCAGCTCCGAGACCGACGCCGAGACGATCACGCACCTCATCGAAGATCACTACCAGGGCGATCTGGTCGAAGCGGTGCGGGGAGCCTACGCCGAGCTCGAGGGCCACTTCGCCTTCGTCGCGATCCACCGTGACCACCCCGAGCAGCTCGTCGGCGCGCGCCTGCAGTGCCCGCTCGTGATCGGCCTGGGCGACGGCGAGAGCTTCTTCGCCTCCAACGCCGCGGCGTTCCTCACCGAGACGCGCACGGTGCAGTTCCCGGAGGACGGCGACATCGTGGTGATCGAGCCCGCGGGCGTGCGCATGCTGCGCGCGCACGACGGCTCGGTCGCCGCGCGTGACACGGTCGAGCTCGACTGGGACCTCGAGAGTGCGGAGAAGGGCGGCTTCGAGACGTTCATGCTCAAGGAGATCTACGAGCAGCCCGATGCGGTCGCGGAGACCATCGGCGACCGGCTGCGCCATGGGCGTCTCTGCCTCGAAGGGCTGGGCATGAGCGACGAGGAGCTCAAGCACCTGAGCCGCATCGTCATCCTCTCCGCAGGCACCTCCTACCACGCAGCGGTCGCGGCGCGTTACGCGATCGAGGAGTGGGGTCGTGTGCCGGTCGAGCACGACATCGCGAGCGAATGGGTGTACCGCAACCCGGTACTCGACAGCGCAACGCTGGTGATCGGGATCTCGCAGTCGGGCGAGACGCGGGACACGATCTCGGCGATGCAGCTCGCTCGCGAGATGGGTGCCCACACCGTCGCCATCACCAACATGATGGGGTCGCAGATCACGCGCGAGGTCGAGTCGGTGCTCTACACGCGCGCCGGCCTGGAGATGGCGGTCGCGGCGTCCAAGACATTCACGGCGCAGCTCTCGTTGCTCTTCCTGATCGCACTCAAGCTGGCGCAGGTGCGACAGACGCTGCCTCCCTCGGAGATCGAGTACATCGTCAACAAGGTGTACGAGCTGCCCGCGATGATCAAGCGGTTCCTCGACGAGGACATGCGTGGCCAGCACCCGATCGCAGAGATCGCACGCCGCTACCACGACAAGCCCTTCTTCCTGTATCTGGGCCGCAACATCGGCCTGCCGGTGGCGCTCGAGGGCGCGCTGAAGCTGAAGGAGATCGCGTACATCCCCACCGAGGCCTACTCGGCCGGCGAGATGAAGCACGGGCCGATCGCGTTGCTCGACGAGGATACGCCCGTCGTGGTCGTCGCCACGCGCGAGGCGCGCACCTACGACAAGCTCGTCTCCAACATCCAGGAGGTGCGGGCTCGCGGAGCGCACGTGATCGCGATCGCCTCGGACGGGAACGAGGACATCCAGCACCACGCTGACGATGTGATCTACGTGCCCAAGGCGCCGGCCTACCTCTCCGCCCTGCTCGCCGTGGTGCCGCTCCAGCTGCTCGCCTACCGCATCGCGAGGACGCGGGGCCTGAACGTCGACCAGCCGCGGAACCTGGCGAAGACCGTCACGGTCGAGTAACCGTGGCGAAGCACGCGCGTGGCCCGTCCGGGACGCGCCGCGCCGGCGTGATCCGGCTTCCGGACGGAGCGACGGCCGATGATCGCGTCGCTGAGGAGGAGCCGCTCGAGATCCGCATCGACGGGCGGGCGGTGGCGGTCACGATGCGCACGCCCGGTCACGACGACGAGCTCGCCCTCGGTTTCTGTCTGACGGAGGGCATGCGGCCGGTCTCGGCTCGCATGCCCGATGATCTTGCGGTCAACACGATCCAGGTGGAGGCCGATGCGTTCGACCCCGAGCGCCACGTGCGGTCCTTCTTCACCTCGTCGTCCTGCGGTGTGTGCGGCAAGGGCGCGCTCGAGGCGATCGCGGTGGAGGCGCCGAAGGTCGAGGACGACCTCCGCGTGCCGTTCGCCGTCCTCGCCGGGCTGCCGGACCTGCTGCGCGAGTCCCAGAGCGCGTTCGAGCTGACCGGTGGGTTGCACGCCACAGGTCTCTTCTCCGCTGCCGGCGACCTTGTCGCCGTACGCGAGGACGTCGGTCGCCACAACGCGATGGACAAGGTGCTCGGGTATGCCTTCACCGCGGGTCTGCTGCCGCTCGCCGGGCACATCCTGTGTGTCAGCGGCAGGTTGTCGTTCGAGCTCGTCCAGAAGGCGGCAGTGGCCGGCTGCCCGCTCCTCGTCGCAGTCGGCGCTCCGTCGTCGCTGGCGGTCGAGCTCGCCGACGACCGCGGCCTCACACTGCTCGGGTTCGTGCGCGACGGCCGCGGGAACGTCTATACGCACCCTGCACGCGTCAGCGGCTAAGCGTCGCCTCGACGCCCGCTTCGGCGGCGGATTCGAGCATCGCCCGCGCAAGCAACGGGCTCGGCTCCCGGTCGAGGGTGACCAGCCCCATCCAGTGCTCGACGACGGGGTCGACGAGCGGAATCGCACGCACACCGCGCGGCACCGCGAAGAGGCGAAGCCAGGGCGTGGCGACGATGCTCGACCACGGACCGTCGCGCACGTGAGCGACCAGCGTGGAGACGCTGTTCGTCTCGATCGACGGGAGGGGCGACGCGCCGACACCCGCAAAGGCGGCGTCGACGATCCTGCGGTTCTGCATGTCGTCGGTGAGCAGCGCCAGCGGCAGCTCCGCGACCTCCTCCCAGCGCAGCTCACGACGGCCGGCAAGCTCGCCGCATGCCTGGGTGAGCAGCAGGTACCGCTCGCGGTAGAGAGGTAGCGACCGCACCCCGGCGAGCGGTTCGTTGTCGAGGTAGGTGAGGCCGATGTCGAGCTCGAAGTCGTGGAGCCCGCGCTCGATCTGCCGCGAGCTCGCCGAGAGCACCGACACGGTCACGCTCGGGTGGCGGGTATGGAAGGGGGTCGTGACGAGCGACGCCGCCGAGAGCGAGGTGGGCACCGCGCCGAGCCTGAGGTGGCCGGTCATGCCTTCCCGCATCGACACGATCTCGTTCCGCAGCCCCTCGACGTCCGAGACGACGCGGGCCGCCCAGTCGAGGACACGTTGTCCCTCGGGCGTCAGCCCCTCGTAGCGGCGCTCCCGGCGCACGAGCAGCACGCCGAGCTCGGCCTCGAGCGTCCGGATACCGGCCGAGAGCGTCGGCTGAGAGACATGGCAGGCGGTCGCCGCCCGGCCGAAATGGCCTTCGCGTGCGAGCGCGACCAGGTACGTGAGGTTGCGCAGGATCAAGAGAATCGCCTTACGATGCCATTATGATAGGCGTCATCTATCATCCATGCATGGTTTTCACTTTGACGACGCGCGCGCCTGAGGGAATGCTCTCCGTGTGACCACGTTCACGGGCCGCCTGACCACCCCGCTCGTGCGCGAGGACGGGGAGCTCGTGCCATCCACGTGGGACGAGGCGCTTCGGCGCGTGACAGAGGGGTTCGCTTCGGCGCGCGCCACCGACGCGACAACGTCGTTCGGGATCTTCTCCTGCTCGAAGGCGTCCAACGAGATGAACTACCTGGCGCAGAAGCTGGCGCGCCAGGTGATGGGCACGAACAACATCGACTCCTGTAACAGAACCTGACACGCCCCCAGCGTCGTCGGTCTGGCGACGGTCTTCGGAGCTGGCGGCGGGACATCGTCGTACGAGGAGATCGAGCACACCGACGTGGTCTTGCTCTGGGGCTCGAACGCTCGCGAGACCCACCCGATCTTCTTCCACCACCTGCTCAAGGGCGTTCACAACGGCGCCAAGCTGTTCGTGGTCGATCCGAGACGGACGTCGTCGGCGCAGTGGGCCGACCGCTGGCTCGGGCTCGACGTCGGCACCGACATCCCGCTGGCGCACGCGATGGCGCGCGAGATCATCGCCAGCGGCCTGCACAACCGGGCGTTCGTCGAGCATGCGACCACCGGGTTCGAGGAGTACCGCGCCGTGGTCGAGCCGTTCACGCTCGAGGAGGGCGAGCGCCTGACCGGTGTGCCGGCGGCCGCGATCCGCGAGGCCGCGCACGCCTTTGCCCGGGCGGACCGGGCCATGATCTGCTGGACGCTCGGGATCACCGAGCACCACAACGCCGTCGACAACGTCGTCGCCCTCATCAACCTCGGATTGCTCTGCGGCCACGTCGGCCGCTACGGCTCGGGGCTCAACCCCCTGCGCGGCCAGAACAACGTGCAGGGCGGCGGCGACATGGGCGCGATTCCCAACAAGCTGCCCGGCTTCCAGGACGTCGAGCGCGACGCGGATGCCCGCGCGCGATTCGAGGCGGCGTGGGGCGCGCCCATCAAGCCGCACTACGGCTGGCATCTGACGCAGATGTTCCACGCCATGGAGCGCGGCGAGCTCAAGACGCTCTACGTGATCGGCGAGAACCCCGCCCAGTCCGAGGCCGACGTGCAGCATGCGCGGAAGCTGCTCTCCGGGCTCGACTTTCTCGTCGTGCAGGACATCGTCTTCACGAAGACCGCCGCGCTCGCCGACGTCGTGCTGCCCTCGTCCGCGTCCTGGTGCGAGGCGGAGGGCACCGTCACGAACAGCGAGCGGCGCGTGCAGCGCGTGCGCAAGGCGCTCGAGCCGCCGGGTGAGGCGCGCGACGACGTGTGGATCATCAGCGAGCTCGCTCGCCGTCTCGGCAACGACTGGGGGTTCCCGACAGCCGAGCAGGCGTGGGACGAGCTGCGCTCGCTCTCGCCGATGCACGGCGGCATGACGTACGCCCGGCTGGAAGAGCACGGCGGTCTGCAATGGCCGTGCCCGACGGAGGATCATCCCGGGTCGCCGTTCCTGCACGGGCGCCTGTGGGCAGACCCGCTCGAGGGTCCGCCCGCGCCCTTCAGCCCGGTGCCGCACACTCCTCCGTTCGAGGCGCTGGATGCCGATTACCCGATCCGGCTCACGACCGGGAGGCGGCTCGAGTCGTACAACACCGGTGCGCAGACAGGCCTCTACCGCTCGCCGCTCCACCGCGGCGAGTCGATCGATCTCTCGCCCGAGGACGCCGAGCGGTTGCGCCTCGCCGACGGCGAGATCGCGAAGGTGTCGTCACGGCGCGGCTCCGTGGAGGCGCCGGTCAAGATCGACCCGGCGCTGCGTCCGGGCCTGGCGTTCATGACCTTTCACTTCCCGGACGAGGTCGATTCGAACGTGCTCACGATCGACGCCACCGACCCCCGCTCCGGCACTGCGGAGTTCAAGGCGGCGGCGATCCGCGTGGAGAAGCTCGAGCCGCCGGTCACCGAGAGGACGACCCTCGTAGCCGAGCCGGCGGCGACCTGATGGACCTTCACCTCGTTCCCGGGGCGGAGCCGATCGCGCCGGAGCGCGCCGCCGTCGACGCCGTGCTCGGAGCGCCGGCGGACGGTTGGGACGGTGGTGCCCGCCTCGACGGCGCGGCCGGCAACACGGCAGGCGGTGGTCACGGTGCGCGGGCCGAGCGGCACCTGCTGCTCCCGGCCCTGTGGTCGTTGCAGGAACGCATCGGCTGGATCTCGCCTGGGGGCCTCAACTACCTGTGCAGGCGGCTCTCCGTCCCGCCTGCCGACGCGTACGGGGTCGCCACGTTCTATGCCCTGCTGGCGGTCGAGCCCCGGCCGTCACGCGTGATCCACGTCTGCGAAGACCTCGCCTGCCGGTGCTACGGCTCGGACGACCTGATCGCCCAGCTGGAAGAGCGGATCGGGCCGGAGGGGGCGCTCAGCGAGGACGGCTCGGCCACGTGGTTCAAGAGCCCCTGCCTCGGCCAGTGCGACCGCGCCCCGGCGGCGATGCTGACGGTGGCCGGCGAGCAGCCGGTCGAGCGCGCGCTCGCCCCGACCTCGGCGCCCGCGGTGCTGGGGCTGCTCGGTGGCGGCGCCGACCCGGGCCCGCTGGCGCAGCCTCACGTCCGCCAGGCCGGCGATCCCTCCCTGCGACTGCTCCGTCGCATCGGTGTCGTCGAGCCGACCAGCCTCGACGATTACCGAGCGCATGGCGGGTACGCCGCGCTTCGCCAGGCGATCGCGCTCGGTCCGGAGGGCGTCGTACGCGAGCTCAAGGACTCGAAGCTGCAAGGTCGCGGTGGCGCCGCCTTCCCGACCGGGACGAAATGGGAGGCGGTGGCACGGCAGCCGGCGCGCCCCCACTACCTGATCTGCAACGCCGACGAATCCGAGCCGGGCACCTTCAAGGACCGCGTGCTGATCGAGGGCGACCCGTTTGCCCTGATCGAGGCGATGACGATCGCCGCCTACGCCACCAACGCCGACCGCGGCTACGTCTACCTACGGGGCGAGTATCCCGAAGTGCACCACACGCTCGAGGTCGCACTGGCCGAGGCCCGCCGCCGTGGGTTCCTCGGCGACGACATCCTCGGTGGAGGCTTCTCCTTCGAGATCGAGATTCGCAAGGGCGCGGGCGCCTACATCTGCGGCGAGGAGACGGCGATCTTCAACTCGATCCAGGGCGAACGCGGCGAGCCGCGCAACAAGCCGCCGTTCCCGGTCGTCTCCGGGCTCTTCGGCAAGCCGACGGTGATCAACAACGTGGAGACGCTCGTCAACGTGCTGGACGTGGTGCTCGCATCCGGGCCGGGCTTCGCCGCGACGGGAACCGAGGGCTCGACCGGGACCAAGCTCTTCTGCCTGTCCGGGCATGTCGAGCGCCCCGGCGTCTACGAGGTTCCGTTCGGTGCGACGCTTCGCGAGCTGCTGACGCTGGCTGGCGGCGTGGCCGGTAGCCGCGCGCTGCAATGCGTGCTGCTCGGTGGGGCCGCGGGCGGATTCGTGAGACCGGACGAGCTCGATCTCGAGCTCACCTTCGAAGGCGCTCGCGCTGCCGGTACGACGCTCGGTTCGGGCGTGGTGCTCGTGCTGGACGACACCGTCGACCTGCCGCGCTTCCTGATGCGCATCGCAGCCTTCTTCCGCAACGAGTCGTGTGGCCAGTGCGTTCCGTGCCGCGTCGGCACCGTGCGCCAGCAGGAGGCTCTCGCCCGGCTGCTGAGCGGGATGACCCGTGGTGGGGTGGCCTCCGAGCTCCACGTGATCCGCGAGGTCGGCCAGTGCATGCGCGACGCCTCGATCTGCGGACTGGGGCAGACGGCGTCCGCGGCGATCGAGTCGGCGATCGACCGGCTCGGCGTCTTCGGAGGCGCGGCATGACACTCGTAGCCTCGCCCAGACGGATGGTCGAGCTCGAGGTCGACGGGCAGTCTGTGCGCGTGATCGAGGGCTCGACGATCCTCGACGCGTGCAACCAGCTCGGGATCGAGACGCCGACGCTGTGTTACGGGGAGACGCTGGAGCCGGCGAACGCCTGCCGCGTGTGCGTGGTCGAGGTCGAGGGCGCCCGGGTGCTCGCGCCGTCCTGCTCGCGCAAGGCAGAGCAGGGGATGGTGGTGGCGACGGACTCCGAGCGCGTACGCCTGTCGCGGCGCCTCGTGCTGGAGATGCTCGGCTCGTCAGTGGATCTTTCGACGACTCCGGTGGCGCCCGGTTACCTCGAGCGCTACGACGCGGAGCCGGCACGCTTCGGCCCTGCGGCTCCGCCCGACCCGGCGCGGGATCGCAAGCGAACGGGCGCGCACGACGAGCCGGACGGCAAGACCGCTGCCACCGTGCACCAGCCGGTGAAGGTCGACAACGAGCTGTACGTGCGTGACTACTCGAAGTGCATCCTCTGTTACAAGTGCGTCGACGCCTGCGGCGAGCAGTACCAGAACACGTTCGCCATCCACGTCGCCGGGCGCGGGTTCGACGCCCGCATCTCGACCGAGTACGTGGCGGAGCTGCCCGAGTCGGCGTGCGTGTACTGCGGCAACTGCATCGGCGTCTGTCCGACCGGAGCGCTCATGTTCCGCTCCGAGCACGAGCTGCGCGAGGCCGGCGACTGGCGGCAGGACGAGCAGACGGTGACACAGACGATCTGCCCGTACTGCGGCGTCGGCTGCAACCTCGAGCTGCACGTGCAGGACAACACGATCGTCAAGGTCTCGAGCCCCGACGACCACGACATCACCCGCGGCAACCTTTGCATCAAGGGGCGCTTCGGCTTCCAGCACGTGCAGTCCGGCCGGCGCCGGTAGCGTCCCGGGCATGGACGGCGGGATCGTGCTCGCCGGGGGAACCTCGAGCCGCATGGGGCGGTCGAAGGCCATGCTCGACTGGGAGGGCGGGCCGCTCGTCGTCCACGTGTGCGGGGTACTGGCTACCGGCGTCGACGGCCCCGTCGTCGTGTCGGCCGCGCCGGCCCTGGCGCTGCCTCCGCTGCGCGAGGTCGTGCGGGACGAGATCGCAGACGGGGGCACGCTGGAGGGTCTCCGCGTCGGGCTACGGGCGTTGGAGGGTCGTGTCGAGCGGGCGGTTGCAGTGGCGGTCGACATGCCGCTTCTTCGGTCGCCGGTCGTACGCGCCGTGCTCGAGGCGCTGCCGGAGGGCGCGGACGCCGCCGTCCCGCTCGCCGCCGGCTACCGCCAGCCGCTCCTCGCCGCCTACCGGCCGTCGCTGTGGCGCGAGATCGACGCCTTCCTCCGGGCGGGCCGCCGAGGCCTCGGCACCTTCCTCGAAGGGGCGCCGACGGTCTGGCTCGACGAGGAGATGCTGCGTCTCCACGACGCAGACCTCCTCTCGCTCGTCAACGTCAACACCCCGGCCGACTTCGAGCGAGCGCGCACGCTCGCCTCAGTGGCTCGTGAGTAGAGCCCCGGCGGGCCCCTTCAGGGGCTCGCCAGCGGCGTTGGTCAGGACCTATGTCCCCGCATCGACCTCACCGCTCCCCACTTGCACGAGCCCGGCCGGCGTCTCGATCTCGAGCGCCCCGTCGGCCGTGACCCGGCCGGCGATTCCGGTGACCCCACCGATCGTCACGGTCTCGCCGCGGAGCGCGTTCCGCTCGTCCAGCTCCGCGGTCAGTGACGCGTCCGCCAGCCGCCACCGGTCGTAACCGTCGCTCAGCCGGCCGAGGAGGTCGATCAGCAGGCTCCCACGGTCGAAGGTCTGGCCGGTGATCGCGGCGAGCGAGCCCGCGGGCACGCGTGTTTCGCGCGGGAGCTCCTCGGCCGACTGGTTGACGTTGATGCCGACGCCGGCGATCACCCGGTTGCCGGTCGCCTCGAGCAGGATCCCCGCGACCTTGCGGCCTTCGAGGAGCACGTCGTTCGGCCACTTCACGACCGCGCGCCGCCCCGTAGCCTGCTCGACCGACTCGGCCACCGCGAGTGCCGCGACGAGGGAGAGCAGCGGATAGCGCCCGGTCTCGCCGGCGGGTGGCTCCAGGAGGAGCGAGAACAGGAGCGCCGAGCCGGGCTTGTCGTCCCACGTGCGGCGCCGGCGGCCGCGTCCCGCTGTCTGATGCTCGGTGGCGGCCAGGGCGCCCTCACGCAGCTGCGCCCCCGCGCGCAGCACGTCCTGGGTCGACGTGCACTCCTGCACCCACAGGTACGGCGTGCCGAGCCGACCGAGCCGCGGCGCCACGAGGCGTGGCGCGAGATCGGTCACGTCTCGTCCGGCGCCCGGCGCAGCTGCTTGGTCTGACCGCGGCGCTTCTTCCCCTCCAGGCGTTTCTCACGACTGGCCTTCGTAGGCGCCGTCGCCCGCCGCTTCCGCTCCACACGTAAGCCCTCCGCCAGCCGTGCGACGAGGCGCTGCGTCGCCAGCTCGCGGTTCCGCAGCTGGCTCCGCTCGTCCTGCGACACCGCCCGCACGACCGGGCCGAGCCGTGTCACGACGCGGCGCTTCTGGATCTCGGTCAGCGCCTGCGATGCCTCCACGTCGAAGACGGCCTCCACGCGCGTCTCCGCCTTGTTGGCGTGCTGTCCACCCGGCCCACTGGAGCGTGAGACACGAAACACGATCTCGTCCCGCGGCAGGGACACGCTGCGCGTGACGCGAATAGAGTCGGCATCCATGGCGTGCATTCTCATCGACATCGACGGCGTGCTGCACGTCTCGGGCGAGCCGATCGCGGGCGCCCAGGAGGCCGTGGCCGAGCTCCGCCGCGCGGGGCACTCCCTGCGCTTCGTCACGAACAACTCGGTGACGCCACGCGCCGACCTCGCCGCGGCCCTCACGGAGGCAGGGTTCGAGCTATCCGAGGACGAGCTGCAGACGACGCCGCGCGCGGCTGCCCGCGAGCTTGCCGGAAAGCGGGTGCTCGCCCTTGTCATGCCCTCGATCGTTCCCGATCTGGAGGGCATCGAGTTGTGTGGGGAAGGCGCGCACGCGGTCCTCATCGGCGGCTGTGACGAGTCGGTCGAGCCGAACAACGTCTTCAGCTACATGAATCTCGCCCGCGCCTTCGCCGAGATCCAGGGCGGTGCCGATCTCTACTGCCTGCACCGCAACCGCTGGTGGCAGACTGCCCGCGGGCCGCTCCTCGACGCCGGCGCGTTCGTCGCCGGGCTCGAGTACGCGACCGGTGTCGACGCCACGGTGCTCGGCAAGCCCTCCGGCGCCTACTTCGCCGCCGCGCTCGACGCGCTGCGCGCCGAGCCCGCGCTGACCTGGATGATCGGCGACGACATCGAGGACGACATCCGTGGTGCGCAGCGATTCGGGATGCGCACCGCGCTCGTGCGAACGGGGAAGTTCCGCCCCGACGCGGTCGAGATCTCCGGCATCGTCCCCGATGTCGTGCTCAGCTCCGTGGCACAGCTACCGGAGTGGCTCGAGCGCAGCCTGTGAGGCTCTGCAGGCGATGGCACACCGCGTCGGCACCGACCTGATCGAGATCTCACGCATCGTTCGCGCGCTGGAGCGCCCTGGCTTTCGCGACCGTTGCTTCACCAGGGCTGAGCAGGATTACTGCGAGACGCGGCGCAACCCCGCCGAGAGCTACGCCGCACGGTTCTGCGGCAAGGAGGCGGTCGGCAAGGCACTGGGCTGCGGTGTGCGCTTCACGTGGAAGGACATCGAGATCGTCGGCCCCCCGAAGCCGGGCGTCACGCTCACCGGCAAGACCCTGGCCTACGCCGAGCGCGTCGGCCTCCGGGAGATCGATGTCTCGCTGACGCATTCGCACACGATGGCGGGTGCCGTCTGCACCGCCACGCTCGAGCCGTGAGCGGGTTCTTCGAGCCGCTCTACACGGCCGCCGAGATGCGTGCTGCCGAGGAGCGGTATCCAGGGTTTCCGGGAACCGCGGAGGAGCTGATGGAGCGTGCGGGGCTCGCCGTCTCGCGCGAGGTGCGTGCGCGCTATCCGGAAGCCCGTCGCGTCGCAGTCGTGTGCGGGGGCGGCGCCAACGGTGGCGATGGCCGCATCGCAGCGGCGCGGCTCCGCGAGGGAGGCGTCGATGCGGTCGAGACGGCCGAGCCGGAGGGATACGACGTCGTCGTCGACGCGCTCTTCGGTACGGGGTTCCACGGTGCGCCGAGGCCCGAAGCTGCCGAGCTGATCGAGCGGATCAACGGAGCCGGCTCACCCGTCGTCGCCGTCGACATTCCATCGGGCGTCGACTCCTCGACCGGCGAGGTCCCCGGCGCGGCCGTGACGGCGACGTGCACGGTGACCTTTCACGGCGCCAAGGTCGGTCACGCGGTGGCACCCGGCTGCTTCCACGCGGGCGAGGTCGTGGTGGCCGATATCGGGCTCGAGCACACGCCGACCGGCGTTCGGCGCGTGACGCCGGCGATCCTGGCCGCTGTTCCGCTTCGCCGGGCACCCGACTCGAAGTTCGCCGCGGCGGTGCTGGTCGTGGGCGGCGCAGCGGGTCTCACGAGTGCGGCCGTGCTGACCGCGACGGCGGCTCTGCGCGCCGACGCCGGTTACGTGACGCTGGCCGTGCCGCGCGAGTCGCTCGCGGTGGCGGAGGTGCTGGCCCTCGAGCCCGTGAAGATGCCGCTCGACAGCGGCGATGCCGGTGCCGCCGTGCAGGCCGTGCTCGAGCTCTCGAGTCGTGCTGGTGCGCTCGCGATCGGGCCGGGCCTTGGACGGTCGGAGTGGGCGAGGGAGCTCGTGGCCGGTGTGCTCGCGGCATGCCCGCTGCCGGCGGTGGTCGACGCGGACGCCCTGTTCGGACTGACGCCGGTGACTCGCGACGCGCCGACGGTGCTCACACCGCATGCCGGTGAGCTGGCGCGGCTGCTCGACGTCGAGGGTGCCGAGGTCGCGCGGCGTCGTCTCGGCTCGGCCCGCGAGGCGGCCGTCCGTTTCGCCGCCACCGTCCTGCTCAAGGGCGCCGACACGCTCGTCGCCGGCCCCGACGGCACGGTGGTCGTCGCCGACCTGGGCCCGCCGTCGCTCGCCACCGCCGGTACCGGCGACGTCCTCACCGGGATCGTCACGGCCTTTCTGGCCAAAGGCCTCTCACCGCTGACCGCCGCATCTGCCGCCGCGGTCGCGCACGGTCTCGCCGCCCGCCGCCGCCCGCCCGCCGGCCTCGTCGCCTCCGACCTGCTCGCCGAGCTACCGGACGTCCTTTCCTGAACCCCCGCGGGCGTTTGCCAGAAGGACAAGGCAACCTGAGCGGCGAAGGACGCGCTGCTGACATGACATCGTCGCGTTTCAGGTTCCGCAGTCCAGCTGGGGTCGTGCTCGGCCTTGGCCTGCTTGCGGCTGCCTGGTGGTTCCTGGCGCCCCCGGAGATCGGGGGGCATACCGGCTATCGCATCCTGCGCGACGGCTCGATGGAGCCCGGTCTCCGCTCGGGCGATCTCGTCATCGTCCGCGACCGGGGCGCGTACGACGCCGGGGACGCGATCCTCTTCCAGGACGGATCCGGCGGCGTCGTCTATCACCGCATCGTCGCGCTCGCGGACGGCGGCTATGTCACGCGCGGCGACAACGCCGTCGCCGATGACCCGGAGGTGGTGCCGGCAGGGAGCGTCCTCGGCAGCGAGTGGCTCACGCTGCCGCGCGTCGGCGACGCGACTGACTGGCTGACCGCCCCGGCCCACTATGGGCCGCTGGCGCTGACCATCGTGCTCGTGCTGCTGGTCCTGATCCGCCGCTCGCTTCGCCGACGGGACGTGGTGCGCTCGCTCGCCGCCGGCGACCCCCTGCCCCGCGAGTGGCTGCCACCTCAGACTCTGCGTTCCTTGTGCATCGGCTCCGGGGTCGCCGGCCTCATCTTCGGCGGGCTGGCCGTGTACGCGTGGGCGAGCCCGGAACACCGCGCCATGACCGTGCCCGACGCGCTCGTCCAGCAGGGAGCGTTCTCGTACGACGCCGACGTCCGCCCGAGCGCCGTCTATCCGGATGGACGGGTCACGACCGGGCAGGTCGTGTTCACGAGGCTCGTCTCGCGGATGCGCGTCGCGTTCGAGTACAGCGTCACCGCCCGTGGACGCACCGCCGTCCGCGGCGGTGTCCAGCTCGAGGCGGTGCTGTCGGACACGCGCGGCTGGACGCGGACGTTCGTGATCGTTCCCGAGCAGCCCTTCTCGGACCGGATGGCGCGGGTCGAGGGAGTGCTCTCCGTGCGCGCGCTGACGCGGGCGGCCCGTCAGATGCCGGTACTCACCGGCTCGCGCTCGACCGCGTTCGAGCTCACTCTCCGGCCACGGGTGACGCTCGCCGGTTACGCCGCCGGCAGCGTCGTCGACTCGACGTTCGCACCCGGACTCCGCTTCGCCTTCGACGGCGTCTCACTGGCGCCGGTGGCCGGGGCGGCCGGCCTCCAGTCGGCGCTTCGGCCGCGGCAGGCCACGGCAGCCACCGCGCTCGAGCAGGCGTCGCTCGGCGTGGGCGACCGTCGCGCCACGGTGACTTTCGTGCGCCGGGTGGGGGCGCTCGGCGTCCTGACGTCGCTGCTGCTGTTCGCTGCCGGCGCCGTCCTGCTCGCCGCACGCGTTGTCGGCGGCGAGCCGGCGCGCATCGCCGCGCGCTACGGCTCGAGGATCCTCGACGCGCGGATCGTCGTCCCCGAGAGCCGCTGGGTGACGGAAGTCGAGGACATCGAGACGCTCGTCCGCCTGGCCGAGCATTACGACCGGCCGGTGCTGCACGGGGTGGAAGGGCTCTCCGACATCTACATCGTGGACGACGGCGTCGCCGTGTATCGCTTCCATCTGCCCGAGGTCTCGCTTTCGGGGCGCGCGCTTCGGGCGTCGTGAGCGTTGACCTTCGCGTCGTGCTGCAGCGCCGTCGGGCGGCAGAGCTCGCCGAGCGGGTAGGCCGGCTGCTGCCACTGACCGGGACCGAGAAGGTGCTCGACGTAGGCTGCGGGACGGGCGCCCTCGCCGAGGCGCTCGCGCCGTCGGCCCGCGAGGTGACGGGTGTCGATCTCGACGAGCGGTACATCGCGCAGGCGGCTGCGTCCGCGCCGCCGAACTGCTCGTTCGTCTCGGGAGATGCGGTGGCCCTCCCGTTCCCCGATGCGTCATTCGACGTCGCCGGCTGCCTCCGCGTCCTCCACCACAGTGCGGACCCAGAACGCGTAGTGGCCGAGCTGGCCCGGGTCACGGTCCCGGGCGGGCGCGTCGTCGTGGCCGACCAGATCGCCGGAGACGATCCGGGTCGTGCCGCTCTCGACCACGCGTTCGAGCAGGCACGCGACGCGACCCACCGGACGCTGCTCCGTCGCGAGGAGATCGAGGCGCTGCTCCGCCGTCACGGCCTGACCGTCGAGACGTGTGAGATCTCGAACGAGACGCGCGACGTGGGCGAGTTCCTGGATCTTGTGGCGCTGACGGGCGAGGAGCGCGCGCGGGTGCTGGCTCTGGCGCCGGCCGACCCGTACGAGGTGCGGGTGGCGTGGTTCGTCGCGGCTCAGCGCTTGTAGTCGGAGGCTCCGGCGAACCGTGCCAGAAGCGCCGGAAAGAGCGCCTGGAGCAGCATGATCTGGCGGTAGGGGAACCAGGGCACGACCACCTCTGCCCTGTTCTTCTCGATCGCTTTGACGATCGACTCGGCGACTCTCGACGTATCGATCACAAAGCGCGAGAGCAACCGGCTCGCCAGCACACCCTTCTGCGGGAAGCCCTCGGTTTCGACAAAGCCCGGGAGCACGGCATGCACCGAGATCCCCGAGCCGCGTAGCGCCGCAGCCAGCGAGCGCGAGAACGCGAGCTGCGCGTGCTTGGAGGCGGCGTACGCCCCGGCCGGGGCGAAGGCGACGGCCCCGGCAACCGACACGAGGTTCACCACGTGCGCTCGCCCGGTCACGGCGGCCGCCCGCAAGCCGGGCAGGAAGGCGCGCGCACACCAGACGCCGCCCAGGTAGTTGACGCCAAGCACCTGTTCGATCCGCTCGTCCTCGACCGTCAGGAAGCTGCCGCGGGCAGGGATGCCGGCGTTGTTGAGGAGCAGCCGCACCTGCGGGTGGCGCTCGAGCACGCGCGCCGCAAGCGCGTTGACCGCCTCCCGGTCGGCGACGTCGCACACCTCGACCTCGCCGCCGAGCTCGCCCGCCAGGGCCCGCAGCCGGTCCTCGCGTCGCGCGACGAGTACGCAGTGCCAGCCGCGCGCGGTGAGCGCGCGAGCGGCGGCCTCCCCGATGCCGGATGAAGCTCCGGTGACGACGGCGATCTGGTTCCCGCTCATCCGCAGGAGCCTACCGGCGGGCGCTGCAGCCCCCCAACGGACGGAGACCGTCTTCCAGAGGGTCCTGTCCGCCGCAGGGACAAGCGCCTCTGGAAGGAAGAGGCGCTGACGGGCGCTCCGGGCGCTCCGGGCGCCCTGGCGCTCCTAAGGCCGGCGGGCCTTGCTCACGGCGTGGGCCTTGCTGACGGCGTCGGCAATGCTCCCCGCCGGCCCTCGCTGACTCCGCCGGCCTGCTGACCCCCACAGCCCCTTCAGGGGCTCGCAAGGGACGTCGCTTGACGTTTCGTGACGGTGGGTCAGTAGGATCGCCTCATGTCCAGGAGATTCGAGGGCAAGCAGGGGCTGGTGCTCGGGGTGGCGAACCGGCGGTCGATCGCGTGGGCGATCGCACAGCGCCTCGCCGCTGAGGGCGCCGAGCTCGCCTTCACCTATCAGGGCGAGCGGATCGAGAAGAGCGTGCGCGAGCTGGCGGAGTCGGTGGGTGGGAAGATTGTCGGCGATTGCGACGTCCGCTCCGACGGCGATCTCGACCGCGTCTTCCAGGCGACGGGCGAGCTCTTCGGCGGCGGGCTGGACGTGCTCGTGCACTCCCTTGCCTTTGCGGCCGCGGAGGATCTCGAGGGACGGTTCATCGACACGCCGCGCGACCGCTTCTGGCTGGCGCTCGACATCAGCGCGTACTCTCTGGTGGCCGCGGCCAAGCGGGCGGAGCCGCTGATGCAGGCGCGCGGCGGCGGCTCGATCATGACCATGACCTACCTCGGCGGGGAGCGAGCGGTTCCGCACTACAACGTGATGGGCGTCGCCAAGTCGGCGCTCGACTCCTCGATGCGCTACCTCTCGTGGGATCTCGGCCAGTCGAACATCCGCGTCAACGCCATTTCGGCGGGGCCTGTGCGGACGCTCGCCGCGCGCTCGATCGCCGGCTTCACGACGATGGAGGAGATGTTCGAGCAGAGGGCGCCGCTGCACCGGCACATGGAGGCCGAGGATTGCGGCGCCGCCGCTGCCTACCTGCTCTCGGAGGACGCCAAGAACGTGACCGGTACGACGCTGTACGTCGACGCCGGGTACCACGCGATGGGCATGTGACGGGTTCTGCCTTGCGGTGTGACCCACCCGAGCACGCCACGCGCCCGCTGCATTACTGGAGTCTGACCGACGTCGCCGAACTCATCGCAGCACGCGAGCTGCTCTCGGTCGACGTCACACAGCACCTGCTCGACCGGATCGCCGCGGTGGACGAGCGCCTGCAGAGCTACGTCACGGTCATGGCCGACCAAGCGATCGCAAGCGCTCGGCGCGCGGACACGGAGATTCGCGCCGGCCGGTACCGCGGGGCTCTCCATGGCGTGCCCGTCGCGGTGAAAGATCTTTGCTCTACGCGCGGCGTTCGCACCATGGCGGGTACCAAGGTCTTGTCCGACTTCGTGCCCGACCTCGACGCAACAGTCGTCGCTCGGCTGGAAGCGGCGGGTGCGGTCGTCCTGGGGAAGCTCGTGCTTTGCGAAGGTGCGTTCGGTCCGTACTTTCCCGGCCTGCAGGTGCCGGTCAACCCCTGGAACAGCTCGCGCTGGAGCGGTGTGTCATCGAGTGGCTCCGCCGTGGCGACGGCAGCGGGCTTGTGCTTTGGATCGGTGGGTACCGACACGGGGGGCTCGATCCGGTATCCATCGGCCGCGAACGGCTGCGTCGGGCTCAAACCCACGTACGGCCGGGTCAGCCGCCACGGCGTGTTCGCCCTGGCAGCTTCGATGGATCACGTCGGACCGATGACTCGTACGGTTGAAGACGCTGCCATCATGTTCGAAGCGATGGCCGGCCACGATCCGAAGGACCCGACGTCGCTGCGGGACCCGGTACCCGCTGTACGTGCCGAGCTGAATCGAGGGATCGTGGGTCTGCGCGTCGGTTTCGACCGTCGATATGCCACGGAGAACGTCGACCCGGATGTCGGCCAGGCGATGGATGACGCTCTCGCTGAATTGACCCGAGTGGGCGCGACCGTCGTGGCCGTCGACATGCCGGATGTCAGCAACGTCGGCAGCGCATGGCTCGACTTGTGTCGTGTGGAGGCGCTTGCAGCTCATGCGGTGACGTTCCCGGGGCGAGCCAGCGAGTACGGACCGGGACTGCGTGCTGCGCTCGAGGCCGGTCGGCGAGTCACTCCCGCAGCGCTGGCAGCCGCTTCGAAGGTTCGAACCGAAGTCGCAGCGGCTATCGAGAGCATGCTGAACACCGTCGATTGTCTGCTGTGTCCCTCGATGGCTAACACGGCACGCGTCAAGGAGACCGATCCGTTCGACGCAGAGACCGACGAATCGTGGAGCCGCCAAGTCAGGAATGACATCCACAGTCAGCCGTTCAATTTCAGCGGCAGCCCGACCTTGTCTGTGCCTTGCGGCTTCTCGGCAGACGGCCTGCCGCTGAGCGCGCAGTTCGTGGGTCGCCGGTCGAGCGAATCTGTACTCTGCCGCTTCGGATACGCGTACGAGCGGGCGACCGAGTGGCACACACGACATCCGGACTAGTGGACTGTCAGGATGCGCTCAGGCCTCCGTCGATCAGGAGCGTCTGCCCCGTGACATAGTCGGACGCGGGCGAGGCCAGGAAGGCGATCGCGCCCTTCAGGTCGTGGGTGGAACCAAAGCGCCCGAGCGGGACGCGGGAGAGCAGGAGCTCACCGGATCGCTCGAGCACCTTCCCGGACATGTCGGTGGGGAACCAGCCGGGCGCGATCGCATTGACGTTGATGCCAAAGCGGGCCCACTTCACCGCCAGGTCGGTCGTCAAAGCCGTCAACCCTCCCTTGCTTGCGGTGTAGGGCAGCGCGTCCAGGGCCTCGGGCGCTGTCCCGCGAAAGGCGACGACCGAGGAGATGTTCACGATCTTGCCACCCGCCGCCTGCGCGATCAGCACGCGGCCGACCGCCTGCGCAAAGAGAAAGGCACCGGTGAGGTTCACGTCGATCACCTTCTGCCAGGCCTCCAGGGGAACGTCCACCGCCGGAGCGCCCCAGGAGGTCCCTGCGTTGTTCACGAGGATGTCCACGCGACCGAGCCGTTCCACCGTCGCCTCCACGGCGTGCGTGACCGATCCGGCGTCGCGGACGTCGCATCCGAGCCCGAGCGTGCGGACACCGAGGTGGGCGAGCTCAGCGGCGGCCTGCACGCAGCGCTCCTCGTTGCGGGCGCAGATCACGAGGTCGGCTCCGCACTCCGCGAGCGCGTCGGCCATCTGCCGTCCGAGACCCTTGGCGCCGCCCGTGACGATGGCAACCTTGCCGCGGAGGTCGAACAGCTCCTGAACGCGCATGCGGGCCAGTCTAGGTCTTGCGGGCCGGGCGGCCCGGGGGTCGGGAGGGTCGAGAGCGTCGGGGTAGATTGTCTCCATGGAGGGGCCCGCCGATCGTCTCACGCATCTCCAGCGCCTCGAGGCCGAAAGCATCCACATCCTGCGCGAGGTCGTGGCAGTGGCCGAGAACCCCGTGATGCTGTACTCGATCGGCAAGGACAGCGCGGCGATGCTCCATCTGGCACGGAAGGCGTTCCACCCGGCCAAGCCGCCGTTCCCGCTGCTCCACGTCGACACGACCTGGAAGTTCCGCGACATGTACACGCTCCGCGATCGCATGGTGAGCGAAGTGGGGATGGAGCTGATCGTTCACGTCAACGAGGACGGCCTCGCGAAGGGGATCGGTCCGTTCACGCACGGCTCGGCCGTGCACACCGACGTGATGAAGACGGAGGCGCTCAAGCAGGCGCTGACCAGGTACGGCTTCGACGCGGCCTTCGGCGGCGCGCGGCGCGACGAAGAGAAGTCGCGGGCCAAGGAGCGGATCCTCTCGTTCCGCTCGGCGCAGCATCGTTGGGATCCGAAGAACCAGCGCCCCGAGCTGTGGCGCGTCTACAACCTGGCGAAGCGCAAGGGCGAGTCGATCCGCGCGTTCCCGCTCTCGAACTGGACGGAGCTCGACGTCTGGCTCTACCTGTACCGCGAGCGGATCCCCATCGTGCCGCTGTACCTGGCCGCCGAACGCCCCGTGGTCGAGCGCGACGGTGTGCTGATCATGGTCGACGACGACCGCCTGCCGCTCGAGCCCGGCGAGCAGCCGATGCTGAAGAAGGTCCGCTTCCGCACGCTCGGCTGCTACCCGCTGACCGGCGCCGTCGAGAGCGACGCCGACACGCTCCCGGCGATCATCCAGGAGATGCTGCTCGCGCGGACGTCGGAGCGCCAGGGACGGGTGATCGATCACGACGCGACGGGGTCGATGGAGCGGAAGAAGCAGGAGGGCTACTTCTGATGGGCTCCAGTGCCTCCGGCGCCGCCGGCCCGCCCGGCACCGACCTGATCGCGGAGGACATCCTCGCCTACCTCCACGAGCACGAGCACAAGGGCATGCTGCGCTTCATCACGTGCGGCAGCGTCGACGACGGCAAGAGCACGCTGATCGGTCGCCTGCTCTACGAGTCGCAGGTGCTGTTCGACGACCAGCTCGCGGCGCTCGCCGTCGACTCGAAACGGGTCGGCACGCAAGGGGAGGAGCTCGACTTCGCGCTGCTGCTGGACGGTCTCAGCGCCGAGCGAGAGCAGGGGATCACGATCGACGTCGCCTACCGCTACTTCTCCACCGACCGGCGCAAGTTCATCGTCGCCGACACACCCGGCCACGAGCAGTACACGCGCAACATGGTCACGGGGGCGTCCACTGCCGACTGCGCGGTGATCCTGATCGACGCCCGCAAGGGCGTACTCACGCAGACCCGTCGCCATGCCTTCATCGTCTCGCTCCTCGGCAGTCGCCACATCGCGGTCGCCGTGAACAAGATGGATCTCGTCGACTTCTCCGAGCAGCGCTTCCGGGAGATCGAGAGCGAGGTCGCAGATCTCGCCGCCTGGATCGGCGCCGAGGACGTTCGCTGCATCCCGCTGTCCGGGCTGCGCGGGGACAACGTGGTCGCACCGAGCGACGAGCTCGGCTGGTACGCCGGGCCGACGCTGCTCGGATACCTGGAGACGGTCGAGATCGACGAGGAGGAGCTGCGACGCGGCCCCTTCCGCCTGCCCGTGCAGTGGGTCAACCGCCCCAGCCTCGACTTCCGCGGGTTCGCGGGAACGGTCGTCGGCGGCTCGGTCGCGCCCGGCGACAGGGTGGTGGTGCTGCCCTCGGGGCGTGAGAGCACGGTGGAGCGCATCGTCACCTTCGACGGCGACCTCGAGCTCGCCGTGGCCGGGCAGGCGATCACGCTCACGCTCGCCGACGAGATCGACGTCAGCCGCGGCGACGTGATCGCGAAGACAGACGATCGGCCGAGCGTCGCGGACGCCTTCGAAGCCACGATCGTCTGGATGGACGACGAGCCACTGCTTCCGGGCCGTGAGTACGTGCTGCGCCTGGGCGGCGCCTCCGCGGTGGCCACGATCAACCCGCTCAAGTACAAGGTGGACGTCCAGACACTGGAGCACCTGGCGGCGACCAAGCTCGAGCTGAACGAGATCGGGGTGGGTGCCGTCGAGCTCGACCGCGCGATCGCCTTCGACCCGTACCCGCAGAATCGCGACACCGGCGGCTTCGTGCTGGTCGACCGGCTGACCAACGCCACCGTCGGCGCGGGGATGCTCAGCTTCGCGCTGCGCCGCTCGGAGAACGTGCACTGGCAGGCGATCGACGTCGACAAGAGGGCGCGCTCGGAGTTGAGCAGGCAGAAGCCCTGCGTGGTGTGGTTCACGGGTCTTTCCGGGGCGGGCAAGTCCACGCTCTCCAACCTCGTCGAGAAGCGGCTGCACAGCCTCGGCCACCACACCTACCTCCTGGACGGCGACAACGTCAGGCACGGCCTGAACAAGGATCTCGGGTTCACGGCCGCCGATCGCGTCGAGAACATCCGGCGGGTGGGCGAGGTCGCGCGGCTGATGGTCGACGCCGGCCTGATCGTGCTGGCCTCGTTCATCTCCCCCTTCCGCAGCGAGCGCCTCACCGTGCGGTCGCTCGTCGAGGAGGGCGAGTTCATCGAGGTCTTCGTCGACGCGCCGCTCGCGGTCGTGGAGGAGCGTGACCCCAAGGGCCTCTACAAGAAGGCGCGGCGCGGCGAGCTGAAGAACCTCACCGGCATCGACTCGCCATACGAGGCCCCGGAGAATCCCGAGGTGCGGGTGGACACGAGCACGCTCGGCCCGGAGGAGTCTGCGCAGCTCGTGATCGACGCGCTCGTGCGAGCCGGCGTGCTCGCCTCCGCGACCGAGCGGGGAGCTGCGGCCGACCACTAGACATTACATGGTGTATAGTAATGTCATGGTCAGAACGCAGGTGTACCTGTCTCAGAATGAGCTCGATCTTCTCGATCGCACCGAGCGGGAGACCGGTGCTTCGCGGTCGGAGCTGATTCGGAGGGCTGTTCGGGCTGCGTTCGGTCGTGATGAAGCCCGCGACGAGAGGCTCGAGGCGCTTGGCCGCGGCGTGGGGATCTGGCGGACGAGGCAGACGACCGGCGCCGACTATGTGGACAGCATCCGCCGTGACCTGAACGAGCGCCTTGCGCGCCTCGGCCTGGAGTGAAGCTTCTCGATACGTCGATTGCCGTCGACGTGCTACGGGGTCGCACCGAAGCGGTCGAGCTCGTGACCCGACTCGTTGTCAGCGACGACATCGTCGCGAGTGAGCTCACGCGCTTCGAGCTCCTCGCCGGTGCCCGCCCGAAAGAGCTCGATGACCTCGAAGCGTTCTGCTCGGCACTCCGGTGGCTGCCCGTCGACAGCGACGTCGCGCGCACCGCGGGAGCGCTCGCGCGCCGCTACCGCAAGGCCTTCTCGGGTATCGATGACATCGACTACCTCATCGCGGCCAGCGCGCTTGTCGTCGACGCCGACCTCCTCACCACGAATGTCAGGCACTACCCCATGCTGAAGGGGCTCGCCGCCCCGTATTGACCTCCAATGGCGGGCAGGCGAGGGGCGCAGGGAGAACGCCTGACCATCGCACGCTACTCTGACGCAGACTGCTCGACTTCAGCCTAGTAGTTTTCAGTCTTGTTCGGCGTCACGCACGCGAGTTTCAGCTGCGACGTTTCGAGGTGCCGCGCCAGCTAGCCCAGCTCGAACCCGTCCTCGTGGGCTCGCAAGGAGCGGAGCGAGGACGTGATCGCCGCGAGCTCGCGCCGTCCGAGGGGTGCCGTGCCGAAGCGGGCCTCGTTAAGCGCGAGGGTGGCCGCCTCCGCAACCGCGTGGCCCTCGGGTGTGATCTGCGCGAGCGTCGCTCGGCGGTCGTGCTCGTGCGGCTCGCGGCGGACGAAGCCCGCTCGCTCGAGGCCGTCGACGAGGCTAGTGACGCTCGTTGCGTGCACCTGGAGGCGTGCGCCGATCTTGCCCAAGGGCAGCGCGCCGCGCCGGCTCAGGTGCAGGATCATCAGTGCCTCATAGCGCGGAAAGGTCAAGCCATGCGAGCGGAGCAGCGCATTCAGACGTGCCAGCAGGATCTGCTGCGCGCGCATCAGCGACGTCACCGCCTCCATCGCCGGCACGGCGCCGGCACCCCAGTGGGTGAGCCACTGACGGCGGGCCTCGGCGATCGGATCGCTGCGCCTCGCCCTTGGCACGTCCGCCTTCATGATCAGATAGTCTATATTCCGATTATCGGACAGGCTTGTTATGGCGCAGATCTGACTTGACCGTGAATTGTCTCTCAGCCGGCTTCGAGCAGCCCGCGGGCGGTAGGGTCGAGGTGGGATGAGCACGCACGCGACGAAGCCGGAGCGGCGGCTCGAGGGCGAGCCGGGAACGGAGGCAACGCCGCTTCGCTTCGTGACCGCGGCCTCGCTCTTCGACGGGCACGACGCCGCGATCAACGTCATGCGACGCCTGATCCAGGCCTCCGGGGCCGAGGTCGTGCATCTCGGGCACAACCGCAGCGTGGCCGAGATCGTCAAGGCGGCGGTCGAGGAGGATGCCGACGCGATCGCGGTCAGCTCCTACCAGGGCGGGCACGTGGAGTACCTGACCTACATGGTCGACATGCTGCGCGAGCGCGGTGCGGGGCACATCGCGGTCTTCGCCGGCGGCGGCGGCACGATCACCAAGGACGAGATCGCGCAGCTCGAGGCCTACGGCGTCGAGCGCGTGTACCACCCCGACGACGGGCTCTCGCTCGGCCTGCGAGGGATGATCGACGACGTCGTCGGGCGGGCCGCGCGGGCGCGGGTGGCCACCGTGCTGCCGGATGCCGCCCCGAGCGCCGGCGATCCCCTGGCCGTGGCGCGGATGCTGTCGGCGATCGAGGACGGCCTGGTCGCGGACGAGGAGCTCGCCGCCCTTTGTGCGAGCTGGGAGGAGGCCGGCCGCAGCGTCCCCGTGATCGGCATCACCGGGACCGGCGGCGCGGGCAAGAGCACGGTCACCGACGAGCTGCTCTCCCGGTTCCTCCAATACCTGCCGGACGTACGGGTCGCGGTCGTCGCCGTCGACCCGACACGCAGGCGGACGGGCGGGGCGCTGCTCGGCGACCGCATCCGGCTCAACAGCCTGCTGCGCGGGCACACCTACATGCGCTCCCTGGCCACCCGCCGCCAGCACAGCGCGACCAGCGAGGTGCTCGGCCCGGCGATCGCGTTTCTCCGCGCGTGTGGGTTCGATCTCGTGCTCGCCGAGACCGCCGGCATCGGGCAGAGCGACTC